>JADJCV010000004.1:1988069-2298353 GCA_016703025.1 Candidatus Avedoeria danica
GCCGGACGGTCCTGTTCAGCGGCCGCGACGTCCAGCCGTGCGGCCTGCAGTACGACGGGCACAGCGGCTGGGACTATGCCCGCAGCGGCGGCCGCCAGGCGTGCGGCGGCGGCGAGCGCCCTGCCTTCGCGTCGAGCATCGTGCTGGCAAGCGCGTCCGGCACGGTTCGCCGCTCTCGCTGGTTTGCCGAGCGGCACGACGGCAACGCGGCCGGCTACGGCCTCCACCTCGACGTGCATGCCGCGGACGGCGGCCACGGCGAGCTGTCCCACCTGTACGGCCATCTGGCGACGGTGTTCGTCGAGGAGGGCGCGGCGGTGGAGAAGGGACAGCCGATCGGGGCCGTCGGCACGACCGGCAACAGCACCGGGCCGCACCTCCACTTCCAGGGGGCCAAGGGCGGGCGCGGCGATGTCAGCGACCAGACGTTCGACGTCTTCGGCTGGAACGCCCGCTTCGACTCGGGGTACCGCTACCCGGGGGTTCCGCAGCCCCACCGCGGCAACGGCTGGCCGATGCGCGTCTACGTGCCGAGCGCCGCCGGCCCGCCGTGCCCCGCCTCGTGCGACGAGCGGGTCGTGGAGGAGGACGATCCGGCCGTAAGGCGCGGCTGCGCAGCCGGTGATACGCCCGCCGACTGCCCGTTCTGGTTCCGCGACCCGCGCGGCCGGGGCGGCGGCCACTTCTGGACCCACCCGAACGGCTCGAGCAAGGACTACTGGATCCGCTACCGATGCCCCGGCTGTGCGCCGGGCGCGTACCTGGTCGAGGCGTTCGTGCCGTTCGGCGCCGACATCTCGAACACGCACATCGCCCGCTGGGAGGTCGGCGACCGGGTCTCGGTCATGGACCAGCACCAGGAGGGCGATCGGTGGCAGCCGGTCGGCATCTTCGCCTTCGACGGCGAGCCGGTCGTCGAGCTGAACGACCGCACGGATCGCTACGACTATGTCGCGCCGGCGGACATGCGGATCGGCGCGGATGCGGTGCGGTTTCGCCGGGTCGGCTGCGGCGGGGGCGGGGGCGGCGGCTTCAGCGGCGGGTCGGGCGACGGTGGGACGTCGACGCCGATGACGACGGCGAGCCCCGCGTCGACGAAGTCCGCCACCCCGAATGTGCCGACCACCCCGACCGCTTACGATGCGCGCACGACGACCCCGTCGATCGCCACCGGGGAGCCGCACTGATGGGCGGCACCGTCGCAACCCCACAGCCTCGCTGCACCCCACGAAAGGAACACATCACCATGGTCCGCCAGATCGTCGCCCCGCTGATCGTCGTCGCCGCCGCATCCGTGCTGGCGGCCGCGTGTCAGCCGATGCCGCCGGCGTTGTCGCTGCGGCCACCGTCCGCCCAAGGTTATCCGCAACCCGGCACGTCGACGCCCCCGCCCGGCTCCACCGCGACGCCGACCGCCGACGCCGACGGCTTCCTGCCGCCGCCCGACGAGCCGTCCGGCCAGCTGGTGCGCCTCGCCGACAGCCCGTACGCCGACGTGCTCGTCGGGCTCCAGGAAGCGATCGATGGCGGCGACAGCGCCTGGTTCGGTGCGCGCGCGCCGGACGGCCGCCGGGTGCACGTGTTCGGCGTCGGCCAAATGGACAGCGAAGGCGGCACGAGCGCGAACGGCGAGGCGATCGGCGCGCTGGCCGACGCGTTCTTCCAGGCCGGCGCGCGGCCGCGCATCCAGGCGTACTTCGAGGGCGTCGGCGAGACGACGGTGTGCCTGTACGTGCTGACCCATGCCTGGCAGGGCGCCGTGCCGTACCCCGGCGTCGATGACATCGGCAGCGCCGAGCCCGTCGGTGGGCAGCCGCCGGCGACGGTGCCGCTCGACGGAGCCGCGCTCCACATCTGCCGCGACCAGCTGGGCGAATGGCTGCTGCGCGATTGGATCCACGGCGGCTACCACGAGACGATCGAACGGTTGGGCGCATTCGCACCGCCCTGGCCGTTGTACGTCGTTCGGCCGTAAGCGCGAGCGGGACGCGGGCGTCGCCGCAGGTGCGGCCGGGTCGCCGGGTTGCACCTGCGGCGAATGCCAAACCCCGTCTTGGCGCCGGCGAAAGCAGGTGCGTGGTGGTTGCACAGCGCCTCCCTCGGCGACGGCCTCAGCCGTTGATCACGCTGCGCACCACCCCCCACGCCGCCTCGACCACGTCGTCCACCGCACGCCCCGCATCGACGATCCGCCATCGGCCCGGCTCCGCCGCCGCCAGCGCCCGGTAGCCCGCCGCCACCCGCTCGTGGAACACGACGCTCTCGGCGTCCAGCCGCGTGATCGCCCCGCCCTCCGCGTGCCTGCGGCGCAGGCCCTCTTGGACATCAAGATCGAACAGGAGCGTGAGGTCAGGCGCGAGGCCGCCGGTCGCGAAGGCGTTCATCGCCCGCAGATCGTCTTTGTCCAAGCCGCGGCCGAAGCCCTGGTAGGCCAGCGTCGAGTCCGTGTAGCGATCGCACAGCACGACGCATCCGTTCGCCAACGCCGGGCGGATGATCTGCGCCACGAGTTCGGCGCGCGCGGCGCCGAACAGGAGCGCTTCGGCTGTCGGCTGAAGGCCGCCCGAATCGCGGTCGAGCAGGACGGCGCGCACGCGTTCTCCGGCGCGCGTGCCGCCCGGCTCGCGCGTCTCGACGACGGCGCGCCCGCCTTCCCGCAGGCGCTGCGCGACGACACGCATCACCGTGGTCTTGCCGGCACCCTCCGGTCCTTCGAACGTGATGAACCGGCCTGCTGACCCGCGGTCGCCGCCGCTGTTCGCTTCATCGGCGTCGCTCATCCCTCGACGCGCGAGATCCGCACCCGGCGGTGCGGGTCCTTGCCGCGCGAAAGACTGGCCAGGTTCGCCTCGCGGGCCAGGTCGTGCTGCTGACGGCGGATGAAAGCGTTCGCCGGCGCCAAGTCGATGAACTCCCGCCGGCCGGTGCGGATCACGTGAATCGCATCGTACGTCTCGCGCAGGGCGGCCTCGTCCGGGTCGGCGACGGGTTGCAGGCCGTACAGCTCGGCCAGCACCTGTTCGATCTGGCCGAACGTGTTCGAGCGCAGCACGTACGTCGGAACACCCTGCACCTCGGCGTCGCTGATGACGACGGGCCGCTTGCGGTAGTAGCTCTTCAGCGTGATCAGCGCATCGGCCTCGGACAGCTCGTCGACGAGCGCCATCGGCACCCCTAGCGTCTTCGCGCTCTGGCGGAGACGGCTCTGGCTCACGCCGTACGCGAAGACGCGCCGCAGTTGCACGGGGGCCGGATCGGTCGACGGCGCGCCCTGGGCGGTTCGAAGGGCCTCGGCCTCGCGCGCGAGCGGGTCGCGCACGGCGCGGCCCGTGCGCCCGTCGCGCGTCCAGCCGGCGCCGTCGGGGCTTGGCCGGCCGGAGAGCGCGCCGCGCAGGGCAGCGCGCTGCTCAACCGGTGGCGGCAGCGGCGTGCCGGCCTCGACGACCGTCTGCCCTTCATCGTCCAGATAGCGCAGCTCGGGCGCCAGCACCCGGCCGCGCAGGAGGGCATCGACGGCCGAGGCGACGTTCGGGTGGACCGTAACGCGGTGCCAGTCCTGGATCTCGAGCGCGACGTCGAACGTCGGGGGCGCACGGCGCTCGAGGACGCTCTTCTGCGTCCCGCGGCGGCGCGCCTCCTCGTCGGACAGCGTGACGCTCTCGATGCCGCCGACCAAGTCGGAGAGCGTCGGATTCATGATCAGGTTCTCGAGCGTGTTGCCGTGCGCCGTGCCGATCAGCTGAACGCCGCGTTCGGCGATCGTGCGCGCCGCCTGCGCCTCGAGCTCGCGGCCGATCTCGTCGATGACGACGGCCTCGGGGTTGTGGTTCTCGACGGCCTCGATCATCACCTCGTGCTGCAGCGCCGGCTCGGGCACCTGCATCCGCCGCGCCCGCCCGATCGCCGCATGCGGGATGTCCCCGTCGCCCGCGATCTCGTTCGAGGTGTCGACGATGACGACCCGCTTCTGCTGCGCCAGGATCCGCGCCGCCTCGCGCAACAGCGTCGTCTTGCCGACGCCCGGCCGCCCGACGATCAGCACGCTCTGCCCGCTCTCGATCACGTCGCGGACGATCTCGGCCGACCCGGCCACCGCCCGCCCGGCGCGCAGCGTGAGGCCGATCACGTCGCCGCGGCGGTTGCGGAGCGCCGATATCCGGTGGAGCGTGCGGGCGATGCCTGCGCGGTTGTCGCCGCCGAAATCGCCGATCCGCGCGACGACGTGCGCCAGATCGTCCGCGCCGATCTCGTATTCCTCGAACACCTTGAAGCCGGAATGGGACCGGACCTCGGGGTTGCGCCCGAGGTCCATCACGATCTCGACGATGTCGTCGGCCTCGTTGAACGCCCGCACCGCCTCCCGGAGGCGCGCGGGCAGAAGGTCGATCAGCAGTGCGACCTCGCTAGCGGATTGATCGATCACGTTCCCTCCTCGGGAAGCGAATGGGCCCGCTCGCGCGCCCGCGAGGCGCGCGGCTGGGCATGGGTGACTGCACCGGACGATGCCTGCGGCACCGCCCGCTTCGACGCGCGCCAGCTCGGCGCGATGCGCTGCAGGCCGGTCTGCCGGACGCAGCGCTGCCGCCGGACGACGGGCACGAAGCCCGCGGCCGCTGCCGCCGCGCCGAGCGCCGGCTCGCGGTCGCCGACAGCCGTCCAGACCGCGCCGCCGGGCCGGAGCCGCCCCGCCTCGCCGAGCGCGAGCGCAAACAGCGCTCCGACATCGACCGCTTCGGGCGATCCCGCGACGTTCAGCCAGACGGCATCGCGCCCCACGACCATGCGGACCGCGCCGACCAGCCGCCCGCCGCCGTCCGTCACGACGCGCCACCGCTCGCGACGGGGCCCCGCCGACGCCGGCATGTCGGCCCACCGCGACCACGCCGACTCGTGTGACCGGGCCGCCTCCGGCTGCCCGGCGACAAGCAGGGCATGCAGGGCGGGGCGATCGGCCGCGGCGTAGCGACGGACGTTCTCGAGGCGACCGTCGCCAGCGAACGATGTACCCTCCGCAGCGACACGCATCGAACTCCCGACGGACCCCGCCGCGACGAACGGCGCCGCCATTTGGCACACCGTATCCGCCTCGAAAGGCGCGAACCCGGCCTGCTGCAGCACCTGCCCGGCCAGCGCATCATCGAGGGTACTGGCCGCGAACAGCCGGGCGACGCCCGCTTGCCCGAGCGCCACGCACGCGTCGCCCAACAGGCGCTGCCACGTGTGCGCCGCACCGCTGATCACGTGCAGCCCCGGCGCGATGAACGTGACGTCGGCTTCCGGCGAGCGCCCGCGCCGCCGCGCCTGCAGGAACCCGCTCGGCGCGCCGACGGCCGGCCTGTCGGAGACCAACGTCCACCGGTCCGCCCCCGGCCAGCGCAGCCAGCCCGCAATCGCCGGCGCCACCCGTGCCCGACGGGTAAGAACCGTCGATGCGACATCCAAGGATGTGCCGTGCGCCTGCAGTTGGATGACCCGCCCCACGTCCCTCGGGTTGAACGTCCGTGTCACAGGGCCATTATAGCCCGCGGCGACGGCGCGTGTCGGTGTTAGGGGAGCGGGCCCCGGACGGGTCGGCCGCACCGATCGCTACTTCGGCACCGGTCGGTACGGCACCTCGATCGTCGGACCCGAGACCTCGTCGTCCGTCGCGCCCGTGCCGCCGAGCGGGGCGTGTCGCTCGTCCGCGTACGGCCCAGCCAGGTGGTTGAACGCCTTCAACGCCAGCAGCACCACGAAGAAGTCATCGACGAGGCCGAACGGGCCGATGATCGCTTCGGGCAGCACGTCGATCGGCGACAGCACGTACAGCGCGGTGAGCACCGGGATCGCTTTCTGCCACCCGGGCACCCGCCCGTCGCGCAGCAGGCGCCACGCACGGCGGCCTTGATCGGCGAGCTCGGCCAGACGATGCGGCCGCACTTCTGCGCCGCTGTCCTTGATGCGGCTTGTCGGGTCGCCGCTGTTCGGGTTGGGGTTCATGGTGCGCTCCTCGATCGGGCGGGTCCGGCCTGCGTCGCGGTCGGCGGGACGGGCGAAGGCGTCGCCGGCGTGGGGGATGGTGTTGCGGCGGCGGTCGAAGTCCCGGCCGGCGGCGAGCCATTCGGCGTCCCGGCCGTGGGCAGAGGGGCATTCTCGACGGCGGTCGGCGTGGCGGTGGGCGGCAAGTAGGACTCGAGCGGCGGCGGCGGCGAGGCGTCGGCCGGCGGCTCCGTCAGGCTGACGCCGGCAAACGCGTCGTAGCCCATCGCACCGGGCAGGTAGCCCTGCACGCGGCTGCCGACGGCCACGATCGGGCGCGCGTTTGCCAGGAAGATCCGCGGCATGTCGGCGGCGACGAGCGCCGCAGCGCTCTCGTACAGCGTGCGGCGGCGGTCCGTCTGAGCGGTCGTCCGCTGGGCCTCGAGCAGGAGCTTGAACAGGTCGTCGTTCTCGTAGTGGCCCTCGGTGTTCGTGTTCGCCGGTCCGAAGTGCCAGTACCACATGCTGTCGGGGTCCGAGGTCTGTGCCTCCCAGCCGATCAGCCAGGCGCGGTACGCCCGGTCGCGGTTGTCGAGGAGTCGGCGGGCGCTGATCGGGTTCACGCTCGCGTCGATCCCGATGGCCTTCAGCATCTCGACGATCGCCCCGGCCGTGCCGAGCGGATCCGGCAGGTAGGGCCGTGGCTGGTCCGGTACCCAGATCCGCAGCGGAAAGCCCTCGGCCAAATCGGCCTCCGCCAGCAGCGCCTTGGCGCGCTCGACGTCCGGCGCCGGCGGCCGGAGGTTGTCGTCATGCCCGAGGAATCCGGGCGGGAGGAGCTGGTTGCTCGGTATCGCCTGGCTGCCGAAGTGGGCGCTCGCCAGCGCGGTGCGGTCGACGGTCAGGTGGATCGCCTCGCGCACGCGCTTGTCGGACAGCGGGCTGGCCGACGTGTCGAGCATCAGCCACGCGTTCGAGCGCGAAGGGCGCGGCACGATGCGCAGGCTTGGCGCCGCCAGCGTGCCCGTGGTGGCCATCGTCGGCGTGAAGCCGGCGCCCGCGACGACGCCCGCGGCGACGGCCTCGGCGCGCCGACCCGCATCCGGGATCGCAGCGAAGACGACGTTCGGCGTCTTGGGCGCGGCGCCCCAGTAGCGGGCGTTCGCCTCGAGCCGAACAACACCGCTGGCCTTGTCCCACGATGCCACGTGATACGGCCCGCTGCCGACCGGCAGGTGTGCGCCATCCGCGCCGTACGCCTCGACCGCCGCCGTGACCGCACGCGGGCTGGCGATGCCGAAAGCCGGATTCGCCAAGTGCTGAACGAACGGCGCGAACGGCTGGCGCAGCGTGATCCGCAACGTGAGCGCGTCCAGCGCTTCGACCTTCTCGACGATGCCCTTGTCGTCATGCGTCCCGAACAGGGAGAGCCACTGCAGGAAGCGGCCCTTGTGCTGTGGGTGCTCCGGCAGCAGCCAGCGCTCGAAGTTCCACTTGACGGCCGGGGCGTCCAGCGCCGTTCCGTCCTGGAACAGCACGCCCTTGCGCAACGTGAACGTGTACGTCTTGCCGCTGACGTCCGCGTCCCAGTTCTCGGCCAGATCGCCCACGATCTCGAGGCTGTCGGCGTTGTAGCGAAACAGGCCGTCATTCACTTGGTTGGCCACCTGGAGCGCGGCCAGGTCCGTGCCGGCCCGCGCCGCATCGAGCGTCGTCGGTGCGGACTCGAGCGCCCAGACCAGCGCCCGCGGGTCCGCCGTGGCGGCCGGCGCGGGCGGAGGCGGACCGAGCGGCGTCGGCTGGCCGGTGCAGGCGGCGAGGGCCGCGGCGCCGGCCAAGCCGATGCCGACGGCGATGCACCGCATGCCATGTACGAACCGATCCGCCCTGACCCTCACCGGCACAACGCCTTGCCCGCGATCGCCGTGTAGATCGACCGCAATGCGGCGCCGTCGCTGGCCGCGAACGTGCGCGCGGACGTGCCGGCGACGGTGCGCAGCAGGGCGGCATCGAAGTCCGTGCCGAGGCCGATCGTGTAGACCGTGAAGCCGAGGCTGCGCGCGTCCTTGGCGGACTGCAGTACGGCGGCCTCGGTGCCCGGCGTCGGCCGGCCGTCCGTCAGCAGGACGATGACCGGCACATTCGACTTCTTGTGGCGGCTGCTGAGCAGCTCGCGGGTGGACTCCTTGAGGCCGAGGTCGATCCGTGTACCGCTGCCGTTCACGACGGCCTTCAGCGCCAGCTCGAGCACGCCGCGGGCGCCGGTCAACGGTTGTGCGATCTTGGCCGTGCTGTTGAACGTGACGATGGCCGCTTGGTCCTCGGGCAGCGCCATCTGGCTGAGGAAGGCGCGCACCGCGTCGAGGCTGACCTGCATCTTGTTCAGCCGACTGCCCGGACCGCTCGGCTCGAGCATGCTGGTGGACGTGTCGATCGCCAGGACGATGTCCGCCCGCTGTGGCCGGCAGACACTCTTGTAGGCCAACGGCAGGAACCAGCGGTCCGTGCGGCTGACCTCGATCTCCGGGACCGGGAACGTGCCCGTGCCGGACACGCCGGTGACGTCGACGAAGCCGATGTCCGCGCGCTCGTTCGTCGGCCGCAGGCCGACCTGGCTCGGCCGGACGGTGTACGTCAGGCGCATGCCGGAGATCGGCACGTCCGTCAGCTGCCACGTGAGCGTGCGCACCGCCGCATCCCACGCCGCCGGCGGCACGGCCGAGCCGACCTCGTAGCGCATGTCCGGCGGCAGGACGTCCGTCACGGTGGCGGTGCGGAACAGCTGCGAAACGCTGATGCGGCGACCGATGTCAGCGTAGACGGCCGCCAGGTCGAGCTCCGAGTTCGCGACGTAGTAGCGGTCCGTCGAGCTCGCCATGCGCGTCATCAGGTCGGTGTCGATGTCGGCGCCGAGGCCGATCGTGTAGAGCGTGATCCCCTTGGCCTTGATCTGCTCGGCGACGTTCAGCGCCTCGGTGCGGTACGTCGGCCGCCCATCCGTCATCAGGACCATGACCTTCGGCACGCCGGCGCGGGCGCTGGCGCCCTCGAGCTCGCTCAGACCGGCTCCGAGGCCGAGGTGGATGCTCGTCTGCCCGGCCGGCGTGAGCTGTCGGATGCCCTTCACGATGTCCGCGAACTGTCCGGTCAGCGGCTGGAGGACGTCGGCGACCGTCGAGAACCCGACGAGCGCGATCTGCGCCGCACCCGGCGCGAGCTCGCCCAGGAACGCCAGCGCGCCGTTCTTGGCGCCGACGATCGCCGGCCCGGCCATCGAGCCCGAGCGGTCGATGACGAGCGCGACGTCGATCCGGCCGTCGCCCTGCGGGCAGTCGCCGTGCGCCAAGAGCGCCACCGTCACCTCTTCGCCGATCTTGGCTGCCGCCGGCGCGGCGCGCTTGTCGAGCGTCACGGCGCACTTCGTGTCGACGGCCTGCGGCGGATTCGTCGGCGGCGGGCCGCCCGGCGCGAAGACGAGGATGCGGTCGTGCGTCGGATCGGCGACGTACACCCGGCCGCCCGGGCCGGCCGCCAAGTCGGCCGGCAGGACCGTCCGGTCGCCCGGGACGGGCGCGATCGGCTGGAAGGCGGCGACGAGCGTGCCGGCGGCATCGTGCTTCCAAACCCAGCCGTCGCCCGACAGCGCGTACAGGAAGCCTTCGGCCGCCGCGACGCGCACCGCGCCGCCGGGCACCGTGATGCCGCGCTGACGCGCGCCCGTGGCGTTGTACACCCCGACCTCGCGGCCCGTCCGGTCGGCCAGGTAGATCGACGCACCGTCGATGGCGATGTCGCTGACGACGCCGAAGCCTCGCGCCGACGGGATCGGCCACTGGCGCACGACGGCGCCGGCGTTGTCGAACGTGAACACCTGCTGCCGGCCGATGTCGACGCCGACGGTCTGCGTCCCGGCGGCATCGACCGCCGTGAAGGCCATGTCCGCCGTCAGCGGGATCGACCACTTGGGGACCGCGCCGGCGCCGAGGCAGGCGAGGCGCGTGTCCGTCAGCGCGCACGGGCCGACGTCGGAGCCGCCGGCGACGTCGCTGACGAGGGCGGCGTCCCATTGCGATTCCGGGGCGCCGGCCGACGACCAGCGTTGGATCCGGCCTTCGGCGGCCGACGTCTGGTCGGCTGGGAAGTCGGCCATGAACACCGCGCCGCCGTCGTCGACGGCCAGGCGCGACGGGCGGACAAGCTTGCCGAGCGACGTCGGCTGGGTGCCGAAGGGCAGGAACCCGCCGGCGAGCGCGCCGCGGTCGGCCAGCCGGAGGATGCCGGTGTAGCTGCCGGAGCTGACGGACGCCACCAGCCCGCCGGCCGGGCCCGTCGAGAGCCACATCCCGCCGCCGAGCCGGGCGTCGCCGGCGTACTTGCCGTCGGCGGCCCAGCTGACGAGCTTCTGTTCCCCGTCGCTGCCCGGCACGCTCAGGCAGTCCTGGCCGGCGGCGATCATCGTGCCGAAGATCCGACCCTGCGCATCGACGTCGACGTCGGCCAACAGCGGTCCCTCGATGGCCGCGCGGACGCGAAGGAGCGCGCTCACCTTCTTGTTCGTCCAGACGTAGACGCCGCTGTCGGCCGCCATGTAGACGCGCCCATCGGCCCCGACGTCGAGCCCGCACGCCTTCTGAATCGTGATCCCGGTGTCGGACCACGTCTCGAGCAGCGTGCCGGCGGCATCGCGCACGTCGATGACGGCCTGCGGTCCGAACGCACCCGGGCCGAGCCGTGAGATGTACACCCGGCCGTCCGAGCCCGTCCCGATGCCGGTCATGCCGACCTGGGCGAACGTGCCGACGATGGCCCCGGCCCGGGTGCGGATCTCGCCGCTCGTGCGGCTGATGACGTACACGCGGCTGGCGGTGACCGCAACGTCGATCGGCTCCTGGCCGGCGGTGACGTCGAAGCTGGTGATCTGCCGGCCGGCGGCGTCCAGGTGGTACACCTTGCGCGCCGCGCGGTCGACGGCATACACGGTGTCGTCGGAGGCGGCATCGAGGCCGCCTGGTGTCCGAAAGACGATGACGCCCGTCGCTGCACGCGTCGTCCACGTGTCGACGAGCTGATACCCGCCCAATGTACCCTGTGCGGCCGGTGCGGCCGACGTCCCGCCGGCGGCGGCGAGCGCCAAGGCGATTCCGATGATCCCGGCGACGGCGCGCTTCATGCCTCACCTCTCCACCATGATGGCTCGTGCGGAACGCCTGTCGGCGCCCGCATTTCTGTAACCCTTGAACACCGGGCGCCGGTCCGACAGGCCGCCCGACCATCCGTCCCGATCACCGTCCGCACGGGATCGCACGCGCGATCGCGCGGTAGATATCGGCCAGCACGGCCTCGTTGGGCGCCCTGAACGCCCGCCCGGCAACGCCGGCCACCTCGGCGAGGAGTGCCTGGTCGGCGTCGGGACCGAGGCCGATCGTGTAGATCAGGATGCCGCTCGCCCGCGCGCCGGCTGCCGCGGCGCGGACAGCCTCGGGCGTCGTGCCGGACGGCTGGCCATCCGTGAGGAGGACGATCGCCTGCAGGCGGTTCGTCACGCGATCGCCGAGCGCGGCGGCCGCGGCCTCGATGCCGAGGTCGATGCGGGTCCCGGCGCCCGTCGGCAGCGTGTCGAGCGCGCGTGTCAGCACGCCGATGTCGCTGCTCGGCCCGCTGACCGTCGTGGCCGCGCCGTTGAAGGCAACGACGGCGACGCGGTCGCCCGGCAGCTTCAGGTTGGACAGGAACACCTTGGCGGCGTACACGGCCGCGTCGAGCTTGGTGCCCGTGCCACCGCCCGCGGGTTCCTGCATGCTGTTCGAAGTATCGATGACGAGCGCGATGTCGAGGCGGATCTCGGGGCAGTGCTCCTTGTAGGCCACCGGCAGGAAAGCGAACCAGCGCTCGGCAACCCGGACCGAGACCTCGGGCACCGGGAACACGACGCTGCCCGGCACGCCGACGCCATCCACGTAGTCCGCGGAGGCCGAGACGTTCGTCGGGTGGCGGCCGACGGCCTGCGGGCGAAGCTTGTAGCGCAGCCGCAGCCCGGCCGGCGACGCCGGGCCGACGGTCCAGCTGAGCGTGCGCGTCGCGGAATCCCATCGGGCCGGCGGGGCGGCCGACCCGCCGATGAAGGCCATGTTGGCCGGTACGACATCCGTGACGACCGTCGACTGCAGCAGCGACGACGCGCCGACGCGGCGCGAGATCCGGTCGTAGATCCCGACGAGGTCGTACTCCGTCGGCGCCTCGAAGTAGAAGTTGGGGGCCGTGGCCACGAGCCGCATGAAACCGCCGTCGACATCGAGGCCGAGACCGATCGAATAGACGTCGCGGCCCATCGCGCGGAACTGGTCGGCCAGGCCGAGCACGCCGCCTGCGGAGTCCGTCGGGCGGCCGTCGGACAACAGGACGATCACCTGTCGGGCGCCGCGCCGGGCGCGCGGGCCGTCGAGCTCCTCGCCGGCCATCTGCATCGCCTGGGCCATGTTCGTGCCGGCGTCGTCGCCCAGCTCGGGGATCGCGCGGATCAGGGCGCGCGGGTTGCCCGTCAGCTGTTGGACGAGGTTCACCTCGGTCGAGAAGCTGATCAGCCCCACCTGGTGGATGCCGTAGTCCAGCTGCCCGACGAACTCGAGGACGGCGGTCCGCGCGGCGCCCATCTTGGTGCCGCTCATCGAGCCGCTCGTGTCCACCAGGAGGACGATGTCGGCCGGGTTGTCCAGCAGCGGACACTCGCCGTCGATCGAGAGCGTGATCTCGGTCATGTCGCCGAGGATGAGGTCCGACGGCGCGGCGGTCTTGTCCCGCGCCAACTGGCACTGCGGCTTGAAGTCCGGCGGCGTGGCCGGCTTGCCGCCCATCTCCGGGCCGTACACGCCGACGCGGCCATCGTCGAGCGTCACGAAAGCGCGGTCGGCGGCGCCGGCGCTCACGTCCGTCGCGCCGCGCGGGGCCGAGGCCTGCCAGAGCGCGCCCGGCGTGCCGTCGGGCGCCAGCTTCCAGACCCAGCCCTCGTCGATCAGGATGAACACGGCGCCGTCCGGGCCGACGTCGATCCTGCGGGCGCGACCGGGCACGGTGAAGCTGCCGATGAGGCGGCCGTCCGCGCGTGCCAACATGTCCACCCGGCGTGCGGTGCGGTTGAGGGCGTACACGCGGTCAGCGGCGAGCGCGATGTCGCCGATCGAAACGAAGCCGTCCGGCGGGCTGACCGCAAAGTCGCTGCGCGGGTTGCCCGAGAAGTCGAGGATCCAAACGTGCTGGTCGCCCGTGTCGAGCACGGCGACGTCGTTGCCGTAGGCATCGGCGGCGGTCAGCCAACCGAACGGGACGGCGACATCCGGCCCGGTGGCGGGCGACTGCCACTGCCAGAGCGCGGTGCCGTCGCGGTCGCGGAATGTCAGCGTGCGCCCTTCGAGGGTGTACACGCTGCCGCGGAGGCCGGCGGCGACGTCCTGCAGCGCGCTGGCCGTGAACTGGGCCTTCGTCGCGCCGGCCGCCGAGAAGTTCTGGACGCGCGGCCAGGCGTCGACGACCCAGACCTCGCCGTCGGCGTTGCCGCTGATCCGGCGCGGCTGGCTCAGCTCGCCGAGCGCCGCGAACGGACCGCCCCAAGCGTCCGGCTTCGGCTCGATGTCGCGACGATCCGGGAAGTGGCGGACGCCCGTGAATCCGAGCCGATGGTCCTGCACCGCCTGCACGAGGCCCGAGCCCGGCCCCACGGCCAGCCCGCGCCCGCCGGGCGAGCGGAATTCGACGGACGGCGCAGCCTCCGCGCCGCGGTAGCGGATGATGCCGAGCTCGGTCAGGATGTACCGCTCCGCCGACGACTGCGTGCGGTCGACCGCGACGTCGATCGGCGGCAGGGCGACACCCTGGAACGTCGAGGCCGTCGTGGCGAGCAACGTGCCGTCCGGGTCGAACGCCTTGACGGTGTAGCCGCCGATGCCGCCGCCGCCCGTGGCGACGTCCGCCACGTAGATCCGTTCGTCGCCCCCGGCTGCGACGCCGCGCGGCGCGCCGAGCCGGTCCGCGCCCCAGCGGTCGACGATGATGCCGGCCGTGTCGAGGACGACGATCTCATGGGGCGTCGCCAGCGAGACGTACAGCCGGCCCCCCCACTCGGCGATGCCCATCGGCGTGCCGGGCACGCTCCATGTGGCCCTGAGGGCGCCGCCGTCGTCGAGCAGATGGATCTGGTCGAGATCCGGTTCGGTGACGTACAACGTGCCGTTCGTCGCGGCGACGTCCTGCGGCGCGCCGATCCGGCCCGCCCCCCAGACGGCGCGCGGATCACCGGCCGCCGTGAGGACGTGGACGACGCCCTGGCCGCGGTCGGCGACGTAGATCGTGCCGTCCGGCCCGACGTCGATGCCCTCGGGTTGGCGGAATTGCCCGGGGCGGGCGGGCTGGACGGCGGAGCGCCACATCGCCACCTCGTGCCAGGCCTCCGTGAGGGGGGACTGCGCAAGGGCTGGGCGAGGGGCGGACGACGCGGTGAGCGATGTCGCCACCGTCAGCACGCACAGGAGGCATCGCTTTCCGTTCATCGACACGGCTCCAACGGCAGGCTTGGCTCGGTCGGCGCGGCCGCGGGTGTCGGGCGGCCGCAGCCGGCCCAGAGCGTGAAGCCGACGCGGACGTACCGGTCGGCGCCGACCTGGGCGCCCGTGACGAGGCGGTCGGGCGGGCTGTTCGGGCAGCTGACGTAGCCGAGGGGCATCTGCGCGAGGCGGACGTGCCACGGCGGGGGCGTGCACAGGACGACGTACGCCTGGCCGGGCGATGCGGGGGCGGCCTTCACCGCGCCCACCCAAAGGGTCGTGCCGCCCGCGTCCGTGACGACGACGGCGCCGGGCTGCTGCCAGGCATCGTGCTCCCAGCGATCGCCGGCCTGCCAGATGCCGTTGCAGCCGGGGCAAGCGTAGCCGCCGTAGCCGACCGCGTCCGGGAACACGTCGATCGCGAGCCGCCAGGACTGGCCGCGGGCGCACGAGGCGTCCGGCGGTGCGGCGGGGAGCGTGGCCGTGGGCGGCGGGCCGGCGGTGGGCGCGGGCGTCGGTGCGTTCGAAGTCGGGCCGGGGGTGGCGACCTCGCGGATCGATTCGAGTACGGGCTCGGGGAAGGCGGCCGTGCGGCGCGTGCCGTCGGCATCCGTGTAGAGGACACGGGCGCGGCCGATCGGCGCCTTGCCGGGCAGGTCCGCCTTGAGCGTCCACGTCAACGCCAGGCCGTCGACGGGCAGGAGCGGGCGGGTCCACTGCAGGCGGTCGCCGACAAGGAGGGGCGGTTCGCTGTTGGTTCCGGGTACGTAGCGGACGAAGGGCGACGCCGGGACGTCTTCGATCGTGAGATCCGTCACGCCGATGGACTGGACGACGCGCAGGATCACGGCGTAGATCCGGTCGAGGTCGACGGTGTTCGGCGAGTAGAAGAAGTCCGCTTTGGAGCTGGCGATGTTCTCCATGAGGAGCGAGTCGATCGTCCGGCCGAGGCCGATCGTCAGGACGTACGCCCGGCGGGCGCGGGCGCGCTCGGCCTGGGCGAGGGCGGCGGTGACGGGCTCCGGAACGTACGGCCGGTTGGGGGCGCCGTCCGTGAGGAGGACGACGACGGGCAGCGCGCCGGGGCGGCCGTCGGTCGTGAGGTGCTGCATGCCGACCGCGAGGGCGTCGGCGATGTTCGTGCCGCTCTCGCCCTGGTCGGGCTCGAGCGCGCCGACGATGTCGTCGAGCGCCTTGGCGTCGTCCGTCAGCGGCTGGCGGACGCGCGCCGCGGCGCTGAACGTCACGACGCTGGCGCGGTGGTGGCGCAGGTCGAGGCCGGACAGGAAGCGCCGGGCGGCGGCCTTGGCGCTCTCCATCCGCTTCTCCTGATACATCGAGGCGCTGGTGTCGATGATGATCGCGACGTCGGCGCCCGAGACGGCGTCCGGGGGACAGCTGGCGGACAGACGGAGCGTGACGACCGCGTTCGAGCACCGCGTGACGACGGGCGGGTCGACGGTCCGCTGGGCGGTGACGGTGCACGAGCCGCGTGCGCGGGGCGGGTCGGGCGGGACGGGCGTCGGCGCGGGCGGCGTGCCGGGCTCGTACACGCGGACGGAGCGGCTGTGCTCGTCGAGGACGTAGAGGATGCCGCCCTGGCCGACGGCGATGTCGGCCGGGTCGCCGGCGGCGAAGAAGCGCGCCAGCAGCGTGCCGTCCGGACGATGGACGCGCACGAGGCCGTCCGAGAAGAGGACGGCGACGACGACCTCACCGTCCGCCTGCAGCCCGGCGCCGATGCGGAACGGTCCGCTGGCCTCGAGCATCGACCACGTCTGGTAGTCGTTCGGCAGATAGGGCGGCGGCCAGGCGAAGACGCTGCCGCCCATGAGATCCGTGGCGAACAGCGTGCCGTCCGGGCTGGCGGTGACGTCGGCCGGGAAGCCGGCCTGCGCGGCGCGCGGGATCAGCTGACCCTCCACGCGGCCGTCGACGTTGCCGAGCCAGTGGAGGGCCTTCTTGGAGGGTTCGGTGAGCCAGATCCGGCCCGGCGACGCTGCCACGCCGCTGCCCGTCGCGCAGTCGCAGCGGCGCATCCAGACTTCCGTGCCGGCAGCATCGAGTCGGCCGGCGCTGAACATCGGCTGGCCGGCGCGGGGCAGTGGGTTGAAGCGGCCGAGGTAGAGGCTGGTGTCGTCACCGACGGCCAGGTCGAGGGCATCCGTCGGGACGGTGCGCTCCTCGGCACGGCTTCCGTCCGGCAGCAGGGCAACGGCTTTGCCGGACGGGCCGTCGAGCAGCCAGATCCGGCCATCGGGCGCCGCGGCCAGGTTGGCCGGCGCGGCGAGGCCGTGCGCGGAGGCCGGCCACTCGGCCGCCAGACGATAGCCCGGGATCGGGGCGGCGGGTGCGGGCGACGTGAAGACGGCCAGCGCGGCGGCGACGGCGCCGAGCGAGACGGCGGCGCGGGCGAGGCGGCCGGGGCGCGCGAAGCGGCCGATGTCCGCGAGGCGGAAGAGCATCGGGCGAGGATGTTGCATACGGCGAACGATGATGTCGTCGAACGGGTAGCGGTTCACGGCAGTGCTCGCTGGTGGGATGGATGGCGGCCCAATCGTACAGATTAAGTGTCCGACGCGCACTTGCGTCGCATTGCGCCGGTTGGGCAGTCGGGCGGCGGACGCAACACCGCCGTGCCCCTTCCTGACGCCGCCGACGCCTGCGATCGGCCCTCGCCGCAGCTGGGTGTACAGAACACCGAACGTTCGTCTGCGGCTGCCCGATGGAACGCCGCCGCCCGCTGGCTCGTGACGGCGGGCGAGATCAGCCGGGGGGATGGCGAGCGTCCGCACCGGTCGCCTCGGCCTCGACTGGAGCGCCGCCGTCGCCCCCACCGGCGAACCAGACGGCCCGCGCCGGCGCGCCCTCGACGCCTTCGATCCGCAACGGCAGGCAGACGAGCACGCCGTGCCCGGGTGGCGCCTCGGCCATCGCCAGCCCCTCGACGACGACGACACCGGCGCCGAGGAGGACGACGTGCGGTGTGTCCGTATCGTCCCACGGGGCGATGGATGGGCCGTCGATCCCGACAAGGCGCACGCCGAACGCCACGAGGAACCGCGCGCCGCCGGCGGTCACGGCCACGAAATCGCGCCGGAACGGCCCTTCGTCACGCCCATCGACGAGGTGGGCGGAGTTGCGGGTGCGGAAAAGTACGCGTGTTGTGCCGGCCGGCAGCCCGCCGGCGGCTGCCAGCCGCTCGAGCCACGGCGCGTCGATCGCCCCGACGTCGTCCGGCACGGCGACGACGAAGGCCGGGCCGATGAGCGCGGCGAGCGGGACGGCGTCGACGGTGGCGCCGTCCGGGATGAAGTGGCGCGGCGCGTCGATGTGCGTGCCGAGGTGGAGGGTGGCGGACAGGTGCGACAGTGCGTATCCGTCGCCGGCGGCATGAGACGCCACGGGGGTGACGACGGGCGGCAGGTCGCCGGGCCAGACCGGGAGGTCGGGGGTGATCCGGCGGGTGAGGTCGATGGGGCGGGTCATCGCGATGTGGGGGAGTGGGGGTGGATGCGGGAGCGGCCGGGGGAGGCTTCTGCCGTTGGCGTCGGCTCCGGCGCTCCCAACGGGAACGCCGACAACCCGATCGGCAGGAACACGCGCCCGTGCGGCGATACGGTCGGCACGTTCGACGTCGCGGTGGCGGGCGACGTGCGCGTGGCGCTGGGCGGGGTGGTCGCCGTCGGGCTTGGCGTGTGTGTCGCGGTCGGGAGCGGCCATGTCGGGGCGCTGGGCGGAAGGGTCGGTTCGAGGGGCGGGAGGGTCGGGAAGGGATTCAGGGTCGGGAACGGGGTGAGGCCGGGGATCGGTGGGGGAGTGGGCGTCGCGGGCGCGACGGAGGGGGATGGGGTGGGCGAGGTGGCGGGTGACGGGCCTTCGGTGGGTGTCGGGCTGTCGGATGTGGAGATGGCGGTGGGCGACGGGAGGAGGGGGCGGCGGGCCCAGTCGGGCTCGCGGCCGTTCGTGAGGGCGGCGCGGGGAGTGGGGGCGGCGACGTCGAGGACGAAGAGGCGCGAAACGTCGTTCAGCCATGGCCCCTCGACCACCAGCTGGCGGCCGTCGGGCGACCACTTCGGGCGGTAGAAGTCGAAGTCCTCGTTCGACTGCCAGAGGACGCCGGTTTGGCCGGTTGCAGGGTCGAGGAGCCAGATGCCCTCGCCGGGCAACGGCTTGAAGCCCGAGGTCCGCAGATGGATGCTGTCAAAGGCGATGTACCTGCCGTCCGGCGACCACGACGGGTTGAGGTCGTCCCAGCCGGGCCGCGCCAGCAGCCGCCGCGCGCCGCTGCCGTCGGCGTTCACGATGTAGAGCTCGCCGCCCTCGTTCGGACGGGACGGGTCGGCCGGCGCCTGCGGCCTGTCGACCCGCACGACGAACACGAGCCGCCGCCCGTCCGGCGACCAGCGGGGCTGTTGGATGATCGCGTACGGGCTGGCGAGCGGCGTCAGGAGGAGCTGCTGTTCCGCGCTGCCCGGCACGATGATGTTGATGGACGAGATCTGGCCAGGATTGCCCCGCTCGAGGATGCTGCTGAACGCGATCCGCGTGCCGTCCGGCGACCAGTCCGGGTTCGTGTCGTGCGGGCCGAATGTGAGCGGGATCCGGATCGGCGCGCCGGCCGCGTCGTTGGCGAGGACCCAGATCGCCTCGTCGGCACGTACGGGACCGTCGGACCGCGAGGCGACGAACGCCACCTGGGCACCGTCGGGGGACCAGTCGGGCAGGCGTTCGGTGAACCGCTCGGACGGCACGCCGGCGCCGCCGGTCAGCGAGCGGCGGCCGGTGCCGTCGGGGAGGATCGACCAGAGGTCGACGATCGGGTTGTCGTGGGCGAAGACGATCGCATCGGGCACCTCCAGCCCATCGGCGGGTGATTGGGCGGCTGGCGCGGCACCGGTGGGAGTGCTGAGGGCTGCGAGGGCGGCGACGGTGAAGGCAGCGAAGGCGCAAACGGCGGCGCACAGGACGGGGGGGGAAGAGCGGGGCGATGGGTGGGAGGGCATCAGGGCCTCACGGGGTGGGAAGGGCGGGGCGAAGCGAATGATACGGTTTCGCGGCGAGGTGCGCTTGGTGCGGTCGCCCGCATCCAAGTGCGATGTCCTGGAAATGTGGGGGCGAAGTCCGAGGACGAGGGAGTCCGATGGAGTGTCGGTCATTCTTTGCGCCTGCGAAGGCAGGCGCGTGGTGGCGCGCAGCGCCACCCTCAGCGACGGCTTCAGCCGTTGCTCCACTGGCCGTTGATCTTCTGGCCGCCGATCCACTGGCCGCCGATCCACCGGCCGCCGATCCAGTGGCCGGATGCGCCAACGCACGCCGATCCGCACCCCGGCGTATAATCGCACCCTGAAATTTCTGGACGGACGGAAAGGCCCTTCGACATGGGTTCGCGCATCGGAAACTTCGCCGCCCGGCTGGTCGAGACGGGCTGGTTGGCGGCCGTGATGGTCGTGCCGATCTTCTTCGACGTCTGGTCGAGCCGCGTGTTCGAACCGGACAAGCTGACGCTGCTGCGGTCGCTGGCGCTGCTCATCCTGGCGGCGGCGTTCGTCGTATGGGGGCAGTCCGGCATGCCCATGCCGACGTTGGCGCGCATCCGCGCCTGGCTGGCGACCCCCCTCGTCGCCCCGGTCGTGGCGATGACCGCCGCGATCGCGCTCTCGACGGCGCTCTCGCGGCTGCCGGCGCTCAGCGTGTGGGGCTCGTACAACCGACTGCAGGGGCTGTACACGTGGTCGGCGTACGTCGTGCTGTTCGGGGCGATCGTCCTCTTCCTGCGCGACCGGGCGCAGCTCGAGCGGCTCGTGCTGGCGATCATCCTGCCCAGCCTGCCGATCGCGCTCTACGCCGTCGTCCAGCGCTTCGGGCAGGATCCGATGCCGTGGCTCGGCAACGTCACGCGCCGCGTGGCGAGCACGATGGGCAACTCGATCTTCGTCGCGGCCTACCTGATCATGGTCGTCCCGCTCACCTGGGTCCGCCTGGTGCAGGCCTACCGCCGGCTCGAAGCGGACGAGAGCACGGCGGCGGTGCTGCGGCTGGCCGGCTACATCGTGATGGCCGTCGTCCAGATCCTGGCGATCGTCCTGTCGCAGAGCCGCGGGCCGTTCCTCGGGCTCTTGGCCGGCCTCGCGCTCACGCTGCTCCTCCTCCTCGGCACGCACCGCCGCGCGCTGCGCGCGCTCCTGGCGGTCGGCGCCGTGCTCGCTGCGTTCCTCATCGTCTTCAACCTGCCGGGCAGCCCGCTCGCCCCGCTGCGCGACGTGCCGTACATCGGCCGACTCGGGCAGATCCTCCAGACCGAGAGCGGCACCGGCAAGGTCCGCGTCCTGATCTGGGGCGGCGCCAAGGACCTCTTCCTGTCCGACCCGACGCGGATGATCATCGGCCACGGACCCGAGACGATGCACATCGTCTACAACCCGTTCTACCCGGCCGAGCTCGGCAGCCTCGAGTCGCGCAACGCCTCGCCCGACCGCTCGCACAACGAGACCTGGGACACCCTCGTCCAGACGGGCGCCCTGGGACTGCTGGCCTACCTCTTCCTGTACGCCAGCGTGTTTTATGTCGCGCTCCGTGCGCTCGGCCTCATCGCCGGCGCCGCGGACCGCAACCGCTTCCTCCTGGCGTGGTTCGGCGGCGGCGCGGCGCTGGCCGGCGCGTTCGTCGCGCTCGAGGGCGTGGCATGGTTCGGCGTGGCGCTGCCGCTCGGGATGGTCGTCGGCCTCGGGCTGTTCGTGGTCTACCGCGTCGTCTTCACCAGCTGGACCCCGCCGGACGATCCGACGCGCCGGCTCCTTCTGATCGGCATCCTCGGCGGCATCGTCGCGCACTTCGTCGAGATCCACTTCGGGATCGCGATCGCCGCGACGCGGACGTTGTTCTTCACGTTCCTCGGCCTGCTGGCGGTCGTCGGCACGATGGCGGATGCCCGTCCGGCGCTCCTGGCCGAGCCCGCGCCGGTCGGCGCCACGTCGGTGGCCGCGGCGCTGCGCGCGGGCCAGCGAGGGCGCGGGCGGATGGGTGGGGCGCGGCGGCCGGGCAGCGCGCCGACCGGCGGCGGCGGGGCATCCTCCCCGGCGCACGACTGGTTGGCGGCGGCGATGCTTCTCCTCGTCACGCTCTGCACGCTGGCCTTCGACTTCATCGTTCGCGCGCCGGCCGGCGACAAGATCTGGATCCTGCTCTGGCTCCTCTCGCTGTCGTGGCTCCTCGGCGGGCTCGTCGTCGGCAGCGAGGCGGCGACGCTCCGTGGCGCCGGAGGGCGCGGGATGTGGTCGTTCATCGGCGTGACGCTGGCGGTCTATCTCGGCTACATCTTCGTTCATCGGAGCGTCCTCGGGAGCGCCGCCACCGCCGCGCCGGGCATGAACACGAGCGTCGTGCTGCTCCTGCTCTACTACGGCATGCTGCTCGCCCTTCTCGTCGCCTGGGCGGCGATCCTCAGCCGCGAGCTGCCCGTCGAGGACGAGCGCCAGGCCGCCACGCACCGCCATCGCCCGGTCTACCTCTATCCGCTGGCCGCCATCGCGGCGCTCATCCTCGTCTTCCGCACGAACGTCGACGTCGTCCGGGCCGACATCTGGTACAAGAACGCTTTCCAGGGCGAGCACGAGCGCGCCACGGGCCAGGTGAACGGCGGCCAGTGGGACGAGGCCGACCAGAGCTTCCAGTCCGCCGTCGCGATCTACGACCGGGCGATCGACCTCGCGCCGCACGAGGACTACTACTTTCTCTTCAAGGGCAAGGCGCTCCTCGAGCGGGCGGACGCCAAGGCGAACCGCGTCGCGAACCAGATGGCGCTCGAGGGACGCGGCCCCGGCGACGACGAGTACGCCGATCCCGAGATCGGCCTGGACGCCCAGGGTCGCGACCAGGCGTTCGAGGAGGCGCTGGACGTCCTGCTGACGGCATACAGGATGTCGCCGTTGAACACGGACCACTCCGCCAACCTCGGCCGCGCCTATCAGATCTGGGGCGATCGCACGTTCAAGCCGGACCTGCGCTCGCAGCGGCTGGCGGAGAGCGTGAAGTGGTTCGAGGGCGACGGCGCCGACATCCCGGGGGCGATCAAGCTCACGCCGACGAACGCCGGCCTGCTGCGCGAGCTGGCGACGACGTACTACCTGGACGGTCAGGACGAGAAGGCGCTGGCCACGATCGACCGCGCGATCGCTGTCGATCCGAGCTACACGGCGCCGCTGCGCCTCCGCGCCACGATCGCGGTCGAGCGCGCCACCGCCAAGGTCCGCACGGACAAGGCGGCCGCCAGGCCCGACTTCGAGGCGGCGCAGAAGGACTACGAGGCCTACCTCGAAAGCCGCGACGGACGCGGCGACCCGACGGCGTGGTCCGGGCTCGCCCTCGTCCGCGCCCAACTGGGCGACGCGGACGGCGCGCGCGAAGCGAACCTCAAGGTGCTCGAGCTCGCCCCCGGCGACCTCGACACGCTGCGCAACCTGGCGATCCTCGAACGCGACGCCGGGAACATCCCGGCCGCGTGCGAGTTCGCGACACAGGGTCTGGCGTCCAACCCGTCCGACGGCGGCCTGCAACAGCTCGCCGCCACGCTCGGCTGCCCGATGGAGGGGGATGACGCCGGC
Organism: Candidatus Avedoeria danica; assembly: GCA_016703025.1. NCBI lineage: Bacteria > Bacillati > Chloroflexota > Ardenticatenia > Candidatus Epilineales > Candidatus Epilineaceae > Candidatus Avedoeria > Candidatus Avedoeria danica. The sequence goes on from JADJCV010000004.1 coordinate 2,011,165, forward strand.
GGCGCCGGTTCCGACGGTGCAGCCGGCGAAGGGGCAGGTCTCGGCGACAGCAGCGGCGTGACGGAGACCGCGCCGGCAGCTCCCTGACCGGCGCACACACCCCACGATGCTCACCCCGACGCTGCTCGTCTTCGCCCTGGCGCTCGGCGTCTCGTCCATCGCGACGCCGGCGCTCCGCCGCGCCGCGCCGCGGATGGGCTGGATCGATGTGCCGGCCGGCCGGAAGGCGCACGGCGAGCCGACGCCGCTGCTCGGCGGCCTGGCGATCATCGCCGCCGTCATCGGCGCGCTGGCGCTGACGGGCGATCCGGGCGCCGCGACGCAGCTCGCAGGCATCCTGGCCGGCGCGACGATCGTCGGCGTCGTCGGCGCGGCGGACGATCGGCGGCCGCTGCCGCCCGCGGTCAAGCTGGCGGGGCAGGCGATCGCCGTTGGCGTGCTCGTCACCAGCGGCGTCCGGACGCAGCTCGTCGGCGTGACGGCGGGCGATCTGGCGCTGACGGCGGTGTGGATGCTCGTCGTGACGAACGCGATGAACTTCCAAGACAACATGGACGGGCTCGCCGGCGGCCTGGCGTGCATCGCGGCGGCGTGGTTCGTGCTCCTGGCGGTGGCGAACGGCCAGTTCCTCGTGGCGCCGCTGGCTGCCGCGATCGTCGGCGCGTCCCTCGGGTTCCTGCTCTACAACTTCAACCCGGCGACGATCTTCATGGGCGACGCCGGCAGCCAGTTCCTGGGCTTCACGCTGGCCGCGCTCGGTCTCAAGCTCCGCTTCCCGGACCAGATCCCGTCCGTGACGTGGCTCGTCCCGCCGCTCGTGCTGGCGCCGATGCTGTTCGATCTGGCCCTCGTGACGGTCTCCCGGATCCGCCGGCGCGTGAACCCGTTCACGACCGCCGGCCGCGACCACCTGTCCCACCGCCTGCTGGCGCTCGGCGCGACGACGCGCGAGGTGGCGCTGGCGCTCTACCTTGTGGCGTGCGCCGCCGGCGGCCTGGCGCTGCTCACGAGCTACGCCTCACGCGCCGAAGCGATGGCCATGCTGCTGGCCGTCGTCGCCGTGGCATCGTACGCGCTGTGGTGGCTCGAGCTGCGCCGCGGTGCGCCGCGCGCCGCGGGAATGGCCGATGGGAGACCAGCCGAGTGAACGCCGCTTCCAACGAGAGGGCCGGCGACGCCGGCGACGCGATCGCCCGCTCGGCTTCCGGTGAAGAGGCGACCGCGGCGCACGCGGCGCTGCTGCTGGCCCGCATCGCCGACCGGACGGCGCGGATCGGGGTCGTCGGCCAGGGCTACGTCGGGCTGCCGCTGGCGGTGGCGCTGGCCGAGCAGGGCTTCCCGGTCCTCGGCATCGACGTCAGCGAGGCGCGTGTGGCGACGATCAACACCGGCCGGAGCCCGATCGGCGACGTGTCGGACGCGCGGCTCAGCGCCCTCGTCGCCGCCGGCCGCTTCCGCGCGACGACGGACGCCCAGGGTGCGGCGGACTGCGATGTCCGGTTCGTGTGCGTCCCGACGCCGTTCGACCGGAACAAGACGCCCGACCTGACCTACGTCCACGCTGCGGCCGACGGGATCGCCGCCACGCTCCGGCCCGGCCAGCTCGTCGTCCTGCAGAGCACGACGTACCCCGGCACGACGGACGAGGCGGTGCGGCCGCGGCTGGAGCAGGGCGGGCTGGCCGCCGGGCGCGACTTCTTCCTGGCCTTCGTCCCGGAACGGATCGATCCGGGCGATCCAGAGCACACGGTCGAGACGACGCCGAAGGTCGTCGGCGGGATGACGGCGCACTGCACGGCGGTGACCACGGCCGTCCTGGCGACGCTCGGGGCCACGGTGATGGCGGTGTCCTCGCCGCGCGTGGCCGAGCTGACGAAGCTGCTCGAGAACGTCTTCCGCGCCGTGAACATCGCCCTCGTGAACGAGCTGGCGGTGCTGTGCGAGCAGATGGGGATCGACGTCTGGGAGGTCATCGGCGCGGCCGCCACCAAGCCGTTCGGGTTCATGCCGTTCTGGCCGGGCCCGGGCGTCGGCGGGCACTGCATCCCGGTCGACCCGTGGTACCTCAGCTGGAAGGCGCGCGAGTACGACTTCCCGACGCGCTTCATCGAGCTGGCGGCCGAGGTGAACCAGCGGATGCCGGCGCACGTCGTCGATCTCGTCGTGGGGGCGCTCAGCGGCGACGGGAAGCCGCTCGCCGGCGCCGACGTCCTCGTCATCGGCGTCGCCTTCAAGCCGAACGTCGCCGACCCGCGCCTGGCGCCGGCCGAGCGCGTGATCGCCCTCCTCCTGGCCGGCGGCGCGCGTGTCCGCTACCACGATCCCCACATCGCCCGCTTCCACGTGGGCGGCGACGTCTTCCTGCCCGAGCCGACAACCCTCGATTCCGAGCCGCTCACGGACGACGGCCTCGCCGCCGCCGACACCGTCGTCCTCCTCGTCGCCCACCGCGCCGTCGACATCGGCCGGATCACGCGCCATGCACGGCTGGTGGTGGACGCGTGCAATGCCACGGCGGGGCACGTCGGGGGGGCGCGGGTGGTGCGGCTGGGGGCGCCGGCACCGGGTCCTTGACGGCGTTCGATTGAGGAAGGACGGCCACGGGGGGCCGCCCTTACACTTGCGCCGGGCGGGCCCGGTTCATATCATCGCCCCCTGTTGTCGTCCCGCCCATCGTGCGCCCGCCGCCGGGGCATCCCAGGAGCTTCGCCATGCCAAGGCCCACCCGCCGCACCCGCTTCACCGAACGCGCGCGGCCGTCCCGCGAGGCGGCGCGCCGCGACGAGGGCGAGGCGGCCGAGATCGGCGGCTGGACGAACCCGGCGGTGGTGCTGGCGCTGTTCGGTCTGGTGATGAGCGCCATCTTCACGATCCACATGATCAGCACGGCTGAACCGGCGACGCCGGCGACGGCCGCCGACGCGGCGGCGACGGCGGCGGCCGAGGCAGCGGCGATCACCGACACGCTGGGCATCACGGACACGCTCGGCCTCGACGACACCGCCGGCCTGACGAACACGCTGAGCCTCACGGACACGTTGGGGCTGACGGACACCGTCGGGATCACGAGCACGCTGCCCCTGACGGGCACCGGCGCCCTCACCGACACGGGCGCGCCATAGCCGGCCGGGCGGCGCCCAACCGAACGCAGCGGCGCGCCGTTCGGGCGCGGCCGTCGTCGCGGGGTGTGCCGGGCGCGGCGGCGATCGTGACCGCGGCCTTGCTGGCCGCCGCGACGGCGTGCTCCGGCGGGGGCGGCTTGGCGCCGCTCGAGCGCACGGACACCGCGCCGGCGGCGCCGGCCGAGCGCGACGGATACTACGCGGCGGGGCCAAAGGACCAGCAGCTCGATCCCGCCAACCACAGCTACTTCGCGACGGTGGCGACAGCCGACGGCGACATCGAGTTCGAGCTCTGGCCGGCCCTCGCGCCGCAGAACGTGAACGCGTTCGTCTTCCTGGCCCGCGCCGGCTTCTACGACGGCCTGCCCTTCCACCGCGTCATCGCCGACTTCGTCGTACAGGGCGGCGATCCACTGGGCACCGGCCTCGGCGGCCCCGGTTTCGGCCTGCCCGCCGAGCTGCACGCCGACGACCCCGTCCCGATGCGCGCCGGCGCCGTGGCGATGGCGCGCGTCAGCTCGCTGCCCAACTCGGCCGGCAGCCAGTTCTTCATCGTCACCGGCGACGGCCAGCCGGTGCAGAATCTGACCGGCTTGTACACCGTCATCGGCTGGGTGACGGACGGGCTGGAGGCGGCGCGCGCGGTGGCGCAGGGAGACGTGATGCGGTCGGTGACGGTGACCGCAAAGGGAGTGGGGGCGAGCGAGGTGTCGGCGGATGGGGTGCGGGGGGACGTCCGCTAGCGGCCGAAGTACCCTCCGGATGAGGAGCACGCCATGTCGGACTGGCTCACCCTTGGCCTAGGCGTCGTCGCGGCCGGCATCGGCGGCGAGCTGTTCGTGCGCGGGTCCGTCGGGATCGCGGCGTGGTGGCGCGTGCCGGCCGGGATCATTGGGCTGACGATCGCCGCGTTCGCCACCTCCAGCCCGGAGCTCGCCGTCTCCGTCATCGCCACCTTGAACGGCGATGCGTCCGTTGCGCTGGGCAACGCGCTCGGCAGCAACGTGGTGAACATCGGCCTCGTCCTCGGCATTGCCGCCTACCTCGCGCCGATCGGCGTGCCGGCCGATATCGTGCGGCGCGACTTCCCGCTGGCGGTGCTGGCACCGATCGTCACGGCGGCCCTGGCGCTCGACGGGCGGCTGTCGCGGTTGGACGGCGTCGTGCTGCTCGCGATGTTTGCCGCGTGGCTCTACTTCGCGGTCGTGACCGCGCTGCGCCACCGGGCCGACGCCACGTCGGCCGTGCTGGGCGAACGCCGGCACGGGCGCGCGCTGGCCGAGGCCGCCGCGGGCCTGGCGATCCTGTTCCTCGCCGGTCGCTGGATCGTGGCCGGCGCGGGCGGGATCGCCGCCGCCTTCGGCCTCCACCCGTTCGTCGTCGGGGCGACGATCGTGGCCGCCGGGACGTCCGTGCCGGAGCTGGCGACGGTCCTCGTCGCGCGCTGGCGGAAGCACGACGAGGTCGGGCTGGGCACGGTGCTCGGCAGCAACCTGTTCAACGGGCTGTTCATCATCGGGCTCACGATCCTGATCCGCCCGGTGGACGTGCGGCTGGCCGAGATCGGGTCGAGCGTGATCTTCGGCGCCCTGCTCGTCGGCCTCGTCCGGCCCGGCCGCGGCGGCGCGCTCGACCGGCGCCGCGGCGCGCTCCTGCTCGTGCTCTACGCGGCGTACGTCCTCGTCGTCGCGCAGGCCGCCGGCGCCCCGTAGCGCGAGCTGCCCCGGCGGGGTCGATGGCGAGCGGTGCCCGCTGACATCGCAGCGCAACTCACGACGTCATCGCGCGCCGGAAGCGTCCGAGCAGCCACGCGATCACGAGCGCCTGCCAAGCGACGCCCACGATCAGGACGACGGCGAACGGCGCCCAGCCGGACGACGAGCCGATCGGCACGCCGGTCGATGCGCCCGCCACGCCCGCCCGGAGCCACAGCGCCTTCACGGGCCAGAACGTCGGCATCACGCCGAACGCCCACTGCCACGGCGCGTGCACGAAGTACGCGAACACCGGCGGCAGGAACAGGATGCCCGCCGCCTTCGTCAGCGCGAACCCCTCGACCTTGTTGCGCGCGAACGCCGCCAGGAACAGCGCGAACAGGGGCGCGAGCGGCGCCGCACCGAGCGCGACGGCGACGAGGGTCACCGGATGCACGTCCGCCAGGCCGACGAGGGGCACGCTCACGAGCGTCATCGCCACGCTGAGCGCCATCGGCGCCGCCAGCCGGTAGGCCAGGAACCCGCCGAGCGTCAGCGGCGTGACCTGGAGCGCGGCCAGCGTGCCGTCGTCGCGCGCGTCCAGCAGCAGGAAGCCGACGACCATGCCGCACAGGACGGGCAGGAGCTCGAACACGAAGCTCACGATGAGGACGCCGTAATCGGACAAGGCGAAGCCGAAGCGCGCCTGCACCGGCACGTCGAGCGCCGCCACACCGAACCGCAGCAGCAGCGCCAGGACGATCGGGTAAGCGACGAGCCAGCGCAGGAGCGGGTCGCGCGCGACGCTGCGCGCGTCGATCGGCGCCAGTGCGCGCACGGTGCGTAGCGCCCGCTGGACGATCCGCGCGGGGGCGGATCCCGCGGTCGGCGTCACGCCGGATGTGCCCGCCACGTCAGGCGTCCCCACCGCGGGCAACGACGTGCCGTTCGTACGCGCGCAGGGCGAACCAGCCGAGGGCGACGGACGACAGGGCGCCGTAGCCGATGGCGTAGCCGATCCGCCACGCCGGTTCCGGACGGAAGGCCGCTTCCAGCAGGACGAGCGGCGCGCGGACGGGGTGCAGCAACCAGGCGGGGTGGGGCCAGATGCCGAGCACGTCGAACACGGGCAGGCCGAGCACGGCGGTGTAGACGAGGGACGGGAACAGGAAGGCGTTGATCGAGCTGTAGCGGGCGACGGCAACGAAGCCGTAGAGCGCGAACAGCACCGCCGTCAAGCCGACGCCGGCGGCAAAGAACAAGGCGTCGAACCGCGGTCCGTGGGTGGCGAGAACGATCGCCCCGGCCTCGAGCGTGCTGAGGAGCGCGAGCGAGGCGACCTTGGCGGCGATGTACTCCCACGGACGGAGCGGCGAGACGGCCAGCGCCTGCAGCGAGCCCTCCGCCTTCTCGAGGAGGACGAGCCCGCCGATGAAGTAGAACGTGTTCACCTGCATGTTGAGGAGTACGAGCGATGGGAGCACGGTGGTGAGCGTCGCGGCGGGCAGGAGGCGCAGGAGCGGGATCATGCACAGCGCCACGAACGCCGCCGCCGCGTAGAACCCACCCCGCACCTGCAGCCGGACGTCGTGGCGCGTTGCGGCGAGGAGGCGCCTCATGCCAGTGAGCGACCGGTCGTCGCGAGGAAGACGTCCTCGAGCGTCGCCTCCTGGCTGTGGATCGCGCGCACGTGCCCGCGGCGCAGCGCGGCGTGGAAGGCGGCGTCGTCGGCCAGGCCGTCGAGCGGGAAGTCGGCGGCCGTCGCATCGCCGGCCTCGTCCTCGCCCTCGACGCGCACGACGCGCCGCCCGTGGCGCAGCTTGAGGGCGCGCGGCGTGTCGAGGGCGGCGATCCGGCCGTCGACGAGGAGGGCGACGCGGTCGCACAGCGCGTCGGCCAGCATCATGTCGTGCGTCGTGAGGAAGATCGTCTGGCCGGCGGCCTGCTCGGCGCGGGCCAGGTCCTTCATCCGGCGCGCGTTCACCGGGTCGAGGCCGGCCGTCGGCTCGTCCCAGAACAGGAGCTCCGGATTGTGCAGCAGGCTGCGCGCGACGCTCAGCCGGGCCTTCATGCCCTTGGAGTACTGCGCCACGCGGACGTCGGCGTCGTCCGCGAGCGCCACGGCGGCCAGGAGGGCGTCGGGGTCGCGCGTCGGGCCGCCGTAGAGCGCGGCGAACGCGTGGAGGTTCTCGCGCGCGGTGAGCTTCAGGAAGTGGTTCGGGAACTCGAACGAGACGCCGATCCGCTCGTAATAGTCCGCGCCCCACGCCTTCGGCGGCCGGCCGAACACCCGGACATCGCCCGTGTAGCCCTGCAGGAGCCCGATGAGGATCCGCTGCGTCGTCGACTTCCCGGCGCCGCTCGGGCCGAGGAAGCCGAAGATCTCGCCCGGCGCGATCGAGACGTCGATCCCGTCCAGGGCGGGCCGATCGCTGCGCGGGTAGGTGAACGAAACGCCCTCGACGTTGACAACCATCGGTCTGCAACCACCTCGTCGCTCGGCCGGCCGTCGGGCCGGCATCGTACCCGAGCCGCAGCACCTGCACCGTACGTCGGATGATACAGCGGGTCGCCCGCGACGTGCCGAACGCACGATGTCGCATGGTCGCCGTATCGAATTCGGCGGTCGGGCCATCGAGCCCGATCGGGCCTTCGCACGCGCGCCCGCAACGGCGCTACACGTCGAGTTGCAGCAGGTCCAGTCCGTCGAAGCGGGTGAAATCTCGGTCGAAGGACACCAGCCTGTGTCCGCCAGCCCTGGCGAACGCGGCGAGGTAGGCATCGGTCCAGAGCCGAGGCGTGACGATCCCGCGGCCGGCCCAGTCCGCGAGGAGCACGTCGCAGCCATCGGGCTCGCTGGCGACCCACACATCGTCGAGTTTGCGCCACGCACTGTAGGCTGCCCACGCCTCTGCGGCGGTGAGCGGCAGCCCGCCCATGACGGTAGCGTTGGTGGTCAGGCGGAGGAAGCCGAGCACGGTGACCCGGCAGAACGCGAGCCGTTCACCCGACTCGACTTGCCAGAAGTGCTGGGCGCGCGCGTGATGCGGATGCTCGCTCGTGCTCAGCGCCACCCACACGTTGACGTCGAGCAGGTCAACCTGTGCGGCCAAGCCCGGCCTCGGCATCCTCGGCGTCGAGAAGGGCCTGAATCGCGGCGTTGGACAGCACCGGTATCCTTCGACCACGCGGTGGGATGATCTCGGGGAGATCCCCGCGGCGGGGTCGCTCGGCCGGCGTCGGCTGGTCACTCAGTTGCAGACCGCGCTCCACGAAGCGCGCAATCAAATCCTTGAGGCTCACGCCAGACGCCGCGGCTCGCACTTTCACCTTGCGGAACAGCTCGTCGGGGAGATCGATCGTCGTTCTCATAAAAGCATTTTGATGTCTTTGTGCGAAAGCGTCAAGGCTGAATCGATTGGGAGAGCGAGGAGAGGTTCGTCGGTCGTCACGGCCGACCGCGCCATGCGCTCGCCCTCTATAATCCTCTGCCCACCGCCCCGCGTGCGGCGTGGTGGACGATTCGGCGCGGCTCGATGGTCGCGCGACGAGCCGAGGGAACACGATGCCCCCCAAGAGCCCCATCCACCGCGGCCCCATGGCCAAAGCCTACGACCCCCACGCCTTCGAGGCCGCCGTCTACGACTGGTGGGAGCAAAGCGGCTACTTCCGCCCGGAGGCGCAGGCAGCGCTCGGGCAGACCGAGCCGGACGCCAAGCCGTTCGTCATCTCCATGCCGCCCCCCAACGTCACCGGCCAGCTCCACACCGGCCACGCGCTGACGGCGTCGATGGAGGACCTGATGGTCCGCCACCACCGGCTGCGCGGCCGGCCGACGCTCTGGGTCCCGGGCACGGACCACGCCGGCATCGCCACGCAGAGCGTGGTGGAGCGCGTGCTGCGGCAGAACGGCGAGACGCGCCAATCCCTCGGCCGTGAGGCGTTCGTCGAGCTGGTGTGGGACTACAAGGCCGAATTCGGCGACATCATCAACCGCCAGCACCGCCGCCTTGGCGTGAGCTGCGACTGGACGCGCGAGCGATTCACGCTCGATGACGGGCTCAGCCGCGCCGTGGCGGAGTGCTTCGTGCGGCTGTACGACGACGGGCTGATCTATCGCGGCCTCTACCTCGTGAACTGGGACTGCCAGTTGCAGAGCGTCGTCAGCGACATCGAGGTCGAGTACCACGAGACGACGGGCACGCTCTACACGTTCACGTATCCGCTCGAGGGCGGCGGGTCGATTCCGGTGGCGACGTCGCGCCCCGAGACGATCCTCGGCGACACCGCCGTGGCGGTCCACCCGGACGACCCGCGCTACGCCGCCGTCATCGGCCGCACCGCGCTCGTGCCGATGCTCGATCGCCCGATTCCGGTGATCGCCGACCCGTACGTCGACATCGCGTTCGGCACGGGTGCGCTGAAGGTGACGCCGGGCCACGACCCGAACGACTACGTACTCGGGCAGAAGCACGCCCTGGCGCAGATCAACATCCTGAACCCCGACGGCACGCTGAACGCGAACGCCGGGCCGTACGCGGGGCTCGATCGCCTCGAGGCGCGCAAGCGGATCTGGGCCGATATGGATGCCGCGGGGCTCGTCGTCGGGACGAAGCCGCTGCAGCACGCCGTCGGCCACAGCCAGCGCTCCGGGACGATCGTCGAGCCGATGCTCTCGACGCAGTGGTTCGTGAAGATGGGCCCGCTGGCCGAGGCGGCGATCGCATCCGTGAACCGCGGCGAGGTGCAGTTCGTGCCGGAGCGGTTCACGAAGGAATTCCACCACTGGATGGAGAACATCCGCGACTGGGTGATCAGCCGCCAGCTCTGGTGGGGCCACCGGATCCCGGTGTGGTACGGCCTCGACGGCGTCGCCTTCGCGGGCCGGGACGAGGCCGAGGCGCGCGCGCGGGCGGCGGCGCACTACGGCGTGGCGGGCAGCGACATCGTCCTGACCCAGGATTCCGACGTGCTGGACACGTGGTTCAGCTCCGGACTGTGGCCGTTCAGCACGCTCGGCTGGCCGGACGAGACGGACGATCTGAAGAAGTGGTATCCGACGACGGTCCTCGAGACCGGGTACGACATCCTGTTCTTCTGGGTGGCGCGGATGGTGATGATGGGCCTGGCGATGACGGGCAAGGCACCGTTCGAGGTCGTCTACCTGCACGGCCTCGTGCGGGACGCGTCGGGCCGCAAGATGTCCAAGAGCCTCGGCAACGCGCGCGACCCGCTCGAGCTGATCGACCAGTTCGGCTGCGACGCGCTGCGCTTCACGCTGGCCACGGGCTCGACGCCGGGCGTCGACATGAAGCTGACGGACGAGCGCCTGACGGACAGCCGGAACTTCGCGAACAAGCTCTGGAACGTCGGCCGGTTCATCCAGGGCATCCTGGGCCAGGACGCTTCGGGCACCGACTTCGCCCCGCTGTCGCTCGGCGACCTCGAGACGCGCTGGAGCGAACTGTCCCTGGCCGACCGCTGGATCCTCTCACGCGCCAGCGACGTGACGGTCAGCGTGACGCGCCTGTTCGACGCCTACCAGTTCGGCGAGGCCGGCCGCCAGCTGTACGAGTTCGCGTGGCACGAGCTGGCGGACTGGTATCTCGAAGCGGCGAAGGTGCGGCTGTACGGCGGGGACGACGCGGCGGCCGCGGCGACGCGCCAGGTGATCTGGCACGTCTTCGACCGCGCGCTCACGCTCCTCCACCCGTTCATGCCGTACGTGACCGAGGTGATCTGGGGCCACCTGCCCCGCCTGGACGGCAGCGCGCCGGCCCTCATGATCAGCCGCTGGCCGACGCACGGCGCGCGCGACGACGACGCCGAGGCGGACTTCGGCCTCGTGCAGGCGATCGTCAAGGGCATCCGCAACGTGCGCGCCGAGCACGACGTCGAACCGGGGCACAAGGTGGCGGCGACGATCCAGGCCGGGAAGCATGCCGCGATGCTGGCGACGCAGTCGGCCGAGATCGTCAGCCTGGCGCGCATCGACGCGGCGCAGCTCGTGATCGGCGCGGGCTTGGAGGTCGACGGGACGGCCGCCGAGCCCGCCGAAGCGCACGCCACCGTCGTCGCCGCCGAGGGCGTGACGGTCTGGCTGCCGATGGCGGGCCTCGTGGACGCCGACAAGGAGCGCGAGCGCCTGACGGCCGAGCTGGCGCAAGCCGAGGCGGACGTGGCGCGCCTGACGGCGATGCTGGCGAACGCGTCGTTCGTCGAGCGCGCGCCGGTGGAAGTGGTGCGGCGGGAGCGGGAGCGACTGGCGGAGGCGGAGGGGCGGGTGGGGGCGCTCAGGGGGCGGGCGTAGCGGATGTGGGGTAACGGCGGCGCCCCTCGCCGCCGTTACCCCTCGCCCCCCCCATACAGCGCCTCATGCACCTCGTCCGCCTGCTCGTCCACGACGGCGTCCGGCACATCGAGGATCTCCAGCGCCGCGCGCACCATCGCCACGCTGCCCTCGTACTCGGGCTGGACGACGTGGTCGACGCCCAGCAGGCGCAGGTCGTCGAGTTCCTGCACACCCATCGCGCGGGCGACGACCGGCAGGCCGGGGTGCTTGGCCAGGACGGTGCTGGCGATCGAGCGCACCGCGGCGGCGGACGCGAGGGCGGCGACGACGACGCGCGCGTCTGCGATCCCGGCTGCCGCAAGCACGGTCGGTGAGGCGGCGTCGCCGAAGATCGCGCGGCGGCCGGCGGCGTGGGCGGCGGCGACGCGGTCGGGGTCGATGTCGACCGCCACGTACGGCACTTGAAGCGAGTCGAGGACATCGGCGATGTGGCCGCCGACGCGCCCGAGGCCGAGCACGACGACGTGGGGCGGTGCGCCGGCCGGCGGCGGTGCGGCCAGCTTGTCGCGCTTCGATTGGGCACCGGCGTGCAGGCGCCGCACGAGCCGCGGCGCGATCCCCATCAGCTGCGGTGTGGCGACCATGCTCAGCACCGTCACGCTCAACGCCAGCGCGGCGTGCTCGGCCGTCAGCATGCCGTGGTGCACGCCCTCGCGCACGAAGACGAACGAGAACTCGCCCAAGCCGCACAGGCCGAGCGCGCACGGGATGGCGACGGCCGTGCGGTGGCCGGCACCGCGCACCGCCAGCCAGACCGCGAGCCCCTTGCCCACCATGATCGCCGCCGCCACCGCGACGATCGCACCGAGGTTGGACAGGACGAACGCGGGGTCGATGAGCATGCCGACCGAGACGAAGAACAGCATCCCGAAGATGTCGCGCAGCGGGAGGATGTCGCCGAGCGCCTGGTGGCTGTAGACGCTCTCGCCGATGACGAGGCCCGCCAGGAACGCCCCGAACGCAAACGACAGCCCGGCCCGCCACGTCCCGTACGCCACCCCGAGCCCGATGGCCGTCACGGCCACCAGGAACAGCTCGCGCGACTGCCAGCGCCCGATCTGCGCCATCAGCCGCGGGATGAACCGCCCGCCGACGAACACGAGGACCGCCACGAGAACGACGCCGCGCAGCGCGACGACGCCGAGGGCCGCGGCGCCGCCGGCCAAGTCGCCGAGGCGCGGCAGGAGGATGAGCATCGGCACGGCCAGCAGATCCTGCATGATCAGCATGCCGATCATGACGCGCCCCGGCCGCGTGTCCGTGTCGCCGCTTGCCGCCAGCACCTTGAGGACGACGAGCGTGCTCGAGAGCGCCGCCGCGCCGCCCAGCCACGCCGCTGCCGGCCCCGGCCAGCCGAGGAGGCGACCGATGGCGAAGCCGAGGAGGGCCGCCAGCGCGACCTGCAACGGCGTCCCGAGGAGGGCGACCCGACCGACGGCCACGAGCTCGCGCAGCGAAAACTCGAGGCCGAGCGCGAACAGGAGGAGCGCAACACCGATCTCCGCCAGGTGCTCGATCTGTTGCGGATCGGACAGCGTGACCCCGCCGGTGTACGGACCGATGGCGATGCCTGCCAGGATGTAGCCGAGGATGAGCGGCTGCCCGAGGCGCTGCGCCAGCCATCCGCCGGCGAACGCGGCGACGACGACGACGGCGATATCACCGGCAATGCCCATGGTCGGACTCCTCTCCGGGCTGGGCTGCGACGCGCCAAGGCGTCGCGTGCATTGTATGGTGTACATCTGCCGCCGGCCTCTTCGCCTGTCGTCCGCGCTCGCCCAGAGCGCTCCAACGCTGGCCCCGGTCGCCGTCCTCAACGTCACGCTGGGCCAGGTGGTCCGCTTCGACGGACGTGGCGGCGGGGTGGGCGGAGCGGTGGGGGGTGGCGGATCGGCGGTAGCGTGGGTGCGATGGGCGTCGCCCTGCGGTGTAACGCGCCCGTTATGGTCACGCAACGCCCGCGCCATAGGCTGCGGGCCCCGGCAAGCGGTCGGGGACACCGTTTCTGCTTGAAACGGCCTGATCGATGTTCACACCAAGCTCCAGCGTCCGCATCGGCCACCATTCGTCCCGCGTCAGGGCACGCCTGTGCTCAGGCATCGCGGTCCTCGCGGCCGCGTTCCTCCTCGGCCTTGCCAGCCAGCGCCCGACGCCGGTTGCGGCACAGCTCGCCAACGGCGGCGACTGCTGCAACCGGCTCGAACTCACGGTTCACACGAACGCTCTCAGGCCGGGGGCCAGCATCGTTCCGCCGGCACAGATCGCGTGGAAGTTCGACGGCGGCGAGTCCGTGCCGATCTTCTTCGAGGCGCTGTACCGCCGCGACGATGGCGGGGCCGGCGCGGACGTCAGGGTCATCGGCTTCGTCGACGTGTTCGGCGACGTGCACCAGCTGGGCTGGAAGATCGGCCAGGGCGTGCAGCACGCGGAGGACTGGCCGGAGCCGGACCCGAGCTGCTTGGACTGCGAGGGCCTGCCCGTCGTGACCCACAACGGCTTCCTGTCCAGGCTCGAGAACGAGTCGGCGCTGCAGTGCCAGACCGGACCGCTCGCGACGGCGCCGTGCTTCGCGGACGTCGACCACTACTTCAGCATCTGCCAGAAGCTGAGGGTGGACTACTCCGGCGGCGCGAACGCGTACCGCTTCAAGTCCTTCGTCTACTGGTTCGAGGGCGCGAACTCGAGCCAGGGTATCGTGGGCAGCGTCGACGGGTTGCTCGACCAGGTGAACCTGCCGTGCGCACCCGGCCCCGATGCGTACCGCCTCTTCAGCGATCCGACGGCGAAGAAGGTGATCCCGCTCTCGCGCTGGAGCCAGGAGCCGTGCGCATCGTTCCCGCCGATGGTGGAGGACTGCGCGAACATCATGTTCGTCCCGCTCTTCTGATGTCGGATCGAAGGGCGCGCCCGCACGCCGTGAGCCGTGCGGGCGCGCCCTTCGGGCTCCGTTCTCGACTCCCGCGGCGCCCCAGACGCCACCGCGACAGGCGAAGGCTCGACTTGTAACGTTTGCGCAACGGCCCGCTGGTAAACTGTGTCACACATCAGCTGTCGGGGCCGTCATCGCGGTCCCAACACTCCCAGGCCCCGGCAGCTGGCGTGGCCAATCTCGACCGCAATCCATGGACGAAACCGTAGGAGTTCCCCCGTGAAGAAGCACTTGCCCCTTGCTATCGCCCTCGGGGCCGGGTTGATGGCATTCGCAACCGTGGCCACCGTTCGGGCGGAGCCCGGCGCCCCGGATCTGCCGCGCTGCCAGTACTGCCCGATCTTCGTGTTCAAGGACACGGTCGTCGAAGGCGCCAACGACGGCATCTACGACACCCGCGTCGTCACCCCTCCGAATCCGGGCGCGCCGGATACGCAGACGGACTCGTACGGCCTGTGGCAGATCGGGTCCAACCTCCTGCCCGCCGAGGACCTCTACATCGTCATCCGACCGACGTTCGAAGTAGGCGACCTCCTGATCGGCGGCGACCTCAAGAAGAACGGCACGTATCCCGCCGGGACCGCGCTGAACGGCATTCCGACGAAGCTGTGGGAGGACACGAGCCTGCAGAAGGGGATCTTCGGCGACGCGGGCGACAACCAGTACGACAACGACATCAGCACGTGCTTCTGGCGCCCGGCCTTCTGCGGCGACTACCGCCTCTGGACCCGCACCACGGTGAACCCGAAGGCCATCGTGCTGCACGTCGACAACCGCAGCGCCGGGTTGAACAGCCTCTGGGGCTTCATCTGGCAGCAGAAGCCGATCGACAAGCAGCAGCCGAACCAGCCTGTCCCGTAGCGGACTGCACCGCGGCGGCGCGACGCTCGGGCAGATTGGATTCAGCCCGAAGCGGCGACGACATGCGGAGGAACCGATTTGCGGAGCGGGTCGCCCTTGCCGGGCGACCCGCTCTCTTGTTTGTGAGCAGCAAGAGGAGCGTGCCCGATCGCCTTCCGTCCCGGGCTGGGACGACTCGCTGGTTGGTGCTTGGAAGCACAACTAGAATGTTGGCGGTCGCCGTCTCCCCCGGGAATCGCCGCCATGCTGCAGGTTCGGCTTTTTGGTCGATTTGAAGCCCACACGGCCGCGGCTCCGGTGCCGCTTCCCGCGCGTCGGGATGCGCTTCGGTTGTGGCAATACCTTCTCGTGCACCGCTCTGTGCCGACGTCGCGCGACGTCGTCGCGTCCGCGCTCTGGCCGGACGCGCCCGCCGACAAGGCGCGCGGGTATCTCCGGATCAACCTGCACGCCCTGATGGCCGTGCTGTCCGACATTGATCCGGCGGCGACATGGCTGGTTCGAGATGCAAAGTCGCTGCGGTGGAACGAAGCGGCACCGGCATGGGTGGACCTGGACGAGTTCGAGTCTCTTGGGCGCCAGGTCGCGGTGATCGGCGGGCGGGACGGGGACAACCACGTTAACGTCCTGGCGCGGATGGTGGAACTGTACCAGGGCGATCTGCTGGGCGACGCGCAGGACGAATGGATTGCTCCCGCCCGCAGTCACGCCCGGGCCGAGGTCATCCGCGCGCTCGATCGACTGGCAGAAGTCCAGCGGGGTGCAGGAGAACTCGAGGCGAGCGCCACGTCGCTGGACCGGCTGCTGGCGTTCGATCCGCTCAACGAGTCCGCTGCGTGCCGGCGGATGGAGATCCATGCCGCAGCGGGGAATCAGTCGGCGGCCATGGCTGTATACCAGCGCCTGTCTGCGGCGCTGAGGTCCACGCTCGACATCGACCCGTCCGCAGAAACCGCCGCGGTGGTCGCCCGGATCGCCACCGACGCCCAGCGCACCGACCCGAGCCCGCAAGCAGCGCCACCTGTTACCCCGCGCCTTCCGACCCCGATCAGCCGCTTCATCGGTCGCCAGCGCGAGCTCCAGGCGATCCTCGGGCTCGTGCGGACGGAGCGGCTCGTCACAGTGCTCGGCACGGGCGGTGCGGGCAAGACACGGCTGGCGATCGAGGTCGCGCGGGGCGTGGGGATCGGGTTCGAGGACGGCGTGTGCTTCGTGGATCTCACCCGGCTCACCGTCGGCGACGATCCGTGGGCGGAAACGGCGCGGAGCCTCGGCATCTCGCTTTCCGGTGGCCGGTCCCCGGCAGAGCAAGTCTGCGCGCACCTTCATTCGCTGGGTATGCTGATCGTACTCGACAACTGCGAACACGTGCTCGTCGGCATTGCCCAGCTCGCGGCCCAGCTCTTGGTGACCGCTCCAAGCGTGCACATCTTGGCGACGTCGCGCTCGCCTCTCGGTGTCGACGGCGAGTTCCGGTGGCCGATCCCCCCACTTGGACTTCCGGGTGCCCGTCGATTGGGCAACGACGTGTCCGAGGGCCCGGCCGAAGCGGTGGAGCTTTTCGTCGAGCGCGTGCGCTCGATCCGTTCGCGCTTTACCCCTTCTGCGGAGGAGTTCCCCTTCATCGAGGCGATCTGTCATCGATTGGACGGGCTGCCGCTGGCGATCGAGCTCGCCGCCGCCCGCGCCAACGTCCTCTCCATCCGCGACCTGTCGCAACGGTTGGAGAGCGGGTTCCGGCTTCTCCGCCTCGACACGGCGAGCCTGCCCGAACGGCATCGAACAATCGACGCCTGCATCGACTGGAGCGTGCAACTGACGGGTGCCGGCGAGCAGGGACTTCTGGCCCGGCTGTCCGTGTTCCCATCCACGTTTACGTTGGAGGCCACAGAGGTCGTATGTGTTGACGACTCAGCCGCCAAGGGCTCCGTGCTCGACGGGCTGGCACGCCTCGTCGACGTCGGTCTGGTCAGTGTGATCGATGATCCGGTCAGCAGCCGGCGCTTCCGGTTGCTGCAACCGATCCGGGCCTACGCTGAGGTGACCGTGGAGGCAGAGGTTCGGCACCTCTCGCAAGAGCGACATGCCGCATATTTCCTCGAACGTGCGGAGCGCGTGGAACGTCACCTGCTCGAGCAACGGGACGAAGGGGTCGATCACGACCTCGACCTCGAAGTTCCGGACTTCAGAGCTGCGCTCGACACGCTGAGCCGCGCTGGGGACGCGGAACCCGCCCTCCGCCTGTGCGGTGCGATCTGGCGACTGTGGTACGAGCGCGGCAACTGCACCTATGAGCGCCGCCACCTCGACGATTTGCTGGCTGCGACGCCCGGGACCGTTTCTCGGCTCACCGAAGGGCGTGGGTGGATGGCGGCGGGCGCCCTCGCTTATGGCCAAGGCGACCAGGCGAGCGCCGAACATCACTTCGCGCGCGCGGTCGACGCGCTGTCGCAGGCATCCGACGTGAACTCGCTCGCGCGCTCCCTCGAATACCTCGGGATCGTACGCATGGTGAGAGGCGAGCCAGAGCAGGCCCAACGGTCCTTTCAGCGTTTGGTCGAAGTGCTCGGCGACCACGCCGAGCCCAGTCGCCTGGTCGGCGCACGCCATCGCGTGGCGCAGATCCAGGCATCGCAGGGCGACCTTCCCGCGGCGCATGCAACGTTGAACGAGTGCATGGCTACGACGGAAGTGCTTCCGTTCGAGTTGACGCTGGACATTCGGGAGAGCCTCGCTCGCGTCCTCTACCTCCTCGGGAACTTCGCTGTCGCCAAAGAGCAGGTGGAACAGGGTCTGCTGGATGCACGCGGAATCCACCGAAAGCGAAAGGTTCTGCTTTGGCAGATCCTCCAAGGGCTCGTCTCGTCGGCGTTGGGAGAGTACGAAGCGGCGAACACCACGCTGCGCGATGTTGCCGCCGCTTGGCGCGCCGACGGAGACTTGAGAGAAATCGCCCGCGCCTATCACAACCTGGCGGAGGTCGCGCTCGCCCAAGGCGACCACCCCACCGCTCGCACCTATCTCAACGAAAGCCGCCGCCGAAAGGTCGAAGCCAACGACCTATGGGGCCTCGTGTTCACCGACATCGGCCTCGCCACCCTTTCCCACGAAACCGGCGCCTTCGCCGAGGCCCTTGCCACTGCCACCGGCGCGACGGCCGACGCCCGCGAGCGCCAGGACAAGTGCCTCATCGCCTGGGCCCTTCAGACCGCCGCCCGCGCCGCCATCGCGCTCGACCGCATGGACGAGGCGGCCGCGGCGCTCGGCGAGTGCGCGGCGCTCCTGGCCATCACGTGCGAGCAGCGCCGGATCGCGATGGCCCTCGAGCGCGCCGCCTTGTTGGCCAATGCCCGCGGCGAACACGCCGCCGCCGCCCGCCTCCTCGGCGCGGCCGAGGGCATCCGCACCGCCATCGGCAGCCCGCCCACGCACGGCGAGGCGGCCGACCGGGAGGCGTGCGGCGCGGGCGTGCGCGAGGCCATCGGCGACGCGGCGTTCGACGGCGAGGCCGACGCCGGGCGGCTGATGTCGCAGCCGGAAGCGCTGGCGATGGTCGCGCAGCTGTGCGACGACCTCGCGCTCTCGGCATGAGGCGGTCGCAGCGCGAAGCGGGCGCGCCGCGATCCGACCAGGCGTTCATCCCGTCGCATCGCCCGCCTGCTGCCCGGTGCGCCGTCCGCACCCTGACCCGGCCGCGCCGTGCGCGCTGATCCTCGGCCGCTCGGCCGCCTCGTCGATCTGCCGGGCCCGCTGCCCCCGCCCCACCCCCTCGAAGCCGCGCGGCTCCGCATTCGCCTCTTCGGCCCGCTCGTCGCCACGTATGACGGCACGCCGGTGCGGCGTCCGTCCCGCATCGACACCGAGCGCCTCTGGATGCGGCTCCTCCTCGGCGGCGGCGTGCCGACCCCGCGCGCCACGATCGCCGCCGACCTCTGGCCGGACATCGACGCCGGGCCGGCGCGCTTCAACCTCCGCTTCAACCTCCACCACCTCCACTCCGCCCTCCCGCCGCACGACACCGTCCCGTGGATCGTCGCCGGCGACGACGCGCTCCACTGGAACGCGGACGCGCCCGCCTGGATCGACCTCTACGCCTGGGCCGACGCGCTCGCCCGAGCGGCGGCACTCGTCCGGGACGAGGGGCGCGTCCACGGCGCCGACGCCGCTCCGCTGCCCCCCGAGGCGGCCGACGCCCTCGCGCGTGCGATCGACCTCCAGACCGCCGTCCTGCTGCCCGACCACGACGGCCCGTGGGCTGCCGCCTGGCGCGACGCCGCGTCCTCCGCCCACCCCATCGCCGTCGATCGGCTCGTCGCCCACCTCGCGTCCGCCGGGGCGACGGACGCCGCCCTCGCCGTGTCCGCACGCGCCGTCGACCTCGACCCGCTCGACGAGGCCGCGCACCTCCGCCTGATCACCGCCCACGCCGCCGCCGGCAACCGCACCGCCGCGCTGCAGGCATACGCCCGCGCCGTCGACGTCCTGCGCGACGAGCTCGGCGACGAGCCCTCGGACGAGCTGACCGCCCTCGCGCTGTCGCTCCACCACGAGTCGGAGTCCGGGCTGGTCGAAGCCGCCTCGACGGGTGCCGACGGACCGGCGGCCCCATCGTCCGCCGGCGCGCGCGTCCGCTCCGCGGCCGACCGTCGGAACGCCGCCGCGCAGCTCCAGGGCCGTGCCTCGGACGTCGAGCACATCGTCGCCCGCCTCGCCACCCATCGCCTCGTCACGATCACCGGCCCGGCCGGCGTCGGCAAGTCCGCGGTGGCGGAGGCCGTCGCGGCGGCGCTCGAGGACGCGGGCCGCCCGATCGCGTGGCTCGACCTGGCGATGTTCGCCCCGGCCCATCCCCTCGACCGGGCGCTGGACGATGCGATCCGCGACACCGCGCCCGTCGCGGACGGTCCGTCCGCCGCCGAGGGCGCACCCGACCGCGTCCTCGTCCTCGACAACGCCGACCGGTTCGTCGAGGCGCTCGGCCGGCATGCGCCGGACGTGATCGCCCGCGCGCCGGACGTGCGGCTGCTCATCACGACCCGGCGCCCGCTCGCGTTGATCGGCGAGACGCGCTGGTCGCTCCGCCCGTTCGGCGGCCCTTCCGTCGACCGCGCATCGACGGACACCGACGACGTCACGCGCGCCGTCTTCTTGGCGGCGTGGTGGGAGGGCGCGGCCGCGACCGCTCGCCCCGCGCCGTCGCATGCGCAGCGCGCCGCGATCGACGCGATCGCCCAAGCCGTCGATGGCCTGCCGCTCGGACTTGTCGTCGCCGCCCACGCCGCACGCACCCTCGGGCTCGAAAGCGTCGCGGCCAGCATCGCGGCGGATCCCCTGGCCGTCGTCGACCCGGTCACGGACGACCCCCGCCACGGCAGCCTGGCCGCCGCCCTCGCCTGGACGATCGACCTGCTCGATGCGGGCGACCGCGGTTGGCTGCATCGGCTCGCCGCGCTCCACGGACCTCTCGCCGCGGCCGACATCGAGGCCGTCGCCGAAGCGGACGGTATGGACCCGATGGACGCCCTCGACGCCCTTGGCCGGCTGGTCGACGCCGGATGGCTGCTCCCGGACGGTGTGGGCGACACCGCCGCCGAGCGCGCGAAGGGTTACCGTGTACCGGCTATCGTGCGCCGTCTCTGCGCATCCACACCGACGTCCTGAGCACGCCGCCCCTCAGATCCCCCATCGCCACCCCTCCACCCCGATCCCAACCCCCCGCTCCCGCCCCCACCTCGCCGCCGCGCCCGCATCGTCCAGCAACCCGTTCGTGTGGTTGAAATGGATCAACCACGCCTCGCCCCCCCATCCCGCCGCGCGCGCCGCCCCCACCGCCGCCACCGTGTCGCCCGCCAGCGGGTGCGGCACGTCGCGCATGTCCCGCCCGCCCAGCTCGCCCGCGTCCAGGAACGTGGCGTCCAGGCACGCGAGGTCGACACGGTGATCGATCAACAGCCGCCGCAGGCCGCCGTCCAGATCGTCCCAGCGGTCGATGTCCGGGCACCACAGCAGCCGGCGCGTCGGCCCGCGGACGACGAACGCGTGCGCGTCGCTCCACTCGGCGCGGTGCGGCACGGCGACGGGCGTCACGGACAGGCGGTCGGACAACGTCAACGGCTCGCCCGCATCGAACACGCGCAGCTCGATGTTGCCCAGCTCGACGAGCTGCCGCCACGGCGCGTTGACCGTCAGGAACGCCGCCATCGACGCCGAAGCGTACACCGGCACGCTGCGCACGCCCATCGCTTCGCGCCCGAGGTGGATCAGGCCGGCGTAGTGGCCGATGTGGGCGTGGGTGAGGAGGATGCCGACGAGGCGGCGTGGCGCGGCCGCATGGCCGTGGGCATCGACGTCGATGTCGTCGTCGGCGTGCCCTTCGACGTCGTACCCCCGGTCGACGCTCAGCAGATCGCGCAGCTGGCTCGGGAAGTCCGGCGTGGCGTCGATGAGCCAAGCCTGGCCCGTGGCGCCCTCGACGAGGCCGAGGCAGGCCGGGCGGAAACGGCGAGCGGGGTCGGCCCAGGCAGCGGCGCAGCGGGCGCAGGCGCAGCCGGCCTGCGGTACGCCGGCGTCCTGGGCGCGGCCGAGGAGGATCGCGTGGACTGCGGCGGGCGTGGTGGGCATGGCGGTCGAGGATAGCACGGCCCATCGCCCCGTTCCTCCGTCCGTGGCATCCTTGTGCCCGCGGTTGCGGCGAACACGACGATGCGCGAAACGAAGGGTGCGCGACGGGCACGTCGCGGGGATCCGTAGCGGCATCGACAACGGGGGGAAGTGCGATGGGCACGATGGGTCGAAGAAAGTCACGAACACACGAGCGGCGCGGGACGGTTGCGCCCGGCACCGCGGGGGTCGCTTTGGCCTCCGCCGCGGCGCTCGTCGCTGCGCTGAGTGCGGCGTTCGTCGCGGTTGCGCATGCCGCGCGCGCCGCCGCGCCGTCGCCGATCATCCCGCTGGCGCCCGGCCATCTGATCCACGGCGAAGGCGCCGACACGCGCCTCGAGGTCTCGGCGGTGGGCGACGTGAACGGGGACGGGGCGGACGATCTCTTCATGACGCACTGGCGGGAGCGGGGAACGCGCCGGGCGAACCAGATGACGGTCGCGCTCGGCCGGGCGGCGTGGCCGGACGGGATCGACCGCGACAAGCTCGAGCAGCAGTACGATCTGGGCTTCCCGGACCGGAACGTCGATCAGCTGAACGACGACACGTTCGAACTCGAGGACGTCCGCGACTACGACGGCGACGGACTGGCCGACATCGCGATCGAGGTGAACGAGCGCAGCCAGGGCGAGACGGATGCCGTCGAGGTGCGCGTGTTCAAGGGCAAGGCCGACTTCGCCTCGATCAACGTCCAGACCGGCCGGCCGGACTTCGAGGTTCGCCAGGGCTCGCCGCCGCGCAACCCGCAGCAGGAGAAGACGAACGCGATGCCGGACAGCGTGCTCGGCGGCGACTTCGACGGCGACGGCGACCATGACCTGGCGGTGTCGAGCTGCGCCGCCGGCGGCGTGCGCTACGAGGAGGACCAGGTCGGTGCGCTCCGGATCTACTGGTCGGACGCCGGCGGCCCGCGGACCGTCGATCTGAAGCGCGGCCCGGACGTGGCGATCCACGGCCAGCCCGGCCTCCAGCTCGGCTGCTTCGGCGCCGAGGTGGCCGATCTCGACGCCGACGGCAAAGACGACCTCGTCCTGTTCGGCAGCGCGCTGGCCACGTTCGGCGGCTCGCACGGTGCCGTGATCTACGGCCGCTCGACGTGGCCCGCCTCGGCCGAGGTCGAGGATCTGGCCGATCTGACGCTGAACCACGACACCGCCGACGGCGGCCTGCGGATCGTCGACCTCGTCCACGCGAACGGCGACGCTCGCCCGGACATCCTGGCCGAGTTCGGCACGGTCCGCACCGTCGAGGGCGAGTGCCTGTGGTACACCCCGGCTGCCCGCGCCACCGGCCGCCGCGCGACGGACAGCTGCGACGTGCGATTCACCGGCCTGCCGGCCGACCACTTCGTCGATCTCGACGCGGACGGCAACCCCGACCTGATCCACCACGCCCGCCGCCCGCAGGGCCAGTCGACGCCGTTCGCCTGGCGTGTCTACTTCGGCCCGCTCGCCCGCGCGGCCATCTTCCTGAACGGCCTGCCCGACGACGGCGATGCCACCGTCACCCAGCCCTACGGCATCGGCCACCCGCCCGACTGGCGCTTCGGCGACGTGAACGGCGACGACAAGATCGACCTCATGCAGAGCATCCTACAGGCTCCCGCACCCGACGGCGCCGAGAACGCCGGCTCCGTCGCGATCCACCTCGGCCCGCTCGTCGACCGCGCCGCCCTGCCGACGGCCGCCGCACCATCGCCGTCGCCGCCGCCGACGACCGCCTCGACGCCGGCGACCGCCGTCCCGACCGCCACGGCATCGGGCGCGACGACGCCGGAACCGACGTCGGCCACACCGGCGGTGCCGGCGCCGACGGCGACGGGCCACGACGGCGGACCGACGTCGCGACTTTATCTGCCGGTCGGGAAGACCGGTCGCCCATGACCCGCGGCGTGCCAGCACTCCTACGTCGACTCGCCCTCCTCGTCATCGCCCTCCTCGCCCTGGCCGCAGCCGTGCTCGTGGCGTTCAACGCCTGGGCCGCCGCCACCGGCCCGCGCGCGGCAGACGTCGCGAACAGCCGCTTCGAGAGCGGCCCGTCGACGCGCGCCGCACCCGGCATCGAGGTCGTGGCCTACATGGCCAAGCCGGAGCGGCGCGTGCTGCGGCCGGGCATCGTCCTGGTACACGAGTGGTGGGGCCTGGACGCCGAGACGGCCGCCAAGGCGGAGCGGCTGAGCGCGCTGGGCTACGCCGT
This sequence comes from Candidatus Avedoeria danica, assembly GCA_016703025.1. Taxonomy (NCBI): domain Bacteria; kingdom Bacillati; phylum Chloroflexota; class Ardenticatenia; order Candidatus Epilineales; family Candidatus Epilineaceae; genus Candidatus Avedoeria; species Candidatus Avedoeria danica. The sequence goes on from JADJCV010000004.1 coordinate 2,034,979, forward strand.
CTTCGCGCCGGACACGTACCGCGGCCAGGCCGCCGAGTACGTCAGCCGCGCGCTCTGGCTGCGGCTGACGGTGCCCGAGGACCGCGTGATGACGGACCTCGACGGCGCGGTGCGGCACCTGCAGGGCGTGGACACCGTCGACCCGGAGCGGATCGCCGTCGTCGGCTTCTGCTACGGCGGCGAGATGGCGCTGCGCTACGCGACGACGAACGACCGCCTGGCCGCCGTCGCCGTCTTCTACGGCCGCCCGATCGACGACCCGGCGGCGCTGGGCGCGATCGCCGACCGGAAGATCCCGGTCCTGGGCGTCTTCGGCGCCGACGACCGCCGCCTCGGCCCGGCCGTCGCGGACCGGTTCGACGACGCGCTGACCGCGGCCGACGTGCCGCACACGGTGACGGTGTACCCGGGCGTCGGGCATGCGTTCGTGAAGACGGGGGCGCTGGATGCGCCGGGGGCGGCGGCGGATGCGTGGGCGGAGTTGGAGGGGTGGTTGGGGGCGGTGTTGCGGCCGTGAGAGAGCCGAGAGTGATCGGTGCGTGCAGTGCGCACGTGGGCCTTCCACCCATGGGCACCGCATGGTCACCGTTGAGGTTGCGCCGCGGGGATCAATCGTTCACATGTGCAGATTCGAAGGATTGACAAACAGTCAACGTTCGGATAGCTTGTTTTCGGAGCGCAAGTTGCGCTTGCCCGAACCTCTCATCAGGAGTTGCCGTGCCAAGGACTCATCAAGCGCCCCCTTCGAGTCATTGTGTGCTTCTATCGACAATAATGGGCTGGCCAGCCGCTGGAACGACCGGCCAACCCTAACGCGAGGCGCCTGATTCGCCTCTGCTGGCATGTCCGAGCTTGCCACGGTCTCGCGTTGTCGGCAAGCCAACGGGCGGACTTAGGCCCCTCCCGCCAGCGCGCTGGATCCCCCACCGCGCGTTGTATCAGGAGGATACGATGTCACTGTTGACTTCCCCCCGCCGCATCAGGCACGTCCTTCGCCGCCGTTCCGCGGCGCTGAGCCTCGTCTTCGTCTCGGCTGTAGTTGCCGGCGGCGTTGCCACACGCTCAATCGTTGTGCCGGCGCCGGTGTATGCGGCGTGCCATGGGGCAAATGCTGGATGCTTCATGGACAACACCAAAACGGCCGCCGTCGATGTGTACTACTACGTTCCAGCCGGCGGATCGTCGATCGTCCCAGTGGAGCCAGACAGCGCCACGTCTTACACCATCACTGCGGTCTGGAGTCCGACAGCTCCGCTGAGCTGCAACGATACCACTGAAAATGCGACGGTGGATATCACATGGAGCGCAACGGGTTGGGTTGTGTCGAACTTCGTTGGCACAACCAACATCTTCGGCGTTGGCGTATGCTCGTTGTCGCCGTGCGAAGCCGAAGATATGCACGCATATGCGTATCGTATGTACGTAGATGTCAGTGACCCCACGATTGGTAGTGGAAAGAACCTGAACTACGTGACGTTCACAGCCACTACTGTGCCCGATGGCCATGAACTCAATCCAACCCCGTGCGAGCTCGGGAGCGCTACCACCCCGACAGCCTCCAGCTTCAACGCGACGGACAACAGTACGTTTGAGTGCCCATACAATTGCAGCGCCACTGGTACCACGCTGAACATTACGTACAACTGATCAGGGCGGGTCATGGTCGCGTGACCGTGTTCGCGCGACTATGACCCGCCATTGGCGCCCCTGCAGTCATCAAATGAACGGGGTTCGAACACGCATATCATGGCATGCAGTACCTGCAGATCGACTCTACGAGAGAGATGTCATATGAGATGCGTTGCCGCCTTCCTCTTAGCGTCGATTGCATTGTTTTGCGAACTTACCGTTGACGTCAAAGCACAGACAGTCGATCCGCTCGATATGTTGTTTGTAACCGATGACGATGCGCGAAACTGGCCGGGATGTGATAGAATTGTGGTCGTAGATGCCGCGAACGGCAGACACGTCGCAGAAGGTGATTATAGACCATCTCCGGGGCGATTATCCAGCACTTCAGATGGACGGATCGTGGTCTCTACCAATAACAATAATGCCGCCTTTGTAACGGCACTTCTCGGTACGTCAGATTTTCGAACACGATGGACTTCATTCATTATCTCTCGCCCTGTCCTGGTCGGTGGTCCGGTATCTTTTTCACCAAACGATGAGATGCTACTAGTGGCCCGCCCAACAGGCATCGGGCGTTACTGGGTACGGCAATTTGACCGAACGACGATAGGACGGGAGGAGGGTCGATTCGAATTGAGTAGCAACGTTTCTTCTATCTTGTTTACGAGCGATTCAGCGACGGCTGTACTGATTCGAGTGGATGGCGAAGTAGACTTCATCGATCCAGTTACGATGTTGGCAAAACTGTCATCCTTGACCTACTCGCCAATTCCGCGACCTGACGAGAGCAAGCTACGAAAGACCTTTGCTGCCATTAGCCCCGACGATCGATACATAGTAATCAATTCTGGTTCGAGCCGGATTTCAGTCCTTGATCTTACCACGCACACATCTTTTTCAGTCGACCTCGAAGGAGTGACGGCGACTTACGGCGTCGGGTTCAATCATCGCTCGTCATCGAACCTACTTGCAGTAAATGGCCGTAGCGCCGTCGCAGTTTACGACTTCGATCCAAATACTCAAGTGCGTCTTCTGGCTCGTATTGGAATACCACCTCAAGATCCGGACGACCTCGACGCGACGAATGACTATATGGATAGGCCGTCATCGCTCACTTGGACAGGACGCGGTGACGGGGTCGTAGCCGCGATCGGTGGACAGCAAGAATTTCGCATCCTCGACTTTCGGGAGGAGGATGTAAGTTCATCGCTCACCAGACGCTTGGACTTTGATGGATGTAAAGTACCCATGGACTCCTGGCAGACCGCGCTCGACGTTGTCTCCCTCAACGACCGCTACCACCCACCACCCCCTTCGTCCACCCCATCACCCCCTCCCGCCGACACCCCACCGCCCACCGCCACCCCCACGCTCCCCGCCACCTCGTCCCCCACTCCTACCCGCTCCCCGTCCCCGACGGCCACCCCCATCCCCCCCTCCTCCACCCCCACGCCCACCCCACCCCCCTCCCCCATCTACCTCCCCCTCGCCCTCCGCGAATCCTGCCCCCGCGCCCAACGCCGCGCCGACGTCATCCTCGTCGTCGACGCCTCCACCAGCATGCTCGACCGCGACGCCGCCGGCACCGTCAAGCTCACCGCCGCCGTCGAAGCCGCCCGCACCTTCCTCGGCCTCCTCGCCCTCGACCCCGCCGCACCCACCACCGACCAAGCCGCCCTCGTCGCCTTCAACGCCGATGCCACCCTCCTCCAGCCCCTCACCGCCGACCGCGCCGCCCTCGACGCCGCCTTCACCCGCATCGCACCGTCCGTGCAGACCTGCCTCGTATGCGCCGTCGAAGCCGCCGCCACCGAGCTGGCCTCGTCCCGCCACCGCACCGCCAACACCCCCGCCGTCGTACTCCTCACCGACGGCCGCGCCAACCCCCGCCCGGCCTCCGAAGCCGTCGCCGCCGCGGCCACCGCCAAGGCCGACGGCCTGATCTTCTTCACCGTCGCCCTCGGCGACGACGTCGACGCCGAAGCGCTCGCCGCTATCGCCGCGCCCGCCGGCCGGTTCTTCCGCTCCGCGGACGGCAGCGGGCTCACCGATATCTATGCGGAGGTGGCGGTGTCGATTCCGTGTCCGGTCGGGTCGTACTGGGGGAAGCGGTAGCCGTGTTGGGGTCAACGGCGAGGTCAACGGCGAGGTCAACGGCAAGCAAGGTCAACGGCAAGCAAGGCCAACGGCTGAAGCCGTCGCTGAGGGTGGCGCACAGCGCCACCACGCGCCTGCCTTCGCAGGCGCCAAGACCAGTCGGGCACCTCGGGCACTTACGGCATCTACCTGGCCATCGCTTTTCGATGCGCCCGACCGCATCAGGCTGCGGCACCCGGTACGTCGCGTGCCGGCACTTCCGATGCGGGGGGTCCAGGGGGGCGCTACGCCCCCTGGCCGGGGTGCAGGGGCCAGGCGGCCCCTGCGGAAAGAGTGCACGAACCCAAAATGCCCCGACCCCAACCAGCCCCGCCCGCCGGCCCTGCACCTCCGTTGACCCACTCCCCCCCCGCGCTACAATAGCCGCCCGCGCGCATCGCCCACGCTCCCCGCCACACCCCGTGCTGCCCGCCCCGGCCCGGCCCAGCCCCCGCACAGCCCACGAGGAGGCGCAATGTCGCGCTCGCCCATCGCCGCGCCCATCGCCGCGCCTACCGCCGCTCCCATCGCCGCGCCCGCCGCCCTGCTGGCGGTCGTGCTGCTCGCCGCCGCCCACACCCTGTCCGGCGCCCCTGATGCGCGCGCCGCCCGACTGGCCGACGTATGCGGCGCCCTCGCCGGCAACACCACCTGGACCGCCGCCGGCGGACCGTACGTCACCACGTGCGACATCGCGATTCCCGCCGGCGCCACGCTGACCATCGAGGCCGGAACCATCGTCCAGCTCGGCACCAGCCACAAGATCGACGTCAGCGGCGTCCTGAACGTCGCCGGCACCTCCGAGCAGCCCGTGCGCTTCGAGAAGGCCGGCACACAGCCGTGGGGCAGCATCCAACTTCGGACCGGCAGCGGGCCGTCGACCATCACAAATGCGGACATCGGCGGCGGCGGCGCGCTGCGCAAGGAGATGCTCGGCATCGAAACCGACCTCGCGACGATCACCCGCACCAACATCCACGATACCGCCGGCGTCGGCGTCGAAATCCGTACCGGCGCATCGCCCACACTGCTGGACAACCTCTTCGTCCGCGCCAGCACGCCCAGCGCCCAGCCCAGCGCCGCGCTGCGCATCCTCGGGGCATCCAAGGCCGAAGTGCGCGGCAACCGCTTCGAGAGCAACCAACAGTACCCGATCTACCTCGACGGCGCCGCCAACGCCCTCCTATCGGGCAACCGCTTCGAGTACAACGCCTACAACGCCGTCCTCGTCGCCGGCCACTTCACCGGCCAGACAACCCTCCACAACCTCGGCCCGCGCCGCTACGCCTACCACGTCCGCAACCCGCTCTCTGTCCGCAGCGGCGCAGAGCTGACCATCGCCCCCGGCGCAACCCTCCACTTCTTCAGCGGCAGCGGCCTCGCCGTCGAAGGCACGCTCCGGGCGATCGGGCAGCCGGGCCGCGAGATCCTCTTCAGCGGCGTCGGCGACCCCGGCCCACCCGGCAAGTGGGGCCAGCTCCGCTTCGCCGACAGCAGCACGGACTTCGACGCACCTTCCTCCACCGGGTCCCGCCTAGAGCACGCCATCCTCGAATGGGCCGGCTTCGACCCCAGCGGCGCCCTCCTCATCCAGCGCAGCTCGCCCCGGATCGCCTACGTGACCGTCCGGAACAGCGGCAGCCGCGGCGTCACCGTCGAGGGCGACGGCGCGCAGCCCGAACTCCTCGGACTGCACATCCACGACTGCATCGCCGAAACGAGCGGCATCGGCCTGCAGGTGCGGGCCGGCGCGCGCCCGACGCTCCGCTTCTCGACGATCGAGGGCAACTGGCTGGGCGTCGATGTCCGCGCCGGCGCCGTCCCGAACCTGAACGGCCACAACCGCCTGATCGGCAACGCCACGTTTGCGGTCCGCGCCGACGACATCGACACCGTCTGCGTCCCCGCCCGCGCCAACGACTGGGGCGCGCCCGATGGCCCCCGCGACGGCTCGACGCGCCCCGACGCCTGCGACGCCGCCGGTGCGGACCATGCCGGCGCCGGCCAGCTCGTGACGGACGGCGTGGACTACACGCAGTGGGTCGGACAACTACTTACACCCTCCATCACCAGCCCGCGCTGCGGCCAGATCGCCGACCCCCGCCCCACCCTGTCCGGCGACGGGCCGGCGGACAGCACCGTCATCCTCTTCGACGGCGGCGCGGAGATCGGCCGCACGACGACAGCCGCCGTCGGCGCCGAGGGCGTCGCCCCGTGGACCCTCACCCCGACCCGCGACCTCGCCCCGGGCGGCCACGCGCTGCAGGCCCGCGCCGAGAACGCCGCCGGCGGCAGCGCGCCGTCCGAGGTCCTCGGCGTCGTCATCGACCCGGAGTCCATCCTGCTCGGCGACCGGATCGCGATGCGCCAGACGCTCGAGGGCACGCGCTACAGCCAGCCGTACGCCAGCGGCGGCGGCTGCGCCGTCGTCAGCGACGACAGCGCTTGGCAGGTGTCCATGCACCCCGGCGCGCCGCTCGAACTCCAGTTGGGCGCCCGCTGTCCGTCCGGCGGCACCGTTACGGCGCGCTACCGGGACGCGGACGTGCCGCTCCAGCCCGGCGACAACGGCCTCTGGACCGGCACGCTGGACATGGCCGACGGGGGAGCGCTCCAGGTGACGGCCACGTGCGGCACCCGGCGCCAGAGCGTCGACCTCGGCACGGTGCAGGTCGCCCTGAACGGCTTCGTCCACGACGCGTTCTACGGCGTCGACCGGCGCGTCCAGGGCGCCAAGGTCACGCTCTACCGCTTCGATGCGGCCATCAACAACTTTCGGGTCTGGAAGGCGTCCGACCACGGCGATCAGACGAACCCGCAAACCACCGGCTTCCTCGGCTGGTACGGCTTCTACCCGCCACCCGGCCGCTACCGCGCCGTCGTCAGCGCGTCCGGCTACGCCCAGTTCATCGCGCCGGAAGTGCCGCTCGTCGGCCAGCCGTACCACGTGAACGTCGCGCTGCAGCCGCTGGCGACGCCGCGCCCGAAACCGGCGGCCATCGTCTACCTGCCGCTCGTGCAGCGATTGGCCACCCGGCCGTGATGAGCCCGATCGCCCGTCGCTTTTTCGGCTGCGGGCTGCCGTTCGTCCTCGCCGTCGGAGCGCTCGCCACGTGCGGCCTTCTCTTCTTCAGCAGCCGCGTCGTCATCCACATGGTCACGATGCCGGACGACGGGATGGCGCCGCTGCTCGAGAAGGGCGACGAGGTCTTCACGACGAACACCCTGATCTGGTCGTCCGAACCGCTGCGCGGCATGGTCGCATGCCTCGACCGGCCGGAAGGCTTCACGTTCCGCCGCATCGTCGCGCTGCCGGGCGACCGCGTGGCCGTCGCGGGCGGGATCGTCCTCGTCGACGGCGTGCCGCACGACCCCGCCCGGAACAAGCGCGGCACCGGGCCCGACCAGCCGGAGATCACGCTGGCCGCGGGGCAGTACTTCGTCGTCGCCGACGACCGTGATGCCGCGGACAGCCGGCAGTGGGGGGCGATCGCGCGGAGCGACCTCGTCGGAGAACCGCAGTACTACAACCGGAGCGGCGTCGGCAATCGGATCCTCTTGGGCCGCACCGGGGGCACCGGCATCGACCGCGACTGGCTCGTCGGCCCCGAGCAGGTCAAGCGCAGCGCCGCCGCCACCGCAACCGCCGAGGCCGAGCGCCGCCCGTGACGGCCGCCCTTCACCGGCCGCCGCCCCGCCACCTCGACGACACGCTGGCCGCGCCGCCGACCCTGGCCGAGGCCGCGCGCGCCGACACCGCCGCCCAGGTGAAGGCGGCGGCCGAGTCGGGCGACATGGACGAGGCGTTCCGGCTCGTGGCGACGGCGCTCGAGGCGCGCGACATCGAAACCGTCGCGGCGTCCCTCTCCGCACTGCGCCCGCCGGACCGCGTCGACGTCTTCGAGAACTTCGACCTCGACGACCAGCGACAGATCATCGACGAGCTGGACGACGAGGAGGCGGCCGAGATCCTCGAGGAGCTCGACGACGAGGAGGCGGCCGAGGTCGCCGAGGGCCTCTCGACGGAGCAGTTGGCGCCGATCCTCGACCTCATGGAGTCCGACGAGGCGGCCGACCTGCTGAACGACCTGCCGCCGGCCCAGATGGCCGAGTTGCTCGAGGGGATGGACGACGCGGCCGAGGCCGAGGTCCGGACATTGCTCGGGCACCTGGACGACACCGCCGGCGGCCGGATGACGCGCGACTTCGTCGCGCTCGCCGCAGACGACACCGTGGCGGCGTCGATCGAACGGCTGCGCGCGCTCGAGCCGGGCGAGGAGGCGGCGTACTACCTCTACGTCGGCGACGCCGAGGGCCTTCTCGTCGGGATCGTCAGCTTGCGCCAGATCATCGTCGCCCCGCCGCGCGCGCGGATCGGCGATCTCATGCATCCGGACGTCATCCGCGTGCACGTCGGTGACGACCAGGAGGCGGCGGCGCAGCTGATGCAGCGCTACGACCTGCTGGCGCTCCCGGTCGTCGACGCGCACGATCGCCTCGTCGGCGTGATCACGCACGATGACCTCGTCGACGTCCTCGCCGAGGAGGCCACGGAGGACATGTTCCGCCTCGTCGGCCTCGACGAGGACGAGCGCGCGGACGACGGCATCTTCACGTCCGTCAAGAACCGGCTGCCGTGGCTCGCGCTCAACCTCGTGACGCAGCTGGCGCTCGTCGCCGTGCTCGCCGGCTTCCAGGGAACGCTGGACAAGGTCGTCATCCTGTCCCTCCTGTTCCCGCTCGTCACCGGCAACGGCGGCAACGTCGGCGCGCAGACGACGACGCTCGTCGTTCGTTCCCTGGCCCTCGGCGAGATCGATCGGCAGCAGATCGGGCGGTTGCTGGGCAAGGAGGTGGCGCAGGGGCTGATCAACGGCATGGCGATCGGCCTGCTGGCGGGCGTCGTGGCGCTGCTGATGAACCACTTCGTCGTCAGCACGCCGGTGTCGCCCGCGCTGATCGGCGGCGCCGTGTTCCTGGCGATGGCGCTCAACCTGGCCGCCGGCGGCCTGGCCGGCGTCGTCATGCCGCTCACGCTCGAGCGCCTCGGCATCGACCCCGCCGTGGCATCCGCCGTGTTCGTGACGACGGTCACGGACACGATGGGCGCGCTCCTCTTCATCGGCATCTTCAACCTGCTATCCGCCGCGCTCGGCCTCGCCTGAGGCCGGTCCCGCCCGAATCGACGAGCCATGATCCTCTCGACCTACGACTACGGCGACGAAACCCCCGCCACCCAGCTCACCCCCCGCCAGCTCCGCGCCGCCCTCGCCGACCGGGGCGGCACGCTCTGGGTGGACGTCCGCGCCCCGACGGACGCGGACGCCGCCGTCCTGGCCACGTCCCTCCGCCTGCCGCCGCCCGTCGTGGCCTGGCTGTGCCACGCCGCCCCGCGGCCGGACGTGCCGCCCGCCGACAACGTCACCGTCGCCACGCTCGTCGACGTCGGCGGCGAGCTCGACATCGTCCTCGGCCCCAACCTCGTCGTGACGCGCGACCGCGGCAGCCGGAGCCACGCCGAGCACCTCGCCCCGGCCGGCGCGGCGCCGCCGCTCCAGTCCGGCGCCGACGGCTTGGCGGCCCATCTCGTGAGGCTCGGCGCCGCCAACCTCGAAGCGGCATCCGCCACGCTCAGCGGCACGGTCGCCGCCGCCCTCACCGACGCCGCGCGCCGGCCGGGCGAGGCCGGCACGGCGCTGCACACCGTCCAACGCCGCGCCGCCGCGCTGGCCGACGCCGTCGCCGCCGACCAGGCGGCGGCCCATACGCTGCGGGCCGCCGGGCAGGTGCGCGACGCCGCGCGCACGGCGCTGGACGGCGTGCTGGTCGAGCTGGCGGACACGGCGTCCGACGTCCAGGCCGCCGTGGATCGGGTGCGGTCGGCAGCGCCGAGCGCGGAGTTGCTGGCGCTGGCGGCGATTGCGCGGGACATCGCTTTCATCAAGTGGGCCATGATCATCCGGTTCGTGCTCCGGATCGTGGTCATCATCGGCTTGGTGGGGTGGTTCCTGAACGGAATGCCCGGCTGGCCGCGATGAGTTTGGTATAACATTGGCCGGCAGCCACTGCATGGGCCGGCAGCCACCGGCGCGACCGATCCCGGCCGGCTTCGACCCACGGAATCGTCCTTCCCCAACCCTTCTGGAGACAGCATGTCGACCGACTACGCCCTCCGCGACCCAAGCGACTACGTCCACGAGCAGAAGTACCTGACGGCGCGCATGCTCGAGATCGAGGCCGGCCTCGGCCGCGTGGCCGCCGAGACCGGCACGCCGACGCCGATCACCGAGCGGCTCGACACGCTCGACCGGGCGCGCGAGCTCGTGGCGGACATGTACAAGCAGGTCCAGATCCGCTCGCTGGAGGCGGCCGTCGCGGCGCAGATGACGTGGCTCGACGGCGTCGACGCGCGCCAGACGCGCACGGACGGTGAGCCCAAGAACGTCATGACACGCGTCGAGGTCGACCGGGCGCTGTTGAACGACATCCTGGCGGGGTGGCGCGCGTCTCAGGCACGCTAGGGCGTGCTCGATCGCATCCGGCGGGACGCCGCGCGCGACATCCTGGCGGCGGCGCTGCGCGCGGTGGATGCCGGCGACGCGGTCCGGCGCGCGCTGACGATCGACGGCGACCGCTTGCACGTCGGCGGGCGACCGCCGCACGGGGCGCACGTCACGCCGGACGGGCGCACGGACGTGGGCCGTCACGACGTCCACGACACGGCCCACGTCCAGGATGGCCGGCGGGACGAGGCTGGCCATCCGCTCCGCGACGTCAACGACGTCGGCCGACTCACCCACGACCCCACCGCCATCGACCTTGCGGCAGTCGACCTTGCGGCAGTCGACCGCATCTTCGTCGTCGCCGCCGGCAAGGCGGCGCGGCCGATGGTCGAGGCGGCAGAGGACGTCCTGGGCGGCCGGGTCCACGCCGGCATCGGCGTCGGCGGGTCCGACGCACGCGGAACGACGGCCTCCACGACGTTCTACAGCGGTGGCCACCCGCTCCCCAACCCATCCAGCCTGATGGCCGCGCGCCACATCCAGCGCCTCCTGGCCGACACGACGGCGCGCGACCTCGTCCTCGTCCTCCTCTCCGGCGGCGCTTCGGCGATGCTCGAGCTGCCGCCCGGCCGGCTGCCGCTCATCGAGATCGCTGCGGCCGCGAGCACGCTGCTCTCGTGCGGCGCCGCCATCGACGAGGTGAACGCCGTCCGCAAGCACCTCTCGGCCGTCAAGGGCGGCGGCCTGCTGCGCCTCGCCGCCCCGGCCCGCGTGATCACGCTGGCCATCAGCGACGTGATCACGCCGCCCGGCGGCGACGAGGCGGCGACGATCGGCAGCGGCCCGGCGTCACCCGACCCGACGACGTTCGCCGACGCCGGCGCGGTCCTGAGCCGCTACGACCTCTGGGGAGCGCTGCCCGCCGCGCTCGGCGACCACATGCGCGCCGGCATGGCCGGCCACATCGCCGACACGCTCAAGCCCGGCGACCCGCTGGCATCCCTGGCCGCGTACCGCGTGATCGCCGACGGGTCGACGGCCGTCGCCGGGGCTGCCGCCCATGCGACCCACCTCGGCTACGCCCCGCTCGTCGTGACGACCCGCCTCACGGGCGAAGCGCGCGAAGTCGGCCGCGTCCTCGCCGCCATCGCCCTCGAGTGCCGGGCCGACGCGCGGCCCGCCCGCCCGCCGGCCTGCCTGATCGCTGCCGGCGAGACGACGGTCACGCTGCGCCGCCTCGGCGGCACCGGCGGCCGCAACCGCGAGGTCGCGCTGGCCGCCGCCCTCGCCCTCGACGGCGCCGACGGCATCACGCTCGCCACGCTCGCCACGGACGGCACGGACGCCACGCCCGGCGCGGCCGGCGCCGTCGTCGACGGCACGACCGCCGCCCGCGCCGCCGCCCTCGGCCGCGACGCCCGCGCCGCGCTCGATCGCCACGACAGCGGTCCGATCCTGGCCGCCCTGGACGACGCGATCGTCACGGGACCGACCGGCACGAACGTCGGCGACGTCACGATCGTCCTCGTCGACGCCAGGCCTTCGTCGCTCGACGCCGCGCCGTGAGCGTGCCGTCGCCCGTACGACATCGCACCGCGGACGCGCTCCCCGGCGGCCCGGCCGCTCGCCGCAGCGACGGCCCCCGCGTCCTCCTGTCCGGCTGGTTTGCCGGCCAAACGTTCGGCTCCGGCCAGTACGCCGACCAGCTCGTCGCCGCGCTCGAAGCGCTGCCCGACCCGCCCACCCTCGACGTCCGCCGCCCCCGCGCCCGCGGCGCCGTCGCGAAGGTGCGCTTCGAGCAATGGGCGATCCCACGCGCCTCCGCCCGCTGCGACCTCCTCCACGTCCCGTACTGGGCGCCGCCCGTGCACCAGCCGGTGCCGACCGTCGTCACCGTCCACGACCTCATCCCCCTCCTCCTCCCGGCCTACCGCACGGACCCCCGCGTCCGGATCTACACCCGCCTCGTCGCCCTCGCCACCCGCCGCGCCGCCGCCGTCCTGGCCGACTCGGCGCACACCGCGAGCGACGTCGCCCGCCACCTCCGCGTCCCGCTCGATCGGATCCACACCGTCCCGCTCGGTGTCGCGCCCCGCTTCACCCCGCAGACGCCCGACGCGATCGCGCGCGTCCGCCGGACGCTTGACCTGCCGCCCCGCTTCGGCCTGTACTACGGCGGCTTCGACCCGCGCAAGAACCTGCCGACGCTCATCGCCGCCTGGAAGCGCGTCTGGGACGAGCACGCCCTGCCGCTCGTCATCGCCGGCCGCCCGCCGGCGCGCGAGCACGGGTCCGTCCGCGGCGGCCGCCTCGCCGCGGACGGATCGCGTCGGCCACCCAGCGCCCCTTTCTTCGCCGACCCGCTCGATCTCGCGCACACGATGTCGTTGCCGCCCGAGGCCATCCGCACCGTCGGCCACGTCGCGGACGCCGACCTCCCGCCGCTCCTCGCCGCCGCCGATTTCTTCGCCTACCCCTCGACGTACGAAGGCTTCGGCCTCCCGCCCCTCGAAGCCATGGCGTGCGGCACGCCGGTCGCCGTCGCGGACGCGACGAGCCTGCCGGAGGTCGTCGGGGACGCGGGGCTGCGGATCGCCGCGGGCGATGTGGCGGCATGGGCGGCAGGCCTTGGGGCGTTGGCGGGCGACACGGAACAGCGCGCACGCCTGGCGGGGCTCGGCCTGGCGCGGGCGGCGACGTTCACGTGGTCGCGCGCAGCCGCGCAGACGCTCGACGTGTACCGGGCGGTACGTTGACCGGTCCCGCGCCCCCCGGTCGCACCCGCAGTTGCAGTACCATCCCCCCATGCGCGTCGCCATGCTCTCCAAGGCCCTCGTCGTCGGCGCCTACCAGCGCAAGTGCGCCCTCATCGCCGCCCACGACGACATCGACCTGATCGCCCTCGTGCCGCCGTTGTGGCGCGATGACGGGGTGGAACGGCGGCTCGAAGCGGTTGAGCCTGACGGCTACCGGCTCGAGGTTCTCCCGATCCGCCGACCGGGCGACTTCCACCTCCATCACTACCCCGACCTCGCGGCCCGACTCCGCCGCCTCCGCCCCGACCTCGTCTACCTCGACGAGGAACCCTACAACCTGGCGACGTTCCTCGGCGTGCGCGCCGCGTCCCGCGTCGGGGCCAAGTCGATGTTCTTCACGTGGCAGAACCTGAACCGGCGGTACCCGCTGCCGTTCCGCGCCTTCGAGCGCTACGCCTACCGCACCGCCGCCGCCGCCATCGCCGGGTCCGCGACCGCCGCGTCCGTCCTGCGCGCCAAGGGCTTCGGGTCCGACGTCGGCAAGCCGATCTGGACGATCCCGCAGTTCGGCGTCGATGCGGAGGCGTACTGCCCCCCCGCTCCCCCCCACCCGCTGCGCGACGTCGTCGCCGGCCACCTCCACATCGGCTACGCCGGCCGCCTCGTGCCCGCCAAAGGCGTCGCGGACGTGCTCGACGCGATGAAGGCGCTGCCCGAAGCCGTGACCCTCGAGATCGTCGGCGCCGGCCCCGACTTGGCGCGGCTCACGCGCCAAGTCGATGCGCTCGCCCTCGCCCACCGCGTCACCTTCACACCGTGGCTCGCCAGTGCCGCCATGCCCGCGTTCTACCGGCGCATCGACGCCCTCGTCCTTCCGAGCCGATCGACGCCCCGCTGGGTCGAACAGTTCGGCCGCGTCCTGACCGAGGCCATGGCGTGCGGCGCCGTCGTCGTCGGTTCGGACTCGGGCGAGATCCCGCACGTGATCGGCGACGCGGGCGTCGTGTTCCCGGAGGGCGATGTCACCGCGTTGTCCGCGGCGCTCCGACGCCTTGCCGACGACGTCGACGAACGCAGCACCCTCGCGGCCGCCGGCCGACAACGCGTCGTCGACCGGTTCACGATGCAGGCCGTCGCCGACGCGACGGTGGCGGCGTGGCGGGCGGTCATGGCGGGGGCGTGAGGCCGTACGAGCGATCGGGCGTCCGCGACAACTCGACCCAGTCCGACCCATCCGACGCCGACGCGAACCGCGCGCCGTCACAGGCCAACGGGTGAGCATCACGCTCCGCCCGCCCGATGATCAGCGCCGCACGGGCCCCAACGCCGCGCGCCGCGAGCGCGGTGAACGCCGCATCCCCCATTGCCTCGAACGCCGAGACCAAGCGCCGCCCGTGCGGCACGGATGCGCCTTCGACCTCGACCGCCAGATCGGACATCGTCTCGTCGCTGGCGTGGAAGCCCAGCGCCTGCCCAGCCCGTACGACGACCCCCTCGTCCACACCGACTTCCCGTCGCACGTGGAACACGACGACGGTGTAGCGCGGGTCCACGGCCGACCGAATGCGAATCTGATCACCCGCCCACTCTTCCGTCACGCCCACGACGAGCCCGTCCAACGGCGACACGACCTGGACCGTCGTCCACGGCGGCCGGTGCGGCCGGCCCGGCTCGCCGCCGGTGAACTGGAAGTAGTGCTTCATGCTCCGGCAGCGCTCGATGCCGTCGCTGTAGTCGTGGCCGACGCCGGACCGGAAGCGGCTGATCCGGGCGACGCGGTCGAGCGGCACGTGGAGCTGGGCGACGATGACGTCGTGCCGGGTCGCCACGTCCCGCCGCCCACAGCCCAGGGCGACGATCGCCCCCGCCGCGAGGACGGCAACCCGCATGAACCGCTTGGCACAAGCGCCGTGCATCGGTACCCTCTCTCCCAGCGTGCCGTCCGCGCAACGAGCGCCCCCGCCCCGGATGAGATTACCAGATGTCCGACCCCTTCACCTTCGGCGGCCCGATCGTCTGGCGTCCGACACCCGCGCACATCGCCCGCGCGAACCTGACGGCCTTCATGGCCGCCAACGGCATCGTCGTCGACGGCGCCGACAGCGGGGACCGTGTGAGCGACGCCTTCGACGCCCTCATGCGGCGCAGCACGGACGACGTCGCCTGGTTCACGGACGCCGTCCTCCGCTGGCTCGACATCCGCTTCGCCACGCCGTACACCGACGTCGTCGACCTCGCCCGTGGCATCCAATGGCCGGACTGGTGCGTCGGCGGCCGGATGAACGTCGTCCACAACTGCTTGGACAAGCACGCCGGCACGGCCACCGATGCGCAGCCCGCGCTGATCTTCGAGGGCGAAGAGGGCGCCGAGCGCACCCTCACCTACGCCGAGCTGCGCGCCGAGGTGAACCGCGCCGCCAACGCCCTCACCGCGCTCGGCCTCGGCAAGGGCGACGCCGTCGGGATCTTCATGCCGATGGTCCCGGAGATCGTCGTCGCGTTGCTCGCGATCGCGAAGATCGGCGCGATCGCGCTGCCCCTGTTCAGCGGCTACGGCGCCGAAGCGATCATCGGCCGGCTCGTCGACGCCGACGCCAAGGCGATCCTCACCGCCGACGGCGCCTTCCGCCGCGGCAAGCCCAGCCCGATGAAGCCCGTCGCCGACGATGCCGCCGCCTCGATCCCGACGCTCCGGCACATGATCGTCCTCCGCCGCACCGGCCAGGAAGTGGCGATGACACCCGGCCGCGACCACTGGTGGCACGACCTCGTCGCGTCCCAATCCGACGACGCGCCGACGGCCGATACCGCCGCCGAAGACCCGCTCATGCTCATCTACACCTCCGGCACCACCGGCAAGCCCAAGGGCGCGCTGCACACGCACTGCGGCTTCCCGGTGAAGGCCGCCCAGGACATGGCCTTCGGCACGGACGTCCACGCCGGCGACCGGATCTTCTGGATGACGGACATGGGCTGGATGATGGGCCCGTGGCTCGTCTTCGGCTCGTTGTTGCTCGGTGCGACGTGCGTCCTGTACGACGGCGCGCCGGACTTCCCCGGCCCGGACCGCATCTGGTCGCTCGTCGCCCGCCACACCGTCGATGTCGTCGGCCTCTCGCCCACATGGGTCCGCGGCCTCGTCCCGCACGGCGACGCGCCGCACGCCGCGCACGACCTCAGCCGCGTCCGCGCCTTCGCCTCGACCGGCGAGCCCTGGAACCCCGACCCCTGGCACTGGCTCTTCGAGCGCGTCGGCCAAGGGCGGGTGCCGATCATCAACTACTCCGGCGGGACCGAGATCTCCGGCGGGATCGTCATGGGGAACCCGATCCTGCCCCTCAAAGCGTGCGCCTTCAGCGGCCCGTGCCCCGGCATCGCCGCCGACGTCGTCGACGAGGCCGGCCGCTCGGTCCGCAACGCCGTCGGCGAGCTCGTCATCCGCGCGCCGTGGATCGGCATGACCCGCGGCTTCTGGAAGGACCCCGACCGCTACATCGAGACCTACTGGTCCCGCTTCCCCGACGTCTGGGTGCACGGCGACTTCGCCGCGATCGACGAGGACGGCCTGTGGTACATCCTCGGCCGTTCGGACGACACGATCAAGATCGCCGGCAAGCGCCTCGGCCCGGCCGAGGTCGAGTCCGTCCTCGTCCACCATCCGGCCGTCGTCGAGGCGGCGGCGATCGGCGTGCCGGACGACGTGAAGGGCAGCGCCCTGGTCTGCTTCTGCGTGCTGCTCGCCGGCGTGGAACCGTCCGAAGCCCTCCGCGCCGAACTCCGGGCCGCCGTCGTCGCCGCCATGGGCAAGGCGCTCGCCCCCAAGGCCGTTCTCTTCGCCGCGGACCTCCCCAAGACGCGCAACGCCAAGGTCATGCGCCGCATGGTCCGCAGCGCCCACCTCGGCCTGCCGCCCGGCGACACGTCGTCCCTCGTGAACCCCGACGCCGTCACCGCCATCGCCCACGCGTCGTGATCCCACCCCCAACGCATTGCCCCCCCGCCCCCACCCCCGTATAGTTCCCCCCCATGTCCCGCTCGCCAGCCCGGCTCCGCGTCGGCCTCAACGCGCTCCTCCTCTCGCTGTCCGATGATCACCGCGCCGCCGGCATCCACCGCTACATCGTCGCCCTGTTGGATGCCCTCGGCCGTCGCGGTGACGTCGCCGTCACGGCGTTCACCGCCGACGCGCGGGCCCGTCGCGTCCTGCCGCCCGCCATCGACATCCACCTGGCGCCCGCCTGGACGCGTCGGCGGAGCCTGCGGATCGCCTACGAGCAGCTCGCGCTGCCGCTCGGCCTCCGTCGGCGGCACGTCGACGTGTTTCACAGCGCCGCGTATGCCATGCCCGCACTCGGCGCTCCGCCGGCCGTCGTCACCGTCCACGACCTTTCGTTCGTCCGCGTGCCCGAGACGTTCCCGCGCCGCCAGGCCCGCTACCTGACGGCCGCCACGCGCCACGCCGTGCGCCACGCCCGCGCCCTCATCGCCATCTCGGACTTCACCCGCCGCGAGCTCATCGACGCCCTCGGCGCCGATCCGAGCCGCGTCCACGTCGTCCCCAACGGCGTCGACGCCGCTTTCGCCCCGCCCCGCCCGGCCGAGATCGCCGCCTTCCGCCGGCGGACCGGGCTGCCGGAGCGGTACGTGCTTTCCGTCGGGACGATGCAGCCGCGGAAGAACTACGGCGTGTTGCTGGAGGCGTATGCGCGGCTGCGGGGGGCCGAAGGCGGCGTGGGCGGAGCATCAGCAAGTGGGGTCGACGCTCCGCCCGCCCTCGTCATCGCCGGTGCGCCGGGCTGGGGGAACAGCGACGTTGCCGCCGTCGCCGACCGCCTGGGCATCCGGGGGGACGTCGTGCTGCCCGGCTTCATCGACCAAACGGACCTGCCGCTGCTCTACGCCGCGGCCGACGTCTTCGCCATGCCAAGCCGCTACGAAGGCTTCGGCCTGCCGGCGCTCGAGGCGATGGCCTGCGGCACGCCGGTCATCGTGAGCGATGCCGGCAGCCTGCCCGAGGTCGTCGGGGATGCCGGCCTCACGGTTGGGCCGGACGACGTCGCCGGGTGGTCGGCGGCGCTTCTGGCGCTTCTCACCGACCCAGCGCGGAGAGCGTCGATGTCGGCGCGCGGCCAGGCGCAAGCGGCACGCTTCAACTGGGACCGCACCGCCGAGCTGACCGTCGACGTCTACCGGACAGCCCTCGAACACCCGACCGGGCAGTTTGGTGCCCACCCGCCAAGCATACTCCCCCTCCCCCAGTCTTGGGGGAGGGGGTCGGGGGGAGAGGGCCTTGGGCCGCGGGCTGGGGACCTCCGCAGCCGACCCACCATCGACGGCCGTCAATGACATCCCCCACCCCCGCATCCTCCCCCCGCCCGTGGCTCCGCCGCCGCCTCGTCCTGCCGCTGGCCGACTTCGCCGCCGTCCACCTCGGCTGGTACCTCGCTTACGTCGTCCGCTACCGCTTCGAGGTCGGCGGCGACATCGGTCCGTCCAACCTCCTGCCATGGTCCGTCTACCAGCCATGGGGCATCGTGCTGGCGGCGATGATCGTCGTGCTGTGCGCGCTGGAGGGGCTGTACACCCGCCGCCGCAACACACCGTGGTTCGAGGTCGTCTACGAACAGGCCACGAGCACGATCGTCGGTGTCGCGATCCTCACGATCGTCCTGTACGGCGTCCGCCCGCTCGCCCAGTCCCGCCTCATGCTGCCGTACGCCGCGGTGGCCACGGTGCTCGTGTTGGCGCTCGTGCGCGTCGGCGACGGCGCGTGGCAGCGCTGGCAGCGGCGGCGCGGGATCGGCGTGCAGCGCACGCTGATCGTCGGGGCGGGCGAGGCCGGGCGGGCGGTCATGCGCAACCTGCTGGCCCGGCCCAGCCTCGGCTACGACGTCGTCGGCTTCCTGGACGACCATCCGGACAAGCTGGACAAGGCGATCGGCCGGTGGGCGCCGCTCGGCAGCACGCGCCAGCTCGGGCGGCTGCTGCGCGAGGGCGGCGTCGACCTCGTCATCCTGGCGCTGCCGTGGACGGCCAGGGAGCGGATCGCGCACATGGTGGCGGACTGCGAGGCGCGCGGCGTCGGGGTCCGGATCGTCCCCGACCTGTTCCAGCTAAGCTTGAACCGGGTGGACAGCGACGCGCTGGGCGGCGTGCCGCTCCTGGCCGTCCGCCAACCGGTCATCCAAGGCTGGCGGCTGCGGCTTAAGCGGGCGATCGACGTCGGCTTTTCGCTCGTCTCCCTCACGCTCACGGCGCCCGTGCTGGCCCTGACGGCGCTCGCGATCCGTCTCGAGGGCCCCGGCCCGATCTTCTTCCGCCAGACCCGCGTCGGCCGGCACGGACGCGACTTCACGTTCTTCAAGTTCCGCTCGATGGTCCCGGGCGCCGAGGAAGTGCTGCCGGACCTTCAGGCCCACAACGAAGCCGAGGGTCCGATCTTCAAGATGCGCGCGGACCCACGCGTGACCCGCGTCGGGCGCTGGATCCGCCGGCTGTCCATCGACGAGCTGCCGCAGCTGCTGAACGTCCTGAGGGGCGACATGAGCCTCGTCGGCCCGCGGCCGCCGCTCCCGTCCGAGGTCGCCAGCTACCAGCCGTGGCACCGTCGCCGGCTGGACGTTGCGCCCGGCATGACGGGCTTGTGGCAGGTCAGCGGCCGGAGCAAGCTCACGTTCGACGAGATGGTCATGCTCGACCTCTACTACGCCGAAAACTGGTCGCTCATGCTGGATCTGCGGATCCTGCTGCGCACCGTGCCGACGGTCCTCCTCGGAACCGGGGCGTACTAGTACTCTGTCACTGCGGAATCTCCGGCCTCCTTACTCTGCCGGGCACCCCAGGCACGTCCGGTGGCGGGGCACCGGCGCGTTCCACAATCGCGCGACCCGGCTACAATCCATCGTCCGAAGACCGACGATCCGGAGCGGGGCGACGATGCCGACCTACGAATACGTGTGCGACGCCTGCCAAGCCGAGTTCGAGCGCGTCCAGCGCTTCAGCGAGGACGCGATCCGCGACTGCCCGGTCTGCGGCGCGCCCAAGGCCCGCCGGCGGATCTCGGCCGCCGGCATCGTGTTCAAAGGCAGCGGCTGGTACCTCCACGACAGCAAGCGCTCGTCGGCCGGCAAGCCGGCGGCGTCCAAGGACGGCGGCAAGTCGGGCGATGGCGACGGCAAGCCGGATGGCGGCGCGAAGGGCGACGCTGCGGCAGGCGACGGCGTCGCGAAGGGCGAGAACGCAGCCAAGGGCGACGGGGGCGGCAAGGCCGATGGCTCGTCGTCCGGCGGCTCGGGGCCGTCATCCGGGGACCCGTCGCCGCCGACGGCACCGTCGTCCCCATCCGGTGCCGGGCCGGCGGGATCGTCCGGATCGGCGGGGAGTCCTACATCTGGAACGAGCTCTCCCACGGCACGATCCGCGACGTAAAGTCGGTCACGTGCTCCTCGAGCTTGTCCCGCAGCGTCGCCCAGCCGTCCGAGGCCAGCGCCTGCTTGATCACCTCGGCGTCCTCGGCCACCCAGCCGACGATCACCTGCGGACCCTCGCCGTACATCGTGAACCACGAGTCGACCGGGTGCAGGCCGAAGGCCATCAGGCCCGGGACGAACTCCTTGGCGTGAAAGGCCACGTATGCCTGCTCCTGGCCCCGGATGATGTTCCAGGTCATGAGGAGCTTCGAGAACTGCATGCGCTGCTCCGGGCAGAGGTCGTCGGGACGGTCGATTATAGCCCTCCGGCGGGGCAGGCGGCCATCCCGCCCCTCTATCCTCCGCCCGCCGCGCACGGTTCAACCCGATAACGACGTCCCGTCCGCCCCGGAGAGCGACGCATGATCCCCCCACCCCAACGTCCTCGCCGCACCGTTGCCGGCCCCCCCATGGCCGCCGCCATCGCCGTCGTGCTCGCGCTTTCATCGGCGAGCCCGTCCGCGCCGCCCGCGCGCGCGCAGACCCAGCCGCCGCACTTCGAGGACGTCACGCTCCTCTCCGGCGGCCACCACGTCTTCGCCAAGCTCACCGGCGTCGACGAGAGCACGCCGACCCGATGGGTGGAGGCGGCCCTCCTGCCCCGCCCCGGCGCGTGCACGGCACCGGCGTGCGATCCCGACGCCCCCCGCGCCACGGCCCACGCCGCCACGATCTACGACGGCAGCCTCGAGTTCGCGTTCGTCACGGCCGGCCCGTTCCAGCGCCGCCCGGTACGGCTTTCCCCGGGCGACCGCGTCCGCCTGCGCACGATCGACGTCGGCGCGCCCGCCGAGGCCGTGCCGACCGTCGGCGACCTGACGGTGACCGCCGTCGACGCCGCCGCCGACCGCCTGACGGGCACCGGACCGGCCGGCGCGCGCGTATCGATCACCGCCAACCGGCCGGACGGCGCGTTCTCGTTCACGAGCGCAATTGTTGGCGCGGACGGCACGTGGACGGCCGATCTGGCCCGCAAGCTCGACCTCGTGCCGGGTGCGAGCGGGGCGGTGACGGCCACGGCCGAGGGCGTCGTGACGCAGGCGTCGTGGAGCGTGCCGCGGGCCGTCGTGCGGCTGGGCGACCCGGTGATCGAGGTCAGCGGGCAGTCCGGGGACCGGATGGATGCCGCGCTGAGCTGTCACAGTGCGTGGGCGCAAGCCACCGGCACGGCCATCGCATGGCGCGGCGGCAGGGCGCCGACGAACCTCGTGCTGCGCGTCGACGACGGCGACGGCTGGCCCAGGGTCTTCCCGGTGCGCGCCGGCTGCCGACAGTTGACGTTCGCGCCCCCTGCCCCCGCGTCGCCTCTTGTCGCCCCGCTGCCGGCGTATCTTGCGTTCGACGTCGGTGCCGATGTGCTCCGTTCGCACGGACCGTGGCCGAGCGGACGGTATGCGATCTCGGCCGCCGGTGTCCGGCGCACCTTCGAGGTCCCGGCCGGGGCGTCGGATTGGGAAGTGTCGCTCGCCGGCAGTGTCGACCTGACCTCAACCCTGCCGGTCGACGTCGTCACCGACGACGAGACGGCGCCCATCGCGTGGTCCGTGCGCGCCATGCCGTGGGAGGTCGACGCCGTGGACCCGGCCATCGTACGCGTCCGCGGCCGCGGCACGGCCGGCACCGGCGTCTGGGTGGACGTCGATGCCGACGATGAGGTCGACGGAGCCGGCGTCGTCGCCGCGGACGGCACCTTTGAGATCACCGTCCGCTCGGGCTCCGGCGCGCCGATGCCTCTCCGCGCGCGCACCGTCATTCGCGCCGGCGTCTCGCAGGAGAGCGAGTCGCTGCCCGGCGGCTCGCTCGCCGTCACGACCTTCACCGCCGCCCCCCTCCGTGCCGCCGCCCTCGCGAACCGCGACACCGTCCACGGCACCGCGCTGCCCGGCGCGCGGATCACCGTCCGCGTCGGCGGCGACGGCGACGGCCGCTCCATCGACGTCGCCGCGGGCACCGACGGCGGATGGGAAGCCGACTTCACGGACATCGCCGACCTTGCGCCCGGGCTACCCGTGGCCGTCGAGGCGACCGCCGGCGACGGCTACCGCTCCACGCTCAGCTTCCCGGTCTTCCGCGCCAGCGCCCAGGTCGGCGGCGACCGCGTCGTCGTCGAGGGCCATCCCGGGCTCGCGGCCACCATCGAGGTCGCGCGCGGCGGCGAGATCATCGGCGGCGCGATGTGCACCGTTGGCGATGACGCGGCGCCGTGCATCGCCCGCGTCCGTGCATCCGACCTCGCGATGCCGCTCGCCCTCCGCCCGGACGACGAGGTCGTCGTGCTGCCGAACGAGGGCGCGACGGCGAGCTTGCGGCTCGTCCCGTTCAGCGCCCACGTGGACACGAGCGCCCGGAGCGTCGTCGGCAACTGCCCGCCGAACGGCAGCATGCTCGTCCGCTTCCGCGCCCCCGAAGGATCGCTCGCGCCGTTCGACTCCTCGACGACGGCCGACGGGAACGGCGTCTGCGACTACGAACTCGCCCGCGGGGAGTGGGAGCTCATGCAGCCCGGCCTGACCGCCGAGCTGATCCATCCGCTCGCCGACGGCCATCGCCTGTTCTCGACGGGGGTGTACGAGCACGTGCGCCTGGTCCACAATGGCCCGATCGAGGGCCTGGCCGAGCCCTTCAGCGTCGTCACGGTGACGCTCAGAAGCGCTGCCGGCGTCGACCGCCGCCTCTACTCCGTCCGCGCCGACGGCGACGGCCACTGGACGTCCGACTTGCCCGGCGCGAACCGGACTGCCCATCGCCCTGAGCCCGGCGGAGCGCTCGTCGTCGACGACGGTCGCCGCCGCCACGTCCTGCCCTACACGCCGCTCGTCGGTTGGTGGGACGATCGAACCGGGTCCGTCGTCGGCCTGACGTCCCCCGACCAGCCGGTGAAGATCGTCCACGATCTCACGGCACAGGCGGACGGGCGGTACGGCTCGTGCCACGGGCCATCCGACTTCAGCACGGCCGCCGACGTCGCCGACCCCCTCGGCACGTTCGCCTTCACCGCCCCCCCCGCCGACGCCTGTGCCGTCGGCCGCGCCGAACTCGCCGCCGTGCTGCCGTCGGGCGACGAGGTGCGATTCCGGCTGCCGACGGACGTCCGGCCGGGCGGGCGGTTGTACCTGCCGATCGGACACGCGGCGCGGCCGTGACTGCCGCCCGCGAACAACTCTTCGACCGCGTCCTGCATCCGGTCCGTGTCGAGGCACGGCACGCCGGGCCCATTCGTCCGACAACGCGCCGTTCTTGGTCTTGGTGCGTTGGGGTTCGCCGGCCAGGGAACGGCACGCCGTGCCCCTACCATCGGTTGCGGCGTGGCCGCAGGACATCGCGCCACGAACGCCGGCTCACGGCACGACCACCGGGGTCGCCACCCGAATCTCCCGCTCCCGCCGCAGACGGCCGGGCCAACGCGGCTCAGCCTCCACCGAGGGCACCTCGTCCGGAAGCGTCAGCACGGCTCCGTCCGATGCCCCCTCCGGCACTGACACCGGCACCTCGGGCGTGATCTCGGACCGCCACCGATCGACGAGCGTGATCATCAGGCCATCGTTCTGGACGTCCCTCGGAAACAACTCCGGCCGCGGGTTCGTCGTCACCAGGAACGTCTCGCCGGCGTCGCCGCGCGCGGTGGGCAAGCGGACGACGAGGCCGCCGCGCCCGTCCGACGGTCCGGTGCGCAGCGCCTGGCGGAAACGCCAGCAACCGCTGGGGTACACATCGCCGCACGCACCCGCACCACGCCGTTGCGTGTAAAGGACGATCTCGAGCCGCGTGTCGGCCGGATATCCCGCCAACGAGACCGTCACGTCCTCTCCCGCCACGACCTCGTTCGGAGCGACGACGAGCCGCGGGCCGTCCGGCTGCGCGACCGGCACGGGCTGGAACGCCTCGACGTTGCCGTCCGTTGCGTACGCCATGTAGTCGCCGACCGGGCGCTCGGGTGAGACGATCCATCGACCGACGGCACAGCCGTTCCCATCCGCCGCGAGGTCGACCGCAGCCGCCTCGTCGCCGTGCGGATCGGCGACCCGCACATCGATCCGCGCGCCCGGCGCGAACCCGAGCGCCGCGACGAAGACCCGCGTGGCCAGCCGGACATCCTCGCTCACGATGACCTGCGGCCCGCCCGTGATCCGATCCGCGAACGGCCCGGGCAACAGGCAGATACTCTCGATCGTGGCGCCGCTGAAGGCGATCCGCGTGGCGTCGAGCAGCAGCTCGATATCGCCGTCCGGTACGTCGATGATCTCGAGGTTGCCGCCGCCGTCGCCATCGCCATCGGCGCCGGCCGGCCCCGCCGTCGGCGGATCCGTGGGCGAACCGGACGGCAGATCCGTCGGCGCGCGCCCGTCCGCGGCCAGGGTCAGCAGCGTGGCCGGGTCGTCCGCCACGGGCGAAGGTCCTCGCTCCCGACCGCCGATGTCCACGGAACCCCCCGCGTCGCCGCCCGAGTCGCCTCGCCCGCCGCCGCATCCGATGGTCGCCGCCGCGAGGACCACGAACAGGAGCCGCCCGATTGCCCGGCGCGGTTCGAATGCGCGCGCGCCCCGCTCCCGCCCGATCGCTCGCCGTCGCAACGGCCGGCGCATCCACACCGCTGCCGTGATCGTTCGAATGGCTTGCCTATCGGCCATGATCCGACCTCCCCGTGCGTGATGGCGCATCGCCCGTCACGGCGTGTCACCCGCCGCCGACCCCGTGATGATCCCGGTCGCCCCGCCTGTTCGCGTCTCTGCCGCGCCCGACGCGCCCGACGCACCCGACGCGCCCGTCGCCTCCGTGGCCAGCGGCGTCGGCGCCAAGCGCGTCGCCTCGGCCCGCGCCAGCGCGGCGGCCGTCGGCTCGGCGCGCGTGAGCAGGCCGGCCAGCGCCAACTGCAGATGGCCGCAGATCGCCGAGTTCACGCCGCGGACGAGATCGCACCCCGCTTCGATCTCTGCGCGCGCCAGGGCCAGCCGCTCCGCGCGGAGCAGCGCCGGGTCGTCCGTCCGCAGCGCGTGCACGTACGCCCGGATCCCGTGCGCCAGCGCCGCCAGCTCGACCATCGTCGGACCGGCGGTGTCGATGACGGTGGCGAGTTCGGCGTCAGCGGCGGCCCAGCGGTCCTCGATGCCCGTTCGGCTGACACAGAAGTCCACCCGCGCCAGACCGTAGCTGGCCTTCAGGCGGCTCCGCGCTTCCGGCGGCTCTTCGACGGCCGCCTCCGCCCGCGCGAACGCGGCGCGGGCGCGCGCGAGCCCGGCCAGATCGGCGCGTGCGGCCGAGCAGCCGGCGTGGGCGCGCTGGTAGACCACCTCGGCCAACCCGAGATCGGCGCGCGTGTAGCTTGCGTTGTCGGCCAGCGAAGCGCGGAAGTGCGCCTCGGCTTCGTCCAGCCGGCCGAGGCGGAGCGCCAGATTGCCGAGCCAGAGCTCGATGACATCCCGTCCCTGCCCCGCGGGCCAGTGCTCGGCCAGGCCGGCTGCCGCGGCCAAGTGCTCCTTGGCGCAGACGACATCGTGCACCGTGGCGCACGCCAGCCCCTTGAACGCGATGAGCAGCGCCTCGATCCGCGGCCGAACGCGCCGCGCCAGCTGGACCTGGAACTCCGGGCTGCGCGGGTCGCTGCCCTCCTGGCTCACCGGCGGGCCGAGCTCGAACCGCCCGGCCATCTCCTCGGCGCCGGGCAGGAGGAGCGGGTCGATGTAGAAATACGGCTGGAGCGAGCGCGCATCCTCCGACACGCGGCCGTACACCACGACCCGGGCGGCGATCCGGCGGGCCAGCGTCTCGGCGGGCGGCGACGCGAGGCCGGCCAGCCAGCCTTCCGCTGCAGCGCTCTGCGCGCGCCCGACGGCCTCGGGCGGCCGCACGCACGCACGCCACTCCAGGAACCGCCCGCACGCGTCCACCCCCGCCGCCTCGTCCGCGTTCACCACCGCGCGCACGTCGTCGTACACCGCCTGCGCCACGCTGCGCGCCGCCTCGGCCGGACCGTCGAACGCGGCGACGGCGATGCCGAGGTGCGCCCGCATCGGCTGCGGGTCGACGATCCGCGACAGCCACGAACCGGCCCACGCCCGCGACAGCCCGGCGGCCACGAAGACCGCTGCGACGGTGCTCGCGAACCAGAGCGTCGCACGCGGCACGCGGTCGGCCAGCTTGGGCACCACGGAGCGCAGCGTCCAGGGCCGGTCGTCGCCCGTCCAGGCGATGATCCGGCCGTCGTCGGCGCGCAGATAGCAGATCGGGAGTTGGGCGAGGTCGCCGGCGCCGCCGTCGAACACCACGGTCTGGCGGCGCACGTCGTTCAACGCGGCGTCCACGCCGCGGCCGCGGGCCAGCGCGCCGTAGAAGCGGCGGGCGAAGCGCACCGCGAGGCCGTCGGGCACGGTCGTCGGCATCCCGATCACGCACGGGATCCCGAGCGCCAGGACGTCGCGGGCCAGCCAGTTGGACAGCCGGGCGGCGGTCGTCGGCGGCGCGGCGCTGAAGCACGCGCTCAGGAAGACGAGCTTCAGATCGTTCTTGAACGGCTCGAGCGCGCCCGCCAGCTGCGCGCCCGTCACGAGGCCGGCATCGAGGGCATCCGGCGCCGAGTCGGTGTCGCCGCCGGCTGCGCCGAAGTTGTCGATGCCGCCGATGCCGCCGCGCTCAGCACCGCTGTCGCCGCGCCGCTCGCCGCTCCCGTCACCGTCCCCGTCCCGCTCGCGCCGCCGCAGCGCCAGCGCCACGCGGCCGTCCGTCGGCGACACCGCGCCGTGGCCGACGAAGTGGACGACGTGGACGCTCCGACCGGCGTCGCGTTCCGCCGCGAGCTTGGCCTCGAGCGCTTCGAGCGAGGCGGCGGTGAACGTCGTGAGGACCACGTGCCGCCGGCTGACGAGCCGGCGCAGCGCGGCCGCGATGTGGCCGGCCTCGGCCTCGCCCTGCAGGCGCGGCAGGTCCGGCTGTTCGGCCAGGACGACGAGGACCCGCAAGGGCGGCGAGACGGCCAGCGGCGCGCTCGGGCCGTCGAGGCCGAGCAGCTGGCGGACGAACGGCCCGTGCGTCGCCAGGAAGCGGCCGCGGGCCGGATCGTACAGGAGCTCCCACGGCTCGGACAGGAGCGCCGCCGCCCCATCGCCGTCGATCCGCAGCCGGAGCGCGAGGCCGTCGTGGCCCGCCAGCGTCCGCTCGTACAGGTCGCGCACGTCGCCCACCGGCAGCAACCGCTCGAACAGCGCCCGGCCGATCGCCTTCACGTCGTCCGACGCGCCTGCCGTGACGCGCCCGCCGACGCCGCCGTCGCCCGCGTCACCGCCGCCGGCCGCACGTTGGCCAACGCCGGATCCTGCCGCGCCCAACTCGATGTCGCCGACCGCCGTCGCGTCGCCGGGCGCCGTGACGACGATCCGGCCGGTCGGGCTGCCCTTGGACGCCGTGATCAGGACGGTCAGCGCCCCGAGCTTGCCGACGGCCACCCGCATGGCTAGCGCGCCGCGAGGGGCGTGAGGAACGGGCGGTCCGCGAGGGCGGTCGGGCACTCCAGCTGCGGGATCTGGGTGAAGCGGTCCCTCAGCTTCTCGCCGGCCGCCGCCAGGAGCGCGCCGTACGTCGGCGGCGAGGCGGCCGCGGCCAGCGTGGTGGCGACGCTCCACGTGAAGGCCCCCTGCCACGCGCCGTCGATCCGCGCGTCGGCCGAGGTCTGGCGGTCCTGGCAGGCGGCCATGAGGACGTGCCGATCCGTCCGCACCGCCCCGAACCGGTTGCGCGCGAGCCGCTTCATCGCCTCGGCCTGCAGCTGCGGCGTGACGGCCTGCAGGTCGGCGGGCGTCGCGGCCGGGTTGGCGCCGAGGAAGGCGGTGACCGAGGCCTGGAACGCGTCGACCGCGCTCTGCGCCAGCGCGCTCTGGCGGGCGTTGATCCGCCGCAGCTCCGCATCCGGCGGCGGCACGAAGCGCGGCAGGATCTCGATGTCGCGCTGGATCGTGCCGGAGTGGCAGCAATCGGCCAGGAACGTGAAGTTCACGTCGTCGGGAATCGGGGCGAAGAGCGCGGCCAAGTCGTCGTCGCGGAACGGGCGGTCCCAGTCGTGGTCGGCGGTCACGATGACCTCGTCGTCCGGTTCGTCGCCGTCGGCGTCGGCGACGTGCGTACCGTGGCTCGAGAAGTGGAAGAAGCGGACATCCGTGCCGCCGCCGCCGTAGCCGGACAGGAGCCACGCCAGTCCCTCGCGGATGCCGCCCGCGGTCGCCTCGGCGTCCGTCAGCACGCGGACGTCGGCGGCGGCAAAGGCGTAGCGGTCGTGCAGGATGGACCGCATCTGCAGCACGTCGTTCACGCAACCGCGCAGGGACGGCACATCGGACGGCGCAAACTCGTTGATCCCGACCAACAGGGCGCGGAGGGACATGTCGGCCTCCTTCGGTTGTCGCGGCGGTGCGGCTGCGTGGAATCATGGCACCACGTGCGTCGCAGGGCGAGTCGCCCTCTCGCATCTCGGTGCGATCCATCGCCGGCCGTCGCCGATCGAGGTCGACTAGCCCGCGGACACCGCCATCCCGCCGCTCTCGTAGCGCCGCAGCCCGCGGTGGAACAGGACGACGGCCAGCGCCAGGCTTACGCCCGCCGCTGCGAGGATCTGGAGCAGCGACCGATCGGAATAGCCGCGCACGAACTCGGCCGGGACGGCGCCGATGAAGGCGGCCGGGATCACCGTCATCAGCATGAGCTTGGCCGTGCCGTCGAAGATCGTCAGCGGATAGGTCGCAAACGCCAGCACCGCATGAATGGCCTGCGCGGACAGCGCCGAAGCGCCGCCGATCCAGAACGTGAGGCTGGCCACCACCACCAGGAAGCTCACGAACACCGTCATCGACGCCAGCGCCGCCACCGCGTAGCGCCCCCAGGCGGCCGCGCCGGGATGTGCCGTCAGCGCAAAGCACAGGACACCCGTGGCGACGTCCCCCCAGCCGCTCAGGCGGCTCTTGCTGGCCAGGACGTGGAGCAGCGCCGGCCGCGGCAGCGCCAGGTAGGCGTCGAGACCGTTGTCGGCGATGATGTCGGCCAGGTTCAGCGCGTTGCCGAACAGGACGACGCCGAGGCCGAAACCGGTGGCGGTCATCCCGAAGAGCTGGAGCATGTCCTGCATCCCCCAGCCGCTGACGCTCGGGAAGCGCTCGAAGAACAGGGCCCAGAAGACCAGGAACGCGGCGTTGTTGAGCATCATGCCCACCACCTGGCTGATGAAGGCCGTGCGGTACTCGAGCGCCGAGAGCAGGTTGACCCGCCACAGGGCCAGCAAGAACCGCGTTTCCCCGCGGACCGACCGGACGGCCAGGCGCACCGTCCTCCAAAGCCGCACGGGCACCCCAGGCCTGTCCAGTGGCGGGGTACGGGTCGCCGTTTCACCCTCCTTGGCCACCCGCTTACCCCCCATTGACCGCAAGGCGCGTCGTGCACTGCCGATGGACCATCGCCACGAGCAGCGCCAGACCCGCCAGCCACGCCAGTTGGATGCCGAAGAGCCGGACGAACAGGGCGGGGTCGGGCGACACGAACAACCGCGCCGGCGCCCACGTGGTGTAGGCGAACGGCAACGCCTCGGCCACCCGGCGAAACCCATCGGGCAGAAAGTCGAGCGGGAGCAGCACACCGCCCAAGACGAGGATCAATTTGGAGTAGATCCACTCGAACGCCGCGACATCCTCGATGACGAACGCCATCAGACCGATCAGTGTGGCCATGCAGAAGTCGATCAGCCAGCCCGCGATCACCGCCACGAGCGCCAGCGGCCACCCGAGCATCGATGGCGGCGGCCCAATCATCACGGCCACCAGCGCGCCGCCGAGGAGCACCGTCACCCACCCGCGCACCAACGCATCGCCCACCGTGACGGCCGCCTGGTAGCCCAGAAAGTTGTAGGGCTTCGACAGCTGATACGCCACCGACCCGTCGCGCACCGCCAGCGCGATCGCCGTGGCCACACGCGGCTTGGAGAGCGTGATGGACTCGGCCAGCACGAGGTACCACAGCGTGTCGTTCAGCGTCAGGCCGCGCACCGACGCCTGGCCGGTGGTGGCGTACGTCGAGCGCCACAAGTGGATGAACACCCACATGAAGATGACGATCGTCAGCGAGCGCATGACGAGGTCGGCCGGATAGGCCAAGCCGTGCGCCAGCTGGGTGCGGACAACGGCGGCGTACTTGGCGGCCGACCGCCGCGCCTGCCTGCCCGCGCCCCGCCGCTCGGCCGCCGCGCCGACGCTCACGGTGCTCCCGCCGGCCCTTCCGGCTCCACCGGCGGCCAGAGGCCATCGGCGGGGCGGATCGCCTCCCCCGCCGCCGCCTGTTCGTAGATCACGCGGATGACGTCCTCGAGCGACGGGTCGCTGATCGTGACGTCCTCGACGCCGCCGAGGGCGCCGATGTGCGCCAGCAGCTCCGCCGCCGGCGTGACGGTCGTGTCGAATCGCAGCTTGAGCCCGTATCCGCCGCCGCCCACCTTGATGACGTCAGCGCCGGGGATGTCGACATCGCCGGCGATCGGCTCGACGAATCGGACGCCGACGTCCTTCACGGTCAGGTAGCGCCGCTTGAGCGCGCTCACGCGGTCGTCGTACACGATCTGGCCGTGGTTGACGATGATCACGCGCTTGCACAGCGCCTCGATGTCGCCCGCGTCGTGGCTGGTGAGGAGGACGCCGACCCCCTCCTCGGCGTTCATGCGGATGATCATGTCGCGGATGCGCTGCTTGGCCACCGGGTCGAGGCCGATGGAAGGCTCGTCCAGCAGGATCAACCGCGGCTGGTGCAGGAGCGACGCCGCGACCTCGCAACGCATGCGCTGGCCGAGCGACAGTTTTCGCACGGGCGTCTCGAGCAGGTGCGTGATCTCGAAGGCCTCGCTCAGCAGGGCGATGCGGCGCTTGACCGTGCGATGGTCCAGCTCGTAGATCTTGCCGAACAACGCCAACGTGTCGATGGCCGGCAGGTGCGGCCAGAGCTGGGAGCGCTGTCCGAACACCGTGCCGATGTGGTACGCCAGCTTCCGCCGCTCCCGCCACGGCACGAACCCGAGCACCTCGGCCGTGCCGGACGTGGGGTACAGGATGCCCGTCAGGATCTTGATCGTCGTCGACTTCCCGGCCCCGTTCGGGCCGATGAACCCCAGCAGCTCACCCTCGTCCATCCGGAACGACAGCCCCTGCACCGCCTCGACCGTCGTGCGGTCCGGCCGCACCATGGCCTTGAGGCTGCCGGCGAGGCCCGCCGCCTTGCGCTTGGCGGTGAACGTCTTGCGCAGGTTGTCGACGACGATGGCGGGCATGATCGGGCGGTCTCCTGACTGACCCTGCGGCGACGGACGGGGACTGTTGCGGAGAGTAACGCCGCTGCGCCTGGCGGGGATACGCATGACCCGCCGGCCGCCGCAACCCGCCGAGCCCCCACGGCTGCGGATTGACCGCGGGCCCGATTCGTCGACAATGCCGCGGCGCCGGTCGGACGCTTCAAGGGTCCGCCTGTTCGCGCGCGACCGGCATTCGGTGCGCCGGAGGCCTTTGGGGGGCCGCAACACCACGCGCTCGCACCGCGACGCTTCTTGGCACATCACCCTGTCGGCGCCGACGGATCCGTGCCCACAGAACGGTTGATGCTCAATGGACCTCATCCCCGGCATTCCCGGCTTCGCCTACCCTGACCTGCACGATGCCGCCCGGCTGCGTGACCTCTACGACGTCTTCATGGCCGAGTTGCGCGCCGTCGACCCCGCCTTGGCCGACCGCTACGACGCCTGGCGCGCCGCCCCCGACGCCCTCGGCCCGATCGACGCCTCGGCCATCCTCACCGCAACGGCGCCGCACGTCTCGGCATTCGTGGCGCGCCTGTTCGGCATCGACGACGAGCGCGCGCTCCTGCGGGCCGGGATCCGTGCGCACGACCCCGTCTTCCGCTTCAAGATCGATCTCGTGCGCCGGCGCGCGCTCGCCCGCGGCAAGGCGGGCGTCACGCCCGAAGCCGCCGCCGCGACCGCCGCGGCGGCGGAAGCTGACCTTTCGACGCTGCACGCCGACCCGCGCTGGCCGTTCGCCCCGCGGCCCGACGCGGCACCGGCGACGCCTTCGGACCCGCCGCTGCCTGCGCGTCCGGCCGACACGGCGAACGTCGTTGACCGCCACGATCGCCGTTCCGACGACCTCGAAGCGCAAACCGCCCGCCTGGCGTGCGTGCTCCTGGACGCCGAAGCCCACGCCAAGGCCAGCGGCCCCGCGGCGCCCCTGCCCGAGCCCGCCCGTGGCGTCGTGGCCGCGTTGCGCGACGCCCTCGGCATCGGCGATCGCGACGGCGTCGATGACGGCGTCGGCGCCGACGATGCGGCCGTCGTCGCCCGCGTCATCGCCCACCTGGCCGCCTGGTGCGCCGCACGGGTCCACGACCCGGTCGGGCATCCCGAGACCGCGGGCTGGGTCAGCTTCCGCGCGCCCGAGCCCACCGACTACGACGCGCTCGTGAGGATCGAACGCCCGCGGGCCGATGTGCCCGAGGTCATCGAGGGGCCGCACGCCGCGTGGCGCCGGCGCGACGGGTTCGCGCTGACGGATCAGCGCATGGATCAGCGCGAGGTGCTCGCCGAGGTGCACTACTGCATCTACTGCCACGAGCGCGACAAGGACTCGTGCTCCAAGGGCCTCCACACGCCGGACGGCGCCTACAAGACCAACCCGCTCGGCATCGTCCTCGACGGTTGCCCGCTGGACGAGAAGATCTCCGAGGCCCACGTCCTCATGCGCGACGGCGATCCGCTGGGCGCGCTGGCGCTCGTGATGGTGGACAACCCGATGTGCCCGGGCACCGGCCACCGGATCTGCAACAACTGCATGAAGGGCTGCATCTACCAGACCCAGGACCCGGTCAACATCCCGCAGATCGAGACCGGCGCCCTGACCGATGTCCTGCGCCTGCCGTGGGGCGTCGAGATCTACGGCTTCCTCACGCGCTGGAACCCGCTCAACGTCCGCCGCCCCTATCCCTTGCCCTACCGGGGCCGCAACGTCCTGGTCGTCGGCCTTGGGCCGGCCGGCTACACGCTGGCGCACCACCTCCTCAACGAGGGCTTCGGCGTCGTCGGCATCGACGGCTTGAAGATCGAGCCGTTGGACGCGAAGTGGGTCGGCGAGGCTGACGCGGGCGTGGCGCCGCGGCCGATCGAGTCGTGGGACACCCTTTACCGTTCGCTCGACGAGCGCATCCTGGAAGGCTTCGGCGGGGTGTCCGAATACGGCATCACGGTCCGCTGGGACAAGAACTTCCTGACGCTCCTCCACCTGACCCTGGCGCGCCGCACCGCGTTCCGCATCTTCGACGGCGTGCGCTTCGGCGGCACGCTGACCGCCGAGGACGCCTGGGGTCTCGGCTTCGACCACATCGCCGTCGCTGCCGGCGCCGGCAAGCCGACGGTCATCGAGATGCGCAACAACCTGTCGCGCGGGATCCGCAAGGCCAGCGACTTCCTCATGGCCCTCCAGCTCACCGGCGCCGCCAAGCGCGATTCGCTGGCCAACCTGCAGGTGCGCCTGCCGGCCGTCGTCATCGGCGGCGGCCTGACGGCCGTCGATACGGCCACCGAGCTCATGGCGTACTACCCGGTCCAGGTCGAGAAGATGCTGCTGCGGGTCGAGGGCATCGCCGCATCGGGCGGGGAAGCACGCGTCTGGGCCCGGATGGACGATGAGGAGCGCGACGTCCTCGAGGAGTTCCTGGCCCACGGCCGCGCCATCCGCGCCGAGCGCGCCCGCGCCGCCGCCGCCGGCGAGGCGCCGGACTTCACGCCGCTGCTGCGCGCGTGGGGCGGCGTCACATTGGCCTATCGCAAGAGCCTCGACGACTCGCCGGCCTACCGCCTGAACCACGAAGAGGTGGCCAAGGCGCTCGAAGAGGGCATTCAGATCGCCGAGTGCATGGATCCCGAGGAGGCCGTCCTGGACGATCACGGCGCGGTGGCGGCGCTGCGGTTCCGCGTGCAGGCCATGGTCGACGGCCGCTGGAAGGCCACGGACCGCACCGTGACGCTGCCGGCGCGCAGCGTGATGGTGGCCGCCGGCACGTCGCCCAACATCGGCTACGCCAAGGAGCATCCGGGCAGCCTCGGGCTGGACACGCGCGGGCGGTTCTTCCTGGGCCACCGCGCCGAACGCGCGGCGGACGGCGGCTGGCGGCCGGTGCCCGCGGAGGGCGCCGCCGATGCGTTCTTCACCTCGTACGACCAGGGCGGGCGGCTGATCTCGTTCTACGGCGACAACCACCCCGTCTTCGCCGGCAACGTCGTCAAGGCGATGGCCTCGGCCAAGTTCGGCTTCCCGCACGTGGCGGCCCTGTTCGCGGACGATCCGACGCCGAACGGCGGCGCACGGGACGCCCGCGATCCCGCACGCGGCGCACGTCCCGCAACGTCGGCCTCTTCGCCGGCCTCCTCGCCGACGTCATTGCCGACGCCCTTGCCGGCATCCGCGACGCCATCCGCGCCGATGACGCAAGACGAGTTCGGCGCCTTCGCCATCGGCCTGGCCGACGCGCTCACGCCACGGGTCCACGCCGTCAACCGCCTGACGGAAACGATCGTCGAGCTCATCGTGCGCGCGCCGCTGGCGGCGCGGCGCTTCGAGCCGGGGCAGTTCTATCGACTGCAGAGCTATGAAACCACCAGCCCGCTGGTGAACGGGACGCGGCTGATGATGGAGGGGCTGGCGCTCACCGGCGCCTGGGTGGACAAGGACGCCGGGCTGCTCTCGCTCATCATCCTGGAGATGGGCGCGTCCAGCCGCCTGTGCGCCCACCTGACGCCGGGCGAGCGCGTCGTCGTCATGGGCCCGACCGGCGCGCCGACCGAGATCCCCAACGGGGAGAACGTCCTCCTGGCCGGCGGCGGCCTCGGCAACGCCGTCCTCTTCTCGATCGCCCGGGCGCTGCGCGACAACGGCAACCGGGTCGTCTACTTCGGCGGGTACAAGCGCGGCGAGGACCTGTTCAAGCGCGAGGAGATCGAGGCGGCGACCGATCAGGTGATCTGGTCGACCGACAGCGGCGAGGCCATCGTCCCGAATCGGGCGCAGGACGTGCATTTCCGCGGCAACATCGTGCAGGCGATCCTGGCGTACGGCGAGGGCCGCTTCGGCGAGCCGTTGGTGCCGCTGCCCACGGTCGACCGCATCATCGCCATCGGCTCCGATCGGATGATGCGCGCCGTCAAGGACGCGCGGCGGGGCGTGCTGGCGCCGCATCTGGCCAAGGACCCCGTGGCGATCGGGAGCATCAACTCGCCGATGCAGTGCATGATGAAGGAAGTCTGCGCCCAGTGCCTCCAAAAGCACATCGACCCGGTGACCGGCGCCGAGTCGGTGGTGTTCTCGTGCCTCAACCAGGACCAGCGCCTCGACGAGGTGGACTTCGATCACCTGGCGGCCCGGCTGCGGGCCAACACCGTGCAGGAGAAACTGGCGAACCTTTGGCTCGATCACGTGCTGGCGCACGAGACTGGACCCGTACGATGAGCGAACGCGACGCCACCCCCTACTACATCACCACCGCCATCCCGTTTGTCAACGGGCGCCCGCACATGGGCCATGCGCTCGAGTACATCCTGACCGACAGCTACGCGCGTTTCCAGCGGCTCCACGGGCGTGACGTCCGGTTCCAGACGGGCTCGGACGAGAACAGCCTGAAGAACGTGCAGGCGGCCGAGAAGGAGGGCATCCCGACGACCGCGCTCGTCGCCCGGAACGCCCAGTACTTCGTCGACCTGCGAGAGGCGCTCGACCTGTCGTTCGACGACTTCATCCGCACGAGCGCCGAGGCGCGCCACGCCGAGGGCGCGCGCAAGCTCTGGCTGGCGTGCGCCGCACGGGGCGACTTCTATCGCAAGACGTATGAGGGACTGTACTGCGTCGGCTGCGAGCAGTACTACGCGCCCGACGAACTCGTCGACGGCCGCTGCCCCGAGCACGGCACGGTGCCGGATCGGGTGGAGGAAGAGAACTGGTTCTTCCGGCTCTCCAACTACCAGGCCGAGCTCGAGCGGCTGATCGACTCGGACGCGCTACGCGTCTGGCCCCCGACGCGCAAGAACGAGGTGCTGAGCTTCATCCGCGGCGGCTTGGCGGACTTCAGCGTCTCGCGCTCCGAAGCGCGCGCCAAGGGCTGGGGCATCCGCGTGCCCGACGACCCCGGCCAGGTCATGTACGTCTGGGTCGACGCGCTATCGAACTACATCACCGCGCTCGATTACGCCGGCGAGGGCGCGACGTATCGGCGCTACTGGACCGAGTGTCCGGACCGCGTCCATGTCATCGGCAAGGGGATCATCCGCTTCCACGCGGTCTACTGGCCGGCGCTGCTCCTCTCGGCCGGCGTGCCGCTCCCGACGGAGATCTTCGTCCACGGCTACGTCACGACCGGCGGCAGCAAGATGTCGAAGTCGCTCGGCAACGTCCTCGACCCCGTCGCGCTGGCCGCCGAACATGGCATCGATGCGCTCCGCTACATGCTGCTGCGCCACATCCGCTCGACCGAGGACGGCGACTTCACGCTGGAGCGCTTCGTCGCCGCCCACAACGCCGACCTGGCCGACCAGCTCGGCAACCTGCTCCGCCGCACGACGAACATGACGAACCGCTACTTCGGCGGCCTCGTGCCAACGCCCGTCGACGGCGTGCTGGCGGACGAAGCCGCGCCGCTCCTCGAATCGGCATCGATCCTCGGCGACCGCGTGGCCGCCGCGATGGCCGACTACCTGAACCACGACGCCCTCGAGGCGATCTGGGCGGTCCTGGCCGAGGCGAACCGCTTCCTCGTCGTCGTCGAGCCCTGGCAGCTCGCCAAGGGGCGTGCCGATCCGGCCATCGAGGCGCGCCTGGCGACGTGCCTGTACGACGTGGCAGAAGCGCTGCGCCTCGTGGCGTTCACGCTGCAGCCGTTCCTGCCGGCGACGGCGGACGGCGTTGCCCGCCAGCTCGGCCTGCGCGATGCGGGCGGCGGGCTGTCGTGGGAGGAGGGCACGCGCTGGGGGGTGCTCGCGCCGGGCACGGCCGTGGCCGAGGGCGGCGTGCTGTTCCCGAAGCTGGAGATGCCGGTGGCGATCGACGAGGACATGCCCGCCTAATCATCGCCAATGCCGCTTGCCGTTCGACGCCCCTAAAGTTGACGCCCATGGCGCGCAGCAAGCAGCGCCCCTACAACTGATTGGACGATGTAGATCATCCGTTCTATGATTGCGGCCTCGATTCGCTACCGCTCCTAGGAGGTCCGCCCGTGCCCCGGATCGATTGGCGTCATGCCGTCACGTGGTCGTTGCTCGGCCTCGTCAGCGCCGTGCTCTTCACGTTCACGACGCTGAACCCGCAGCCATGGGAGATCGTCGGCTGGCTGGTGATCTACGTCGCGTGGTATCTCGCGCTCATACGCCGCCGACCTGAAGCGCCGGTGGCACAAAGCCTGGCGACATCGCTGCTCTCGGGCGTCTGGGTGGCGGTCGTCCAGAACGCGTTCTTCGGCACGTACATCGCCAATCACCCCGAGTACCAGGCGGAGTACGACAAGCTGGGCAGCGACGTCATCCGGGCCGCGCTCATCGCCGGCACCGCCTTCGGCTTCGGCCTCGTCCTCGGCGGGATCCTGGGTCTGATCGTGCGGTGGCGGCTGCGCAGCACGGCGCCGTAGCGTCCGCCGCCCGAAGTGGCGGCGGCGTGGGAGTTGAATTGGGCGTTGGCTCGGGCGGCGACTACGGCCATCCACCAATCCGGTCGAGGATGCCGCTCTTCTCGTCGATCTTGCGCTCGATCGCGTGCAATCCGCCCGGGGCTTCGTAGTAGTCGATGACGGACTTCGTGAACGCCCCGATCCGAACCGTGACGATCGTCGTGGGCACGTCGGTGATCGAGGACGTCAGCACGTCAACCGTCCCATCGTCGTTCACGGTGATGGTCGGCTTGGAATCGTAGCGGTCGCGCATCGCGAAGAAGTCGTTCTCGAAGATGGACTTCAGGAGATCCTCGACCGCCTCGCCGTCGATCTGCGCCTCATGCGGTCCCTTCACTTCTACGTTGGCAATGCCATTGAAAGCGACATGGCCCTCACCGCTGACGGTTACCGTGTATTCGGGGCAGAAGCCGAAGCATGGCGAGCGCTCCATCTGGATCGTGACATCCTTGAGATGAAACGCGTTGGGAGGAGCAGGGTTCGTCTCGGTTGGTGTGGCCACTGGGCCTGCCGTCGCCAGTGGCGACTCCACGAGCGGCAGCTCGTTGGGCGTTTCGGACGAAACGGGGACTGCGACTGCCGTGGGATCGGCTCCGTTTCGACATCCAGCGAGCACGAGTGCGAGCCAAGACGCGCTCCAAAGTGCGAATCGACCGGCGACTGTCATCGCGTTCGAGATTCGATTCACTCCCAGCCTTCTTCGTCGATCGGGTCCACGAAGCCGTCAACACGACGTGTGGCTCTGTCGAAGCGTTCGTCCGCCATCTCTCCGAACGCCTCACCCGGTTCGAGCGGCGGTCCAATCCACCGGTGTCCCTCAAGGACCGGCACGTCCGTCAATCGCTTCTTCGGTCTAGCGTGCGTCACGCCGTACACGCGCAGTGCGTCGCGAATGAGTTGCTCCATCGACCGCCTCCTAGCGTCAGCCGCCTGCCGAAGATCCTCATACTCCGAATCCGATACGGACACCGCAATATGCTTCATTCGGTCACGGTAGAGGCCAGGAGTGGCGTTGTCAAACCGGGCGAAAGGACATGATCGCTTGCCCCGCCCGCCGATTCGCCCCACCATCGCCGCCGCCCGGATCCCGCCGCCGCCCGCACCCGTGGAGCCCGCGATGCCCGCTGTCCCGCCCCGCCGCCCCCACCCGCGCCCCCACCCGCGACGCCCCCT
This sequence comes from Candidatus Avedoeria danica, assembly GCA_016703025.1. Taxonomy (NCBI): domain Bacteria; kingdom Bacillati; phylum Chloroflexota; class Ardenticatenia; order Candidatus Epilineales; family Candidatus Epilineaceae; genus Candidatus Avedoeria; species Candidatus Avedoeria danica. The sequence goes on from JADJCV010000004.1 coordinate 2,074,354, forward strand.
CGCCGCCCGCACCGCCGCGTGCGCAACGCTCGCCTGCCTCGTCCTGCGCGCCGCCGGCGGCCAACTGATGCTCAATGCCTCCGCCCTCGCCCAGGACCCGCCGCCCCTCCCGCCCCCACCCGCCCTCTTCGCCACTGCCCCCGGCGCCGTGATCAGGACGACGCTGGCGGTGACGAACACGTTCGACAGCCCGCACGTCTTCAACCTGGAGACCGAACCGGGTGCTGTCGACTCCTGGCCGCTGTCGTTCGCCCCCGCCCGCGCGCTGGCCGCCGGCGCCAGCGCGCGCTTCCCCGTGACGGTCAGCGTGCCGATCGCCGCCGTCGACGGCCAGTCGATCCGCGCCCGCATCCTCGTCCGCGCCCGCGGCAACGCCGGGACGCGCGGCTGGGTGGCCGAGCGGACACTGTACGCTTGGACGGGCGGCGATATGAAGATCGACCGTTATGTCGCCTGTCGCGGGGATCTGGACGCCAGCGGGACGGTGGACGACACCGACGTCGGCCGCGTGGCGGCCGCGTTCAACGCCCGCCCCGGCGACGCCGGCTTCGCGGCCGCGATCGACTTCGACCACGACGGGCGGATCGGCGCGGCGGACGTACAGGCGGTCGCCGGGCGGCTCGGGCGCGCATGCGGGCCGGCGGCCGGCGTCGACAGCGCGGCCTTACGCCGGGCCGTCACGCTCGACGCGCTCCGCGGGCACTTGGAGGCGCTCCAGGGCATCGCCGACGGCAACGGCGGGAACCGGGCGATCGGCAGTCCGGGCTACGCGGAGTCCGTGGCGTACGCCCGCGCCCAGCTCGAGGCCGTCGGCTACACCGTCGAAGTCCGTCCGTTCAGCTATCCCGGCCACCGCAGCCCACCGCCGGCCACGTTTGCGCAGCTGGCGCCGGACACCCGGGCGTTCGTCCTCGGCACGGACTTCGTCCAAGGCTCGCTCTCGGGCTCGGGCGACGTGACGGCAGCAGTGACGGCGGTCGACGTCGTCGTCCCACCGCCGGCGGCGCCCAACGGGAGCACGAGCGGCTGCGAGGCGGCGGACTTCGCGGCGTTCCCGGCCGGCGCCATCGCCCTTGTCCAGCGCGGCACATGCCCGTTCGACGACAAGATCGGCCACGCCGTGGCGGCCGGCGCGGCGGCGGTCGTCGTGTTCAACGAGGGCCAGGACAACCGCACAGCCGTCTTCGACGTGACGCTGCGCGCCGCCGCAACCGTGCCCGTCCTCGGCGCCAGCTATGCCGTCGGCGAGGCGATGGTGGCGCAACTGCGCGCCGGCGCCGCCGTCCGTGCCCACGTCAAGGCCGAGTCCTCGGCCGTCGACCTGCCCGGCCAGAGCGTCATCGCCGAGTGGCCGAAGAGCGAAGACGACGGCGTCATCATGATCGGCGGCCACCTCGACAGCGTGGCGGCCGGCCCCGGCATCAACGACGACGGCTCGGGCGTGGCCGCCGTCCTCGAGATCGCCCGTCAAGTGGCCCGCCTCGACGCCACCCCGCGGCACCGACTCCGGTTCGCGTTGTGGGGCGGCGAGGAGCTCGGCCTCTGGGGCTCGCGGCGCTACGTCGAGTCCTTGCTGCCCGACGAACGAGCCAGGCTGCTGGCCTACCTGAACTTCGACATGATCGCATCCCCGAACCCGATCCGGGGCTTGTACGACAGCCTCCCCGAGTCGGACGGCGCCGATCAGATCGAAGACCTCTTCGCCCGCTGGTTCGATCTGCAGGGCGTCCCGCACGAGAAGGCGACCATCGTCACCGGTCGCTCCGACCACGCGTACTTCAGCGCTGCCGGCATCCCGGTCGGCGGGCTCTTCACCGGCCTGAACCAGGCGATGAGCCCCGCACAGGCCGAGCGCTACCGCGGCACGGCGGGCGCGCTCATGGACCCGTGCTATCACCAGCGGTGCGACACGATCGCCAACATCCACTGGCCGATGTTCGACGAGATGGCCGACGCCGTCGCGCACGCGACGTGGACGCTGGCGAACGATCCGCTCTTCCCGCTCACCAGCGGACGGGCCCGGCCGCTGCCGGCCATCCTGACGAGCGCGTCAACCGGCCCGGCCGTGGCCGACGCGCCCGCCCCCGACGCACGAGCCGCCATCGGCGCGGCCGACGCCCGCTCGCGACCCGGCGCCGATGCCGCCCCCGCCCCGGCACCGCTCGACCCGCGCGCCGTCCTCCCCGCGCCCCGCGCCCCGTGGCTGCGCCTCCGCCCGGACGCCGTCATCGCCCAGTCCCCCCCCTCCGAGATCGCGGTTCTCGTTCGCGCTGTCGCCGGCATGGCCGCGTACGAGGCGACGCTGCACTATGACCCGTCGGCCGTCCAGATCCTCGGCGTCGAGCCAGGCGATTTCCTGGCGCCGGACCCCTTCGCCCTCGGCCCAACGGGCACCGCCGGCGTGCTCGCGCTCGGCGCCGCATCCGCCTCGACAGCATCGGTCTCGACAGCATCGGTCTCGACCACGGTCACCGGCACCGGCCGAGTGGCCACGATCCACTACCAGCGCCTTCGCGGCCCGCAGCCGCCGCGCCTGCGCGTGGATCACGCGGCGACGGGCACGTTCGACGCAGCCGGTGTACGGCTCGGCCCTCCCGCGGCGGTGCGGATCGAAGGTGCGCTGGTCGAGGCCGCATGGCTGCCGTGGGGCGTGCGTTGACCCGAGGGACGCCCCCCTCGGACGCATGCGCTGGCACCGCGCCGCCGATTCCACATGCGCTGGCCCCGCGCCGCCGATTCGGTGTACCCTGCCCCCGTCCGTGATCCCTCTCCCCACCCCTGACACTGACCACCAAGGAGGCCCGGCGATGGACGCCGCACCGCGATCCCGGTCTGCCCAGCCCACGAGCCGACGGTCCGCCCTCTCCAACGTCCTCTCCACCGCCCTCTCCAACGCCCTTCCCACCGCCCGGTGCGCGCTGGCCGTGCTCGTCACCGCAGCGCTGCTCGCCACCGGCACCCCCGACGCGCTCCTTGCCCGCCCCGCCGCGCCGCGCGTCCTCGCCCACCACATCGGCGCCGCCGCCATCAGCGCCGTGCTCGTCGGCCCGACGGCCTACGTCGGCATCGGCCCGCGGCTGGCGGTCATCGACGTCTCGACACCGCGCACGCCGCGGACGCTCGGCCTGAGCGAGCCGGCCGAGGTGCTGCTGTCCGAGATCGTCGCCGCGCCGGGACGCGTGTACGCCGTCGACGAGTCGCTCGGTCTGCTGATCTTCGATGTCACCGATCCGGCCCGACCGCGCGAGGTCGGGCGCTACCAGGGCCGCGGCGAGGCGGGCGGCGCCGCCGCGGTCGGCAACACCGTCCTCCTCGCCGACAGCGTGGAAGGCGTGATGGCCGTCGATCTGTCGAATCCCGCCAAGCCGACGTTCCTCGGCCGCTGGGAGGCGCCGGGCGAAGGCGAGCCCCGCGAGATCGTCGCGGCCGGCGACCGCGCGTACGTCACGCTCAAGGGCGACAACGACCAGCTCGTGGCGCTCGACATCTCCAACCCGGCCAAGATGACGACGCTCGGCGAGGTCCAGCCGCCGAGCGTGTTCATGAGCGCCCTGGCGCTGTCCGGCAACCGCCTGTTCCTGGCCGACGGCCTCGGCATGACCGCCATCGACGTCACCGATCCGCGGAAGATGGTGGTGCGCGGCCAGTTCGAAGCCGGGGCGATGGAGCGCATCGCCGTCGAAGGCGACGTCGTCTGGTGCGCCAGCCAGGACGGCCTGTGGGTGATCGACGTCCGGGCGATGGCCACGCCGCGCTTGCGCCTCGCCCTGCCGTCCGTATCCGGCGCGCGCGCCGTCGCCGTCGCCGGCGGCGTGGCCGTCGTGGCCGACACCGCCGCGCTCCAGGTGATGGACGTCGGGAGCCCGCTGGCCAGCCCCGGCGGGGCCCGCATCGACCTGAGCGCGTTCCCAGGGGTTGATCTGAGCGACCTCGCCCGCTTCGGCGACCACTTGGCCGTGGCGGCCGGCGGGGCCGGGCTGCGGGTGTACGCCGTCGCAAAGTCCGGCCAACCCGCCGCCGTCGGATCGCTCGACGGCTCACCGTCCGGCCACCACCGCACGTACACCGGCGCGCTCACCGTCCGCGGCACGACCGCTTACCTGGCCGAGGACGGGCTGGCCGGCGGCCTCCGGATCGTCGACCTCACGGCGCCCGCCAACCCGACCCAGCTCGGGGCGATCGAATCGCCCGGCCTCGGCCACCGCCCGGCGGTGATGGGCGACCACGTCCTCGTCCCGTCGACCGGCGCCGACGCCCTCGGCGTGCGCGTCTTCGCCGTCGCCGACCCCGCCCGCCCGCGGGACGTCGCGTTCGTCGATCTGGCGCGCCCGGTCCCGGCCGTCGTCGTGGCCGGCAGCCACGCCTTCGCCGCCGGCGACGACCTGACGGTCATCGGCCTGACGGATCCGGCCGCCCCGACCGTCGTCGCCACACTGCCCGGACTCGCGCTCTCCGGCCTGGCCACGGACGGTCGCTGGTTGTACGGCGCCAGTTCGACGGACGGCCTCGTCGTCGTGGACGCCGCCACCCCCTCCCGACCGCGCGTCGCCGCCCGCCTCGCCCTGCCCGGCGGCGCATCCGACCCGCGTCTGGACGGCAGCGCGCTGTTCGTGGCGACGGGCGCCGGAGGGGTGCTCCGCGTGGACGTCGCCGACCCGATCCACCCGACCGTCACCGCGCGCTGGGTCACGGGCGAGCCCGCCGCCGGCCTGACCGTCGACGGCGACACGGCCTGGGTGCGCGGCACCGCCGGCATCGTCCAGGCCATCGCGCGCGCCGCGCCGTCGGCGCCGCACGTCGTCGCGTCCGTCGATCAGTCGGGCGCCGTCGTCGAGGTCGCCGTCGACGGCGGCCGGCTGGCGGCGCTCAGCGGCTGGGACGCGGACCACCGGCACCTGACGCTGCTCGACGGCCTCGACGCGCCGCGCAGCGTCGGCCGATCGCCGCTCGGCCGCCTGTCGGGCTTCCTGACCCCTGGTGAGGACCTTTCCCTCGTGGCCGGCACCGCCTGGGTGCCCGGCGGGCCGCTCGGCCTGAGCGCCTACGGCGTGCAGGACCCGCTCAACGTCACCCGCCTGACGACGACCCTCCCGTCGCCGGACGAGATCCCGACGCTCGAGCGCTCCGTCGTCGTTGGCCAGCACGGCTTCGGCCTGACGCCCGACGGCCTCTTCGTCTTCGATGTAGCGAACCCGGCCACACCCGAGATCCTCGGCGAGAAGCGGATCGCGGACGGCTTCGCCCTGGCCGCTTCGGCCGACACGGTCTGGGTGCTGGCCGGTGATTTCGACACGACCATGCTCCTCGCCTTCGACGCGCGCACCCCGCGCTCGCTGCCCCCTGCCGGATCGTGGCCCGTTCCCGGCGGCGCCGCCGACGTCGCGTACGCCGACGGCCGGCTCTTCCTGGCGAACAGCACGGACGGCTTGGACATCTGGACCGCCGCCGGCCCGCGCGACACGAAGCGCCTCGCCACCCTGCCGTTCGACGACTTCCCGCGCGCCGTCACCGCCTCGGGCAACCGCGCCTGGATCGCCCTGGACGCCGCCCCCGGCTTCACGGTGCACGCCGTCGACATCACGGACCCCGCCGCCCCGGTCGACCTCGGCAAGACCACCGTCCCCGATCGCCAGGACATCGACCTCGCCGCGGCCGACGGACGGGCCTACGTCGCCAATGCCCTCGGCGGGCTCTACGTCCTGACGTTCGGTGAACCGCCCGCGACGCCGCCAAACCCGACGCCCGCGGCGACGACCCCGATCAGCCCAACGCCGTCCGCGCCGAAACCGTCCGCCACGACGCCCTCGGCCGCGACGACGACCGCGCCGCCGCGCGGTGAGACGCCGACGCCGGGCGGAACCATCGACGCCGGAAGCGGCAAGGTGTACCTGCCGATCAGCGTGCGGACCTTCGCGCTGCCATAGCGGGGCGCGTCCGTTCGGACGGACGGCGGGTGTTGCGGCGGCGGATGAACCGGGATCCACGGATCCACGATCGGAGTCTGGTGATGCTGGACACGCGCGCGCTCGAATCGGAGCCGGACGACATCGCGGCCGCCTACACCGGGATCGAGTCCAGCCACGCCCTTGACCGCAATTCCCTCGTCGCCGCCGTCGTCGACGCCGTGCGCGATCGGCCGGACGTCCTGGCGGCGTGGGAGGGCGGCTCGGCCGCGTGGGGCAACGCGGACCGCTGGTCGGACGCCGACGTCCAGCTGCTGGCCGCCGACGACGACCCCGCCACCAGCACCGCCATCTTCGACGCCGTCGAGCGCGCGCTTGCGGCCGGCGACGGCATCACGCATCGCTTCGACGTTCCCGAGCCCGCCTGGCACGGCCACGCCCAGCGCTTCTACCGCGTCGCCGCCGCCGGCCCCTTTGTCATGCTGGATCTCGTCGTCGTCCGCCCGGGCGTGCCGGAGCGGTTCCTCGCACCGGAGCAGCACGGCCACGCCCGCGTCCTCTTCGATCGCGGCGCCCCCGGCGCCCCGCACACCGCCCCGCCGCCATTCGACGCGAACGCCCACCGCACGCGCATGCGGCGCGCCTACGACGACGCCGTCGCCCGCTTCGATCTCTTCCAGCCGCTCGTCGTCAAGGACATCGCCCGCGGCCGCCTGGTCGACGCCATTGCCTTCTACCACGGCCTCACCCTGCGCCCGCTCGTCACCCTCCTCGGCCTCCGCCACCGCCCGCTCCGGTTCGACTTCGGCAACCGCTACCTGCACGCGGACCTGCCGCCCGCCGAGGCCGCGCAGCTGGCCGATCTGTTCGCGGTCCGCGACCTCGCCGATCTGGCCGACAAGCACCCCGCTGCGTGCCGATGGTTCCATGCGTTGGCACGAGAGGTCGACATCGACGCGGTCGACCTGGAAGCCGCGTCGGCCGCCGTCCGGCGGAGCGGAGCCGGCTGAGAGGTCGCAAGCCCATCGTCCCCTTCACCCGCCCTGCGGCAACCCATCGTTCACATCGCACTGTCCGATGCACCGATGGAGGTGGATCATGGTGGCTTCACGACGGCTCCGACCTTTGTCGCTGATCGCCCTGACATCCGGCTTGCTCCTGCTGACACCTGTCGCCCGCTCGGCCGCTTCGCAAAGTTGGTGCGGCGTTCATCGGCCTTGGGGCAGCAATCGCGGTCGTGTCCAGCGGCGGACTCGTTGTCGTCAACCTCAGCGCCCGGCGGGCGCCACGCCAGCTTGGCGCGACGGTCGTCACGGATCCCCTCGCAACAGGCCTCGCGTGGGAAACGCCCGCGGCGTCGCATCCATGCTGCCGACGGTCGACATAGGGGACTGATCGAGGCTGTCGGACCGCTTCACCGCAGAAGCCCTCGCCGGCACCCACTCGGACTTGGGCATCCTCGACCTATACTCAAGCCCTTGCCTCCCGCACGATGAGGTCGACGATGAGGACACGCCTCCGCCGCACCACCGCCGCCCTCGTGGCCGCGGCCCTTGTGGCGTTCGCCGGCACAACGCTGGCCGGGTGCCGGCCGACGCCGACCAGCCCCGCATCCGACGCATCCGACGCATCCGAAGCGTCCGAAGCGTCCGACGGATCGAGCGCCGGCGACGGCATGGGCGTCGGATCTGCGGAGCGCATGTCCGACGCGGGCGCAACGCTCGCCGTCACCGAAGCCGAATCGTCCATCAGCGGCCACCTCCCGCCCGACGCCGTCGGCCCGCTGTCCATCACGCTGCGCTCGAAGGCCGGCGCGTTGCGGGCGGTCGCATCCGCCGGCGTCGACGGCCAAGGCGGCGCATGGTCGACGGCCCTCCTCGACGCCCAGGGGGACGACGTCGCACCCACCGGCGGCGACCGGCTGTACCTCGCCGACCGCGGCCGCACCTACGACTGGACGATCCCGGACGTCGCGCTCCGCTTCGGCCGGGGCACGGACGCCGTCAGCGGCACGACGGCCGCCGGGGCGCTGCTGGACGTCGCGATCACCGGCGCGCGCCAAGGCATCGCCGACGGCGGCCTGCCCCCGGCGCAGGCCGCCTACGCCCGCACGACGCCGCTGCCGTCGGGCGACGCCGCCACCGCCCCGCCGCCGCGGAGCGCACGGGCCGTTGCCGGCGCCGACGGATCGTTCGTCGTCCGCCTGGGCGCCGGCGTGGCGCTCCGCGGCGACGACGAGGTCAAGACCACCGTCACCGTCGGCGGCGTCCGTTTCCACGCGCCGCGCCGCGTGCCGTTCCTGCGCGTCTCGCTCCACCCCGGCGATGTGACGGCCTACGTCCGCCCGAACGCCCTCGTCACGGTTACGCTTCGCGGGACGGACGGCGAAGTGCGCGCTACAGGGAGCGGCGTCGCGGACTACGCCGGCCGGGCGACGGTCTGGGCGCACGACGCCGCCTTCCAACGCACGCCTGCCCGCCCGGGCGATCTCGTCGAGGTCGAGGACGGCGAGACGAAGCTGAGCCTTCGCGTCCCGGCCTTCACCGCGGTGCACGACCTCGAGCACGGCACGCTCGCCGGCATCGGCCTCGCCGGCGGGGCGCTCGACATCACCCTCTGGAATCCGTGGTACCCCGGCGAGATCGACGAGCCGCGCAGCGCCGTCGGCGCCGACGGGCGGTGGTCCGTGACCCCCGACGTCGCCCTCCACCCCGCGTCCCACTACTACGTCACCAACCACTTCCCCGACGGTGACCGGATCTTCTACTGCTATCAGATTCCGATGCTCCACGTCGCGCCGGGCCATCCCGTCGTCGGCGTGCAGGCGCTGTACTTTGCCGCCGCGCGCCTCGAACTCGTGCGCGCCGGCCGGACGATCGCCACGGGCCGCACTTCGAAGCCGTGGGTCGAGATCGCGTCGGTCGTCCTGCGCGACGGCGCCGGCGCGCCGGTCATCGCGCAGAGCGGCGACACCGTGCGGGCAACGCTCGACGGTGTGCCGGCCGAGGTCGAGGTCGGCCGGCTGACGGCCGCCGTCGATCCGGTCAACGAATCGGTCCACGGCACCGCCGCCCCGGGCACGACGCTCGAGCTGATGCGCACCTCGCCGCTCGGCGCAATGGAAACGGCCGGCGCGGACGGCACATATCTCTTCGACCACGTCGAGTCCGCCTGGCTCGACGGTGCGCTGCCGCGACCGGGCACCGAGCTGAACGTCGTCGAACGCCTGGCCGGCGGGCACTTCCGCCGCGCCCGCTTGATCGGCCCGACGATCGAGGTCGGCATCGGCACGCGGACCGTCAAGGGCCAGGCCGCCGGCGGCTCGTCCGTCGTCGTCCGCCGCGGCACCGACCGCGCGGCCACGACCGCCGACGCGAGCGACCGCTACACCGCGACGCTGCCCGCCGCGACGGGCGTCCTGACCGGCGGCGACGTCGTCACGTTGACGCTGGGGTCGTGGTCGACGTCGCTGCGCGTGCTGCCCCTCGCCGCATCGTTCGACCCAGCCACCGGCCGGATCACGGGCCGCACCGCCGGCGACATCGTCGTCCTCGCCGTCTGGGCGGGCGAGGCGGACATGCCGGAGCGCTGGACGGTGCCGGTGGACGCCGTCGACGGCCCGTGGTCCATCGACGTGACGAAGTCCGGCGTCGGCGTTGCGAAGATCGACCCGGCGCGGGTGCGCCGGATCGAGGCGACGATCCCGATCGAAGGCCACGCCGTACGATGGGAATGGTCCCGGTAGGGGCAGGTCCCCGTGCCCGCCCCCCTCCCCGCCGATGGCATAATCGAACCCGCCCCGCCAGCCACCCAGGAGCCCCGCCATGCCCTCCCCCGCCGACTTCGAGAAGCTCGGCACGTTCTACCTCGGCCGGACGTACGACATGACGGCCAAGAAGGCAACGGACGAGCTCCTGCTCTACGACGCGAACGACCTCACGACGCACGCCCTGTGCATCGGCATGACGGGCAGCGGCAAGACCGGGCTGTGCATCAGCCTGATCGAGGAGGCGCTGCTCGACGGCGTGCCGGCGCTCATCATCGACCCCAAGGGCGATCTGACGAACCTCATGCTCACGTTCCCGGAACTTCGCCCGGCGGACTTCGAGCCCTGGGTCAACCCGGACGACGCCGTGACGGCCGGCGTGAGCGTCGGCGAGTTCGCCGCGCAGCAGGCATCGCTTTGGCAAAAGGGCTTAGCCGACTGGGGCCAGGACGGCGCCCGCATCGCCCAGCTGCGCCGGAGGGCCGACATCGCGATCTACACGCCGGGCTCGAGCGCCGGCATCCCGATCTCGATCCTCAAGAGCTTCGGCGCACCGCCCCCCGCGCTCGTCGACGACGCCGACCTCCTCCGCGAGCGGGTCACGACCACCGCCACCAGCCTCCTCTCACTCCTCGGAATCGACGCCGACCCGCTGCGCAGCCGCGAGCACATCCTCGTCGCCCGGATCTTCGAGGACGCCTGGCGCGCGGGTCGGGACGTCGGCTTGGCCGAACTGATCGGCCTGATCCAGCGACCGCCGTTCGCCACCGTCGGCGCCTTGGCCACGGACGCGTTCTACGCGCCCGATGACCGCCACGAGCTGGCGATGCGCCTGAACAACCTGCTCGCCGCGCCGGGCTTCGACGTCTGGCTGTCCGGCGAGGCGCTCGACATCGACCAACTCCTCCACGACCCCGCCGGCCGCCCACGCGCCGCCATCCTGACGATCAGCCACCTGTCGGACGCCGAGCGGATGTTCTTCGTCTCGCTCCTCCTGAACGAGGTCCTCGGCTGGGTGCGCCTGCAAAGCGGCACAACCTCCCTGCGCGCGATCCTCTACATGGACGAGATCTTCGGTTTCTTCCCCCCCACCGCCAACCCGCCGAGCAAGACGCCGCTCCTTGCCCTTCTCAAGCAGGCCCGCGCCTTCGGCCTCGGCATCGTCCTGGCCACACAGAACCCGGTCGACCTGGACTACAAGGGCCTGTCCAACATCGGCACCTGGCTGATCGGCCGCCTCCAGACGGACCGCGACAAGCAGCGGATCCTCGACGGCCTCGAGGGCGCCGCCGCCGGCGCCGGCCGGTTCGACCGCGCCGAGATGGAGGAGACGCTCGCCGGCCTCGGCAAGCGCGTCTTCCTGATGAACAACGTTCACGAGAACGCGCCCGTCATCTTCACGACGCGCTGGGCGATGAGCTACCTGCGCGGCCCGCTGGCGCGCGACCAGATCAAGCGCCTGATGGCCGGCCGCAAGCCCACGCCGGCGGCCGCACCCGCGCCGACGTTCGCCGCCACGGCAGCGTCGGCGCGCACGTCGCCCGCCGCGCCGTCGTCCGCCCACGGCGCCGCCGTGCCCTTCGCCCTGTCCGCCGACGACCCCGCCGGCCTCGCCCCCGTCCTGCCGCCCGACGTCCCGGTCTACTTCGTGCCCCGCCCCGGCCCCGTCGTCGCCCGCACACCGTACCGCGCACACGCCCTCGGCGTGGCCACGGTGCGCTTCGCCGACCGCAAGACGGGCGTGGACGTGACGCGCGAGCACGTCCTGCTCGCGCCGATCGACGACACGAGCGTGCCGGTGAGCTGGGAAACCTCGACCTCGACGAGCCTGCGCTTGGACGACCTCGAGGCCCAGCCGATGCCGGGCATCCCGTTCGCGGAGCTGCCATCGCCCGCAGTGCAGGCCCGGAACTACAAGGACTGGGGCAAGGATCTGGCGGAGTGGCTGTACGCGAACAGCGAACTGCCCGTCCTCTACTGCCCCGAACTCGAGACCTACGCCCGCCCCGACGAGGACGAGCGCGCCTTCCGGGTGCGGCTGGGCGAGGCGTCCCGCGAGGAGCGCGACCGGCAGACGGATGCGCTGAAGGCCAAGTACGGCCCGAAGATGCGCCTGCTCGAGGAGCGACTGCGCAAGGCGGAGCAGCGCGTCGACAAAGAGCAGACGGACGCGAGCACCGGCCTGGCCGGCACGATCCTCGGCGCCGTCTTGGGCCGCCGCACCGTCCTCGGCATGGCCAAGGAGGCCGCCCGCGGCGTCTCGCGCGGGATGCGCGAGCGCGAGGACGTCTCGCGCGCCAAGGAGGACGTCGCGGCGGCGAAGGAGCAGATCGAGGCGCTCGACCGGTCGTTCCAGGACGACATCGCGGCGATCGAGGCCCGGATCGACCCGGCGGCCGTCGAGATCGAGACCGTCAGCCTCAGGCCGACGAAGGCGAACGTCGTGGTGCGGGCGTGCGCTTTGGCGTGGGGGATGTGACGGACATCGTCACCGCGCCCGACGACAACATGCGGCGCGCCATCGCCCGGACGCCCGACAACGACGTGCGACGCGCCATCGCCCGGACGCTGTGTAGGGGCATGCCGTGCCCCTACACAACCGTGATCGATGACCGAGGGGGCGGCCGATGGGCACGGGGGTAACCACACGGCTCTACGGCCTCGGCACCGCCACGCCTCCGCACAGCGCCGCGCAAGCCGATGTCGGCACGTTCATGGCCCGCGTCGTCGCCGCCGCCGGCCCGGCGAACGGCAATCGCCCCGTACGCAGCGCCCGCCTGATCCGCCGCCTCTACGCCGAGAGCGGCATCGCCCGCCGCCACAGCGTCCTGGCCGACTACGCGTGCGACGATCCGGCCGCGTTCACGTTCTTCCCACCCAATTGGGCGCTCGACCCGTTCCCGACGACGGCCGAGCGGATGGTCGTCTACCGCGAGGCCAGCGTCGAACTCGGCGCCCGGGCCGCGCAGCAGGCGCTCGCCGACGCGTCGATGACAGCGCGCGACGTCACCCATCTGGTCATCAGCACGTGCACCGGGTTCTTCGCCCCCGGACCCGACGTCCTCCTCTTGCGCCGCCTCGGCCTCGCGCCGAACACCGCGCGCACCGTCATCGGCTTCATGGGCTGCAACGCCGCGTTCAACGGCCTGCGGACGGCGGATGACATCGTGCGCTCGAACGCCGACGCGGTCGTCCTCCAGATCTGTGTGGAGCTTTGCAGCCTCCACTTCCAGCGCGACGACGCCTCCGAGACGCTCATCGCGAACTGCCTGTTCGCCGACGGCGCCTCCGCCGCCGTCTGGGCGGCCGACGGCGCACGGCCGGGCGGGCACGCCGCGCTCCTCGGCACGTTCAGCACCGTCCACGACGACAGCCTCGACCAGATGGGCTGGCGGATCGGCGACCACGGCTTCGTGATGACGTTGACCGACGCCGTCCCGGACACGCTCGCCCGCGCGATCCACCCGTTCGTCCAATCGCTCCTCCACCGCAGCCGGACCGACCTCGACCGCGTCGCCGGCTGGGCGATCCACCCGGGCGGCCGCCGGATCGTCGAGGGCATCGGCCGGGCGCTCGAGCTCGACGAGCCCGACCTGGCCTCGGCCTACGGCGTGCTGCGCGACCACGGCAACATGTCCAGCGCGACGATCCTCTTCGTCCTGCAGCGCGAGCTGGACCGACTGCGCTCCGGCAGTTCGGACGTAGGCGACGGCTCGCCCGCCGAACGCCTTGGCGTCGTCGCCCCCGTTCGCGTGGGATCCGACGGCCGCGACATCGTCGGCCGCGACATCGTCGCCCTCGGCTTCGGCCCCGGGCTCAGCCTCGAGGGCGCGGTGCTCCGCGCCACGCCGTGAAGGCGCCGGCGGCCCCCCGGCCCAGCCGCTTCGCGCGCCGCAGCACGGCCGACGAGTGGATGGACGATCCGTCCATCGGCGGGCCGGAGCTCGAGGCGGCGCTCCGGCAGCTGACCCGGGTCAACCGGCTGCTCGGGGGGTATGCGCCGAGCGTGGCGGGGGTGCTGGGGTTGCTTGGGGGTGAGGCGCCCCACCCATCCGTTCTCCCCCGCACCGCCCACCTCCTCGACGTCGGCACCGGCGCCGCCGACACCCCGCGGCGCCTGATCGAAGCGTGCGCCGCGCGCGGCACCGTGCTGCACGTCACGGCGATCGACCTCGCCGCGCACACCGTCGCATACGCCCAGCGCCACAGCGCCGCCCACCCGTCGCTCAACGCCGTGCAGGCCGACCTCCTCGCGCTCGACGCCGACGCCCCCGGCGCCCGGTTCGACGTCGTGCACGCCGCGATGGTCCTGCACCACTTCCGCGACGACGATGCGGTCCGGGCGCTGGCCAGGATGTACGCCCTCGCCGAGGTCGGCGTCGTCGTGAACGATCTCCACCGCCACCCGGTGGCCTACTGGGGCTTCCGCGCCCTCGCCGCCATCTTCTTCCGCAACCGCATGGTCCGCCACGACGGCCCGGTGAGCGTCCTGCGCGGCTTCCGCCGCGCCGAACTGCGCGCACTGGCCGCCCGCGCCGGCTGGCCGATGGACCGCACGCGCCTGCGGTGGTGGCCGCTGTTCCGCTGGCAGCTCGTCGCGGACAAGCGGGGCACGGCAGCGCGCACGGCCGGGCGGTGACCCGTACGACGCGCTGCGCCGGCGTCGCGGCGCGCGGTGACGACAGCGGCAATGTCGGGGGCGAGGGCGCGGGCACGGTTGCCGGCGATGACGACGCCGCGTGCGCGGGCGAGGCCGGCACCGCCGACGTCGCCATCGTCGGCGCCGGCCCGGCCGGTGCGTCGCTGGCCGCCCTGCTCGCCCGGCACGGTCTCGACGTCGTCGTCCTCGAGCGCGACCGCTTCCCGCGCGACAAGCTGTGCGGCGAGTTCCTGAGCCCGGAAGCCCAGGAGGCGCTCCGGACGATCGGCTGCCGGGACGACCTCGCCGCCCTCGCCCCGCCCGCGCTGACCCACGCCCGCTTCACGACGCCCAGCGGCTTCGCGCTCGCCGTCCCGCTGCCCGGCGCCGCGTGGGGCCTCAGCCGCCTCGCCCTCGACGCCGCCCTGGCGGCCAACGCCCGCGCGTGCGGCGCCCGCGTGCGCGAGGGGGCCGTTGCCACGGCCGTGCGCGCCGCGGCCGACGGCACGCGCGTCATCCACTTCACGCCGGCGGCCGGCGCGCCCGGCGTCGGCGGCACGGTGCGCGCCACCCTCGTCGTCTGCGCCCACGGCCGCCGCGACCGCCTCGACCGATCGCTCGACCGCCCGTTCTTCCGCCGGACGACACCGTTCCTCGCCCTGAAGCGCCACCTCCGGGCGACGGACGACGACGTCGGCCGCGCGACCTTCGCTGCTCTGGCCGGTTCCGTCGAGATGCACGTCTTCGACGGCGGCTACTGCGGGCTGGCGCCGATCGAGACCGGCGCGGTGAACGCGTGCCTCCTCCTCCACCGCCGCTTCGTCGCGCCGCTGGCCGACGCGGCCTGGCCGACCGTCCTCGCCGCCGCCGGCCGGGCGAACCCAGCCCTTGCCGCCCGCCTCCAAGGGCTCGCCCCGGCCGACGACACCGTGCACGCCGTGGCACAGGTGTCGCTGCACTTCAAGGATCGCGGCAACGCGCTGGCGCTGTTCGCCGGCGACGCCGCCGGCATGATCGCCCCGCTGGCCGGCGACGGGCAGGCGATGGCGCTCGGCGGCGCGGTGCGCTTGGCCGACCTCATCGTGCACGCGTTGCCGGGCGCCGGGTCGCGGCTGGACGACGACGACCGCGCGCACCTTGCCGCCGCATGGAACGGCGCGTGGCGGCGTGCCTTCGGCGGGCGGATGCGCCTGGCGCTGGCGCTGCAGCCCGTGCTCCTCTCGGCGCGCGCCGCCGAGCCCGCCGCACGGCTCGTCGCCGCCACGCCCGGTGCCGCGGCATGGCTCGCGCGCGCCACGCGCGGCTAGAATCGACGCGCGCAACGCCGACAAGAGGAGGCCGAACGATGACAGGAGGCCATACAATGCCGCCAACGCTCGAATCGATCTGGATCAAGCGTGCCGCCGGCGGCACGATGGACCCCGCGACCACCGCCGATGCGATCGCCGGCGTCGGCCTGGCCGGCAACGCCGACCAGGGCGGGCGGCGCCAGGTGACGATCATCTCGCGCGCCGCCTGGGACGCCACGACGGCCGACCTCGGCGCGCCCGTCGACCCATCGGCGCGCCGGGCGAACCTGCTCGTGCGCGGCATCGACCTGGCGCACAGCAATGGGCGGGTGCTTGCGATCGGCAACGTCCGTGTCCGGATCCACGGCGAGACCCGCCCGTGCGCCCTGATGGACCAGATGCACAACGGGCTCCGCCAGGCGCTCGACCCGGACTGGCGTGCCGGTGCGTACGGCGAAGTCCTGGACAGCGGCACGCTCAGCGTTGGCGATCCGGTCGGCTGGGTCGAGGTGTCCGTCAGCGAAAGGTAAGCGTTTGGTAAGAATGCGGGAATCCCGCGTACCTCCTCGCCGCGAGCGGCGTCTTGTTCCACGAAGACACGACAGTTGTGTCTCTTGCGGTTCGATTCGACGCTTTTTCCCCTTTTCGGCTTGGAGGTTTGGACGATGGAACTTGGGATGCGCCTGCGGGCATTGTGGCTGATCGGTGCGACGTTCATGTTCGGCCTTGCGGTGGCCTTCGCCCTCCTGTACACCGCACACACCCTCGGCATCGACGTGCCGACGCCGCTCAGCTTCGTCATCGACGGCGGGGCGAACGGCTGATCGAGGGTTGACCGAGTTGTGGGCTCACCGAACCGTGGGCTCACACCGTACACATGCGGCCGGCGCGGCGAACTGCCCCGTCGGCCGCATCCGTTAACGCTCCACAACGACCCGCCCCCCACTCCGAACCCACCACGCGCCCGTCCGCCGCCGCACCGCCGCGTCGCTGAACCGGTCGTCGACGAGGACGGCGCGCACCGCCATAGGCCGGCGGCCGTCGAACGGATCGGACGCCACGAGGGCCACGACGGACGCGTCGCCCCGCTTCAGCGCCTCAAGGAACCGGCCGAGCCATACCGGCGCCTCGCCGCCCGCGCCCACCTCCAGCGCGGCGAACCAGAGCTGCCAGTCCAACCGCGGCATGTGCGGCCCGGCCAGGCGCGGCGCCCGGTGCACGTCGCTCGGCAGCCAGCGCAAGGGGTACGGCCGCCACGTATGCCCGTCGAGCGTGCCCTCGATCACGATCTCCGGCCGCGCCGTCGTCATATCGGCGAACAGGCCGTACGGGTTCACGATCCGCCACGGGGCAAGGAGGACGTACGGCACCACGACCGGCGCGGCGGCGGGCGACGACGGCCGCCAGCCCGCAGCGAGGGCAAGCGGGGTGATCGTCAGCCACAGGACGGTGACGACGACGGCGGTCTGGAGGGCGCGGCCGATGCGGGCGGGCCAAGTCGGCGCGGCGGTCGGCGCGGCGGTCGGCGCGGCGCCCGCGGTCGGTTGCGCCGGGGAGGCATCGCCCAGCAACGACATGCACAGCACCACCGTCAGCACGTTGAAGAAGCCGTAGTTGCCGGTGAGCCCGATCGCCAACTGCAGCGCGATGAACAGCCACGCCGCGGTGCGCCTCGCCCGCCGCGGGCCGAAGACGAGCAGCGGTGCGCCGAGCTCGATCGCCAGCGCACCGGCCGTCATCGCCCGCAGCGCGTCCGGCGGCAGGTGGTGGGCAAACCACGCCGCGCGCGTCGGCAGCGGCTGCGTCATGAAGTGGTGCGACAGCGCCGAGAGGTCGCGCCAGACGACGTCGCCGCGCAGCTTGACGAGGCCGCTGGCGAACATCAGGCGGGCGACGAGGAGGCGGCAGAGCCAGATCATCCGGCGGGTCGTCCGGCGGGACGGCGGGCGGGACGGAATTCGGCGGATCGAACGACCGGTGCCACCGGCATCCGTCGCCGCACCGAAGTCGTGGCGTAGCGCCGCTGCCAGCCAGATCGCCAGGAACCCGGCCTCGCACAGCAGCCCGTCCCACTGGTAGCCGAGGAACACGTCGCCCGCGCCGACGAGCGACAGGTAGCCCGCCCACGCGACGACCGCGGCGGCCGCGGGGACCCACGTCGGTGCCCACGTCGGTGCCCACGGCTGGCTCCACCGTCGCCCGCCCGCTCGACCGCCGGCCCGCGGCCGGTCCCATGGCGCCAGCGCGAGCACGATGCCCGCCACGACGACCGCCGCACACGCCGTGTGCAGCGCCCCGTCCGTCGGCCAAAGCCAGAGCAGCGACGGCTGCGCCCACCACGCGCCGAACGACGCCGTTGCCTGGCCCGCCCGCTCGGCGATCGGCAGGACGCCGCGCGCGCCGACGAGGCCGATGACCTGCACCCACAGCGACGCGCCGGCGGCGGCATACACGAGGCCGATGCCGCGCACGAGCCAGGCGGCGCTGCGCTCGATCGACATGGGTGCTGGCGCGGTCGGCATCATCGCACGCGACGATACCCCGGGGTGCCGGCGGCGACAATCCCGGGCCGCGGCGAGGCGTTTGTGCGGCGCGCGGAACGGTGTTAACCTCGACCCGGGAGCAGCGCCCGCAATCCGCACAAGGAGATGCCGCGATGACCGACGGACACCCGCCGGAGCCCTCGCCCGCCGCGCCCTGGCAGCAGGCCGTGCTGGACGACGTGTTCCTGCTGACGATGTTCGGCCTGGTGGTCCCGACGCTGTTCTACATCGTCTGGGGCCTCATCGAGCTGGCCAGCCTGCCGCTGTTCAAGCCGTAGGCCCGTCGATGGCGTCGCGCATGGCGCCGTCCGATCCGCGCCGACGATGGCGGTGGCGCCGTTCGGTTTCAACCCGACGGCCCATGCCCTGCCCGCATCCAACCCGAAAACTGGAGAGCAATCGATGATCGAGCGATCGAGCACGCTCGTCGCGCCCGGCGCCCGGTGGTGGTCGCCGTTGGGCCGCGACGAACGGTTGTGGTTCATGGTCGTCCTCGTCTGGGCGCTGGCGATGTTCCTGATGATCTTCGTCATCTGGCCGGCGATCGGCGACCAGCAGCTGACGTTCTCGTCCTATCGCACCGACCCGGCCACGTTCAAGGCCGCCGTCGACGCCTCGATCGCCGCGCATCAGGTCGGCGATCTGGAGGGCCGCCCGCTCGTGGCCCCGCCGCCGGGCGACGTCTACCTGCTGGGCGAGCGCTTCCAGTTCACGCCGGCGCTGCGCCTGAAGAAGGGCGAGACGTACCGGCTGCTCCTGTCGTCCAGCGACGTCCAGCACGGCCTCTCGATCCAGCCCGACAACATCAACTTCCAAGTCCTGCCGGGCTACGTCAGCGCGATCACGCTGACGCCCAAGCAGGACGGCGAGTACACGATCGTCTGCAACGAGTACTGCGGCATCGGCCACCACCTGATGGTCGGCCAGATCGCCGTCGTGCCGTGACGCACCCGGAGACGAACATGGCGCTCAGTGGCACACTTGGGACTGCCCTCGGCCGGACCTGCGGGGTCACCGGCCTCTTCGTGGACCGCTCGTCGGAGCGGCTGATCATCGTCAACGCGGTGACGGCGGTGCTCTGGCTGGCGACGGGCGGCGTGATGGCGCTCCTCATCGCGCTCACGCGCTGGCCGGCCGTCCAGCTGATCAGCAGCCCGGAATGGTTCTACCGCCTCGTCAGCGCCCACGGCGCGGCGATGCTGGTGTTCTGGATCCTGTTCTTCGAGGTCGCCGGGCTGATCTTCGGCGGCACGATCCTGCTGAACCAGCCGATGGTCGCCCCCAAGGTCGGCTGGCTGGCCTACGGGATGATGCTCTTCGGGTCCGTCGCGGCGGCGGTCGTCGTCCTGTCGGGCCACGCCACCGTGATGTTCACGGCCTACCCGCCGCTCGAGGCGACCCACTGGTTCTACCTGTTCATCCTCGTGTTCGCCGTCGGGGCGCTCATCGCGGTGATCCATTTCCTCATCCAGATCACCCGCGCCCGGATCACCGGCCACATCCGTACGCTGCCGCTGTTCACGTTCGGCCTCGTCGTGGCCGCCATCCTGGCGCTGTTCACGCTCGCCAGCGGCACCGCGGCGCTCATCCCGGCCTGGCTCGCGCGCCTCGGCGTGATCGAGCAGGCCGACCCGGGCGTCTACCGGCTGCTCTTCTGGGGCTTCGGCCACGGCGCGCAGCAGGTGAACCTGGCGGCGATGGTGGCGATCTGGTACGGCCTGGCCAGCCTGATGGTCGGCGCGCGGCCGATCAACGAGGGGCTGAGCCGGTTGGCGTTCCTGCTCTACGTGCTCTTCATTCAGATGGGGTCGATGCACCACATCCTGGTCGACCCGGGCCTGAGCCACTGGGCGCGCGGCATCAACACCAGCTATTTCCTGTACGCCGCCGTCATGGGCAGCATGATCCACGCGTTCACGATCCCCGCCTCCGTCGAGGTCGCCCAGCGCGAGAAGGGCCACACCGGCAGCCTGTTCGCCTGGCTCCGCAAGGCGCCGTGGGGCTCGCCCGGCTTCAGCGCGTTCGCGCTCAGCTTCATGATGTTCGGCGTGCTCGGCGGGATCAGCGGCGTGATCATGGGCGGCATCCAGCTGAACCTGATCGCGCACAACACGCTGATCGTCCCGGCCCACTTCCACATGACCGTCGTCGCCGGCACGACGCTGGCGTTCATGGGGATCAGCTACTACCTCGTGCCGCTGATCACGCGGCGCGACCTCTTCCTGCCCGGCTGGGCCAAGGTGCAGCCCTACATCTTCACGACCGGCATGCTGATCTTCGGCATCGCGATGGGCCTGGCCGGCCACTGGGGCGTCCCGCGCCGGCACTGGGACATCAGCCTCTCCGCCTACAAGTTCGCCGCCGGCACGTTCGACGCCCCGCGCATCCACATGGCGCTGGCAATCACGGCCCTCGGCGCGACGATCGCGATCGTCGGCGGGACGATGTACGTGGTCGTCGCCGCCGGCACGGTGTTCCTCGGGAAGCGGAACGACGTCCCGAACATCGGCCACGTCGACGCCGGCGCGTTCGCCCCGCCCGCCCCCGCGGCGCCCCATGTGGGCCGCGGCTTCGAGGCGCCCGGCACGATGACGCTGGCGATGACGTGGCTGGCGCTCTTCGTCGTGCTCTATGCCGTGTCGTGGTACGAGTTCAGCTCGATCCAGTGGGGGATTCGCTGACGAGGCGGCGCGCCGGCGCCGTGTGACGGCTCGGCCAGATGGCGCGGAACATCGTCCCGAAGAACAGCGCGCCGGTCAGCCACATGACGACGCCGCCGAGCCGCTGGTCGGCCAACGGGTCAAGACCCCACGGCCGGCCGGCGGCCTCGGCGGCGAGGTAGCTCGGATAGAGGACGCGCGGGCTGAACAACAGCGCCGCCGCCACGAGCCCGCCGCCCATGCAGTTCGCGAACGCCATGCCGAACGCGGCGTGCGGTGACGCCTTGTGGTGCGCCGGCAGCGGGTCGATGACGATCCACCAGAACAGCAGCGACGGCGCGAAGAACGCGACGTGCTCGAGGTCGTGGATCAGCGGGTCGGCCAGTGCGGCCTCGTAGAACCGCGGCACGTGCCACAGCCCGAGGCTGACGTTCCAGAGCACGGCGACGGTCACCGGATGGCACAGGCCGTCGAGCGCCCGCCGCAGCCAGCGGCGCCCCACTGTCGCCCGGAGCACGCCGACCAATCGGCGCGGCGGCAGCGCCCGGACGAGCAGATGGACCGGCCGTCCGAGCACGAGCAGCGGCGCGGCGAGCTGCATGAGGACGAGGTGTTGGAGCATGTGGACGAGGAAGCTCTCGTCGTTGAACGCGTCCAGCGGCCCGGCCAGCGCCGTCGTCACCGCCAGCAGCCCGCCGAAGAACGCGGCCGTGCGCCACGGACCGTGCGCCGGCCGGCCGCGCCGGCGCGCCGCGACGAGGGCGAGGGCGTAGCCGAGCGCGAAGGCGACGAGGACGAGCGTCAGCCCCGGCTCGAAACGCCACAGCGCCGCGGCGGACTCGCCAGGCACGGGGACATGGGGAGGGGAGGGCGGGCATGGGGGATGGTCGGCAGTGAGGGGGTGGGTCAGGCTGGTGGGGGGCCAGCTGCGTGGGGCACCGGCCGAAGGCCCTGGCGGCGACGCCAGGGCCGAGCCTGGCCCGTTAAACGGCACGCGACTCGCCGCGACAGCACCGTTTCGCCCCCAACCCTTTGCCCCTACTGCAGCCCGATCCGAACCCCCTCCCGCACCGCCCCGTCCGCAAGCGCGAGGAGATCGGCATCCGCGATCGCCCCCTTGCCGTCCCACCATCGCCACACCGGCGGCGTGCTGGATCGATCCGCCTTCGGCGACGCGCCCACGGCGTACGTGCCCGGCTCGACGGACAGGACGAACTCGCCTTGCGCGTTCGTCTCGACCTTCGGGCCGGTCGTCGGCAACTGCCCGTTGCGGTCCGTCGGTCCGTCGCGGCGCACCGCCATCACGCGCGCCCCGGCGGCGGCGGTGCCGTCGGCCTGGAGGACCGTGCCCCGGATCGTCGCTTGCGGCTTGTGCGCCAGGTCGAAGTCGATCCCCGGACGCACTTCATCCAGCGCCAGCGTCACCACCGTCGCGGTTCGCGACTCGACCTGGTGGTCCCAGTACTGCCGGACGTGGCCGTCCGCCTCGGCGGCGACGAGCCAGGCGCCGACCGGCACCTTCAGCACGTAGCTGCCGTCGGCGCCGGTGCGCGTTCCGCCGGCCCCGGTGCTGGACCGGTCGCCGATCGTGCTGTTGGCGGCGCGGATGGCGCGCACGACGGCGCCCTCGAGCGGCAGGCCGTCGGCGCCGCGGACGATGCCGCTGACGGCGGCCATGGGCACCGGCGTCGGGGTCGGGTCGGCGGCGACAAGCTGGAAGTCGATGGATGCCACCGTGGCCCCGGCGGCGACGGTGACCGGTTTCGCGTCGCGCTGGGCGGCGGCGCCTTCGAACCACTGGACCTTGTGCCGGGCCGCGTCGACGCGAACGGCCCAGTTGCCGGGCATGACCGGGAGCCGATAGCGCCCGTCGGCGTCGGTCGCGGCGCCGCCGGCGTTCTGGCCGCGATCCGCTTGGAGCGCGGCGTCGGTGGATGGCGGATCGAACGGCAGCCCGAGCGGCCGGGCGACGGCGATCTGTTGCGCCCGCACGAGCGCGCCGGCCAGCGGCTGGCCGTCCGCGCCAAGGACGCGGCCCTCGATCGCGCCCGGCAGGCGAAGGTCGACGTCGATCGGCAGCCGCACGGTCCGCACCGCCGGCGCACCACCGTCCGGCGTGGCGCTCACGGTGAGGACCGCGACGAACCGCGACGGGCCGGGCGCCTCGACGCGGGTGGCGGCGCGCAGGCGCGCGTCGCGCAGGGCCGGCCCGGTCCGGGTGTCGGCCACGTTCTGGATGGCCACCTCGGTCTCGGCGCCGTCGGCGCCGACGGCCATCAGCCGCAGCGTCGCATCCTCGGCGCCCGAAGCACCGTCGGTCCAGTAGCCGCGGAAGTCGGCGCAGGCGCCGACCAGGCCGGGCTTGGTCAGCACGATCTTCGTCGGGCCGGCGGCCGATCCGACGGTCGCACCGCGGCTCGTCGTCCGCGGCGTGATCACGTCGGCGATCGCGCTGCCCGGCGAGAGCACGGCCAGCGCGGTTCCGGCGCCGACGCAGACCTCGGGCTCGCGCGGCGTGTTCGCGCCGCCGCGGTCCTGGGCGCCGACGCGGCCGCCGGTGAGGACGGCCAGCAAGGCGACGGCGAGGAGCGCGGCGGTGCGGCGGGTTGGGTGGGTGAGGATGGACATCGGAGCCTCCCGGGGTGTGGGAACGGAACGAGGCAGCGACCGCCCGGCCCTGAAGGGTCGGGCTCGTTCATGACGAAGTCCCCGACGGGGACTCGTTCTCGCGCTGGCCGCAGCCCGCGACAGCGGGCTGCGGCATGGACGAGCCTGGGGCCTCGGCCCCAGGCGATCGGCCGCGCCCATGACGGCATTGCTTACCCGGCCTAACGTCGCTCGAACGGGATAAGTCACGTCGCCGCCGCGCGATTCCGCCGTTCCGTATTAATATCGTCGCGCCCCGACCGTCGCCTGACGGCGGCATGCGGCGACCTCGGAGGGCGGTGTCCCGTGGGACGGATCATCCTGGGCGACAACCTGGCGGTGCTGGCGACGCTGCCGAGCGCCTCGATCGACCTGATCTATATCGACCCGCCGTTCAACACGGGCCACCGCCAGACGCGAACGCGCCTGCGCACGGTGCGGGACGACGACGGCGGCGACCGGACCGGCTTCCAGGGGCGGCGCTATCGCACGGAGTCGCTCGGCGTGAGCGGCTACGACGACCGCTTCGAGGATTTCCCGAGCTTCATCGCACCGCGCTTGAAGGAAGGACGGCGCGTGCTGAAGCCGACCGGCAGCTTCTTCCTGCACATGGACTACCGCGAGGTCCACTACGCCAAAGTGCTGATGGACGCCTTGTTCACGCGCGAATGCTTCATGAACGAGATCATCTGGGCCTACGACTACGGCGCGCGCTCCAAGCGCCGCTGGCCGGCCAAACACGACAACATCCTGTGGTACGTGATGGACCCCGAAGCCTACACGTTCGAGTACGGGCGTATGGACCGGATCCCCTATCTGGCCCCCGGCATGGTCGGTCCAGAGAAGGCGGCGCGCGGCAAGACGCCCACCGACGTGTGGTGGCAGACGATCGTCAGCACGAACGGGCGCGAGAAGACGGGCTACGCCACGCAGAAGCCGCTGGCGATCCTGGAACGGATCGTGAAGGTGCACAGCCGACCGGGCGATGTCTGCCTCGACTTCTTCGCCGGCAGCGGCACGCTGGGCGAAGCGGCGGCCAAGCACGGGTGTGACTTCGTGCTCGTGGACAACAACCCGGACGCCGTCGAAGTGATGGCGCGGCGGCTGGCGGCGTATGAACCGACGGTGGAGCGCGGCTGATCGCGGCGCCTTGGCCGCGCCCCGGCGTGACCCCTTTGTGACCCCTATGCCCCTTCCATCGCCCCCGCCATAACCGGACAATGGCACCACCGCGCAACCGAGCGCGGGCGCGGGCGCCGATCCGGGCGGCATGGAGCGAGGGAAGGATCGATGGGCCATCTTCGGCAGGTCGCTCCCGTGCGTCCATCACGCATCGTGCGCGCCGTTCGAGCCGTTCGACAGGATCCACAGTCAGAGCAATGCGACCGACGAGTATGTGTTGGGCGCACGCCGACGATACGGCGTGGGCCATCGTCCGAATCCTTGATTGCGTACGCGCAGGAGACCCGTTCCCTCAGCATTTCGGCTGCCCACGACGCGACGACGGTGCTCCTTCCGACCGCGACCGACCCGGTCGCGCGCCGCCGGCCCACACCGTCGCCGCGCCGTGGGCAATCGGCGATGCGGCCCGTCGTCCCAACCGCCTCCGGTCGGCACCTCGATCATTTGCTTTTCCCGCCTGAAACAGTGTTTACTGCGGTGCAGCTTCCAGTCCCACTGCACCATGATCCACTGCCCGATGATCCACTGCACCGTGACCCGCCACACCGTGTCCCACTGCCACGCGTCCCGACGCACGAGCTGCCGACCGAAATGACCGAAGCCGTCATCACGCCACAGCTCGTCGAGCAGGCGCTGCGCCGCCTCGACAATCCGCGTGCGCTGGCGGAACACCCGTTTTGCAGCTTGGCCGTTGTCCGCCAACGGCGCGCCGAGGACCCGCTGGCGGGCAGCGCCGGCGACGTCGGCCGCACGCTGGCGGCGGTGCTGCGGGACTTGGTCCTGCGCAACCTGACCGGCCACCGCGGCGCCGACGTGCCCGACGGTCCACAGCCGATCGACGCTGTCGTCGCCGGGCTGCAGGCGGACTTCACCGCCCGCGACGGCGAGCGCGAGGCGTGGAGCGTCGTCTACCATCGCTGGGTCTGCCCGTCGCGGATGCCGTCGATTGACATCCAGACGATCAGCGCGTACTCCAAGCGCACGATCCACCGCCGAGGCGACGACGGCTGCCAGCTGATCGCCGAACGCCTGATCTTCCACGAGCGCGTGGCGCTGGCCGAGGAGGCCAAGCGCGCCGTGCCGCTGCCCGTGCTCGGCGACGAGATGTCCCTTCGGCGCTGGGTGATCGAGACCGTTCGGCGCGACGGCCTTGCGGCGCTGGCGCAGCTGCCGCTGGCCGAAGGGGTGCGTGCGGACGCGCCGATCGTCGACCTCATCGACTACCAGGCCAGCCGGGTGCTGGCGTGGTCCGACGCGCCCGACGCGTTGTTCTTCCGCTGCGTCGAGCTGACGTTGCTGCTGGATCAGGGCGAGGATGCCGCCGACGGGCGCTGGCGGGCCGAGGTCGAGCGCTACCCCGACCTGGTCAAGGCGCTCGACCGAACCACCGACCCGGTGCTCGTGCTGCTCGGCGCGCCCGGCAGCGGGAAGAGCACACTGCTGCGCCACCTCGAGCTGAAGGCGGCGGCTGCGGCACTGGAGGCGCCGGGCGATTCCGGACGCGTGCCGTTCTATGCGCCGCTGTCCGACTACCGTGCCGACGCCCTCGGCGCCATCCCACCCCCGCCGGCGGTGTGGCTCGCCGACCGGTGGTCGCGCCGCTACCCGCTGCTGCCGCCGTTGGACGATCTGGTGGCCGACGGCCGTGTGCTCCTGCTGCTCGACGGCCTCAACGAGATGCCGCACACCTCCGACGCCGACAACCGCGAGCGGATCGGGGTGTGGAAGACCTATCTGCACGCGATGATCGCCGGCCGACCCGGCAACCGCGCCCTCGTGGCCTGCCGCCGTCTGGACTACAGCGCGCAGCTCTCGACGCCGACGCTTCGTGTCCCGCAGCTCGAGATCCAGCCGCTCGACGACGACCAGCTGGCCGAGTTCGTCCAGAAGTACAACCCCCAGCTGGCCGCGGTGATCGACGACGGTCTGGCGATGGGCGGGCGGCGCGACCTGTTCCGGACGCCATTCCAGCTGCGCCTGCTCATCCACCACATCGAGGGCGGCGGCGACCCGAACGCCGACCCGGTGACGCTGTTCACGTCGCTGGTCCGGGCGGCGCTGCACCGCGAGATAAAGAGCGAGAACGTGCGCTTCCTGGCGGACGACCTGCTGACGGAGCGGGACCGCCGCCGGCTCGTCCAAGGGCGCGCCTGGGCCAACCCGCACGCCCTGCCGGACGAGGGCCGCCTGATCCCATCCCTCGCCCGCCTGGCCTACGGGATGCAGGCCGGCCGCGGCGGGGTCGAGGGGGCGCACGTGCGCATCGGCTACGGGCACGCCCGGGCGCTGATGGACACGCGTGTGCTCCCGTGCGCCGACGCGGTGCTGCGGGCAGGGATCGACCTCGGCGTGCTGGACGAGGACGGATCGGGCGAAGAGGTGCTCTTCCACCACCAGCTGATCCAGGAGTACTTCGCGGCGCGCATGTTCGCCGCCACGCCCGATGTCGATCGCGTCCGCGTGGCCACCCGCGCCGACGAGATCCAACCGAGCCTCGACGAGACGATCGCCGGCCTGGCGATCGCCGACCCGCTGCCGCCGCCGCCCGGCACGGTGTGGGACCAGACGGTGCTGATGGCCGCCGTCCTCACGCGCACGCCGGACGTCCTGATCCCGGACTTGGCGGAGCGCAACCCGGTGCTGGCCGGCCGTGCCGCGGCGCAGGCGGCGTGCGGCGTCTCGGAGGTCGTCAAGGAGTCCCTCCGCTGGCGCCTCGTCGAGACCTCCCGCAACCCGGAGGTGGACCTTCGCGTCCGCATCGCCGCCGGCCTCGCCCTCGGTGAGCTGGGCGATCCGCGGTTCACCCGAGGTGTCGGGCCGGAGGGGCACGCCTACCTCCTGCCGCCGTTCATCGAGATCCCGGCCGGCACGTACACGATCGGGAGCGATGGGAGCATCTATCCGGAGGAGGCGCCGGAGCACCAGGTGACGCTCGAATCGTTCAAGATCGCCCAGTTCCCGGTGACGCGGGCGGAGTATGCGCTGTTCATGGAGGCGGGGGGGTACGAGGATGAGCGGTGGTGGGATACGGAGGCGGCGCGGGCGTGGAGGCGGGGGGAGGGGACGGGAGAGGGCGTTCGTTTCAACATCATGGACGTCCTCGCACAGTACCGACAGCAGCCAGGCCTTCTGGAGGAGCAAGCTAGGCGCGGAATGATGGAGGCGCGGCTCTACGACAAGTGGCGGTCGCAGCTCGACGTCGACGTGGCTGAACTACCGGCATATCTACTTGCGCTCTATCCGGACGTCCGATTTCGCGCACCGCGCATGTCCAGCGTTGGCATGGGAACTGCGTCATCACTTCCCGTCGTCGGTATCTGTTGGTATGAGGCTGCCGCCTACTGCAACTGGCTGAGCCATCAGTCTGGCGATCAATGCGCATTGCCGACCGAGGTCGAATGGGAGGCGGCGGCGCGCGGGTCTGACGCGCGCTCACTTCCCTTCCGGGGATTATCGTACGGGTCGCCGTGCAACACCGTTGAGAGTCACTTACGATCGCTTTCACCGATCGGCGTGTTCTCCTTCGGTGACACACCATCAGGCATCAGTGACCTGGCAGGTAATGTCGGTGAGTGGACATCGTCCGCATACCTCGCATATCCATATTCGTTGCATCACGAATGCTCTTCGAACGTGTGCGCTCAGCGCGTCCGGCGAGGTGGGAGCTGGATGTATGGCATTCGCGAGGCCAGAACGACGTGTCGGTTTGGAGTCCACGCCGCCATCTATTCACGTGACGGTGGCTTTCGTTTCACAATACGCTGAACACCCAGGAGCTGCACGATGTCTGACCAAAGGTCTTCGCCCTCGATCATCTGCGCAATTGCAGCAGCATTTCTTGCCGTGCTGCTAGTTGCGGCAGGGATCATTATCTGTCAGCGCTTGGCATTAGTGCGTCCTCCGATAGAATCGTCTAACGTTGTGGACGAGACTCCTGGTCCCGAACCTGGTCGCGAACGTGCGATCGATATCATCTTCGGCAACGGTGGGGCGATCACCGATCTGGGAGAAGGGGTGGTCGAGGCTAGGTTCTTTGTCGATGACATCGAGAAGTTTGACGAGACGCCAATACCAACCGAGATAGGTGCCGTTGAAACGCCCCTCCGGTATCGACGACCGAGACAATGACGGGAACGGTGTCTTCTGTCAGCCCGATTACGGTCCGGGTAACGAGCAGTCAGGCAAACGAGCGATGCACGACATCTGAGACGCTTGCCAAGATTGAACTTCACGTGAAGCCAGCACGCGGCATCGAGTACGATGAACAAATGAGCCTCTCCGGTCCGGGTTACGAGGTAGTGCTTGGCGACACGCAGCACGAAATGAATGACCTCATGGACCTCTGTGCGACGGGCGCATGGATGGAGCTTCGCATTCGGCGTTCCTGTCGCACGAGCGACGGCCAGGTTCAGCAACGGGACGGGTCGCGAGGAATGCTCGTTGCCTACATCGGATGCTATCAAGGAAGAATCCTGCAGCTTGGCGACCCAAGCGGGATTATCGACCAGCCGCTGATAGAGGGAGGCACTCCAACCTGCAAGAACAACACCTACAAGGGCCAGACCGTGACGTTGAGAGAGGTGCAGGGATGGACTGCCGGATTCACGAACCCAAATGGTGATTCGCCAGCGTCTGGTAAGTGTTACACGGTGGACAATCATACAGGTGCATGGAGTTGGCACACGGCGTCGGAAGCCGGTTCAGCTACAGTCGTGGCGCCGAGCCCCGGGGCTCAGCCGGGCAACAGCATGTCGCTGACACAGTCCGGGACATTTGGATTCTACGCGTCTGCCAGCAAGTGCTACTTCGTGGAGTTCACGACGAATGGATGTACGTACTACTCGGACATCGTCGCAGTTCCGCCTGATCCGCAGTCGCCAGCACAGCCCCAACCGCCGAATCCGGCAAAGCTGATAACGAATCTGAATATGCACTTGCCATCCGGCACGGGGTGTCAAACACTGGCACCGACTTGTCCATAGTTTCGAATTGCGCGACGACACCTCGGTGCTTGGTGATGCGTCTGGTCGCCACACTGTAGCGGACTGATTCGCTGGGGATGGCATGTCCTCTTGCCATCCCCAGCCATCACCGCCCCTTTTCAATTTCGTATGCTACAAGTGCATGCTCGTGAACCGGTCATTTAGGTCGATCTATCTGATAGCGCCACCACTCTAGGCGTTCAGCATTCCGTCTCGAAGCAATTGCCGGAGTCAAATCCAATGTGGACTTCCATGCAGCGCCAATCGGTGCGCGCCCCGCCGACCGTCGTCCTTGTGCCAGCAGCATGAAAACATCCACCGTTTCAAGATTCCATCTCCAGGAGAATTCCCATGTACGCATCGTCCGAATCGCAACGTCATCCGCCCATCAAGCGCGGCCTCGTTGCGCTGATCACCGTGTCTATCACCATCGCCGCCCTCGGCCGCAGCATGACCGCTAGCGCGCAGGGCACGGAGCTCGCATCCGGCGCCATCGACGGCAACAGCGGCGGTTCCTTCGCCACCGTCGATGTCGGCACCCTCAGCGGCGGGTCGGTCTTGCGGCTGACGCAAACCGACGCACCGTGCCTCTCCGGCCCGCGTCCAGGTGCTCCGTCCGGCCCATTCGGCTTCGCCGTGTTCGCCGATGGGGCGCTCCTCGGCACGTCGAGCAACGTCGGAGCCTGCGTCCACACGTACGGCGGCAACACGGCATCGGCGGGGACGGTCACGGTCCAAATCTTCAACTACGCCCATGGACGGCGGGCCGCGTACCGCTTGACGCTCGATGCCGACGCCGGCGCCCCAGCGCCCAGTGTCGCTGCCGACCTTGCGCTCGCGACATTCGTACCGGACTGCGACTGGAAGGACGAACCGCCAACGTTCGAGGACTTCAAGGCATGCACGTACCGTGAGCCCGACGGCGGGCCATGGATCGTCGACGGCGATATCCCGATCTACGATGAGGACGCATTGCGGAGCCTCTTCGAGGTCGTTGTCGCATCGGATGACGTCGGTGAGCTGAAGATGCGCGACGTCGGCCAGCTGAAGGACGGCCTGATCGTCCACCAGGTGAACAGCCAGGACTCGCGCTGGTACGCTCCGGAGCAATGCGACATCACCTACTGCGTTTCCACGAGCTTCGGGCCGCGCTACAACGCCGCGGTACTCGCGATGGAACAGGCTGCCGCAGATTGGTCGGCCGTGGCTGGCGTCACGTTCCGACATGTCGTGGCCCAAGATGCGCTATGCACGGCCGGGAACTCGGATGTTCAGTTCGACGTCCGGCCGATCGCCAACGCACCTTACCTGGCCCGTGCCTTCTTCCCGCACCAGCCGCGACCGCAGCGCAATGTGATGATCGACGACCAAACGTTCGGGCCGATCTCTCCATGGACGATTCGCGGCATCCTGCGCCACGAGCTCGGACACACGCTCGGCTTCCGCCACGAGCACACCCGGCCCGAAGCCGCCATGTGCTTCGAGGACAACTCCTGGCGGCCGCTCACGGACTACGACAGCCTGTCGGTCATGCACTATCCGCAATGCAACGGTGCGCAAACAAGCGACCTGTCGATCTCACCCAAAGACGCGAGCGGCGCCGGCACATTTTACGGCGCCCCAGGCGGCTGCGGCGAGTCCGTCACGTGCCGCCTGTTCGAGGACGGCTACCGTCGGATCACCGGGCCCACCACGGGAATCACCACCCTCCGCCTGCCGTTCCTCCGCGACGTCACATTCGATGTGGAGGGCCGCACCCGCAGGTGGTTCGGTCGGTGCGCGACGACGCGGACGGGGGAGGCGGTGGAGATGCGCGTCTTCGAAGACGGCCTGGCAAACCCGTCGCCGTACACGGACGCCGTGTACATCCGGCGCGGCTCGCAGGCGTGCTCGCCGGACGGCACGAGCGCCGGCGCGTGCCGCAAGTGGTTCGGGGAGTTTCGGACGACGGGCGGCCGGCCGGTCGCGTGCTTCCTGTTCGACGATGCGGGCGCGAATCGCGTCGGTCCCACCCGGGCGATCTACTACAACAGCTCCGGCAAGCTGTGCATGCCGGACGGGACAGGGACAGGGACGTGCCGCAAGTACTGGGGCCAGTGCGCTGTCCAGTAGCCCATTCAGCCAGCACGCCGTCACGTTCCGTGCGCAGCGACCGTCCGTCGCGAGTCCGACATTCACGTGAATCGAGTGAATAGAAAAGGAGTCCGAACATGACCCCGCAGCAAGCCAAGAAGCAAGTCACCACCCGCCTCGAGACCGTCCTCAACGTCGGCTGGTCCGACAAGAAGGGCGACCTCCCGCCATCCCTCGACCTGATCGCGGTCGCCGCCAACAGCGCCAACGGCGTCAAGCCGGCGCACTTCCGGGTCTTCTTCGGCCTCGACAAGAACAAGGGCTGGCAGGGCAACCTCTTCGTGCCGTAGCGGTCGACCGAGACCCAACTGCTCCTTCGTCCAGTGAAGCAGCGTTCCCAGCATCCGGCACCATCAACACAGAATAGGAGACTCCGATGCCCCTGTCCCCGCGAGAGCAACTCGAAGCAAGCATGGCCGTGCTCATCAACGCCGGCCACACGTTTGCGACCGCCAAGAAGGGCGACGAGCGCGTCGGCCCGCTCGCCGGCCTCGTGCAGCAGGCCGCCGTTCCCGTCGGCGGCGCCACCGAACTCCGGCTGACGTTCGACCTGCAGGCCGACGGCACCTACCGCTGCACTGCGGCGCTCTGAGCCATCGCGTCCGTCGCTCGATCCGAGGGCCGCCGGTGCCGGTTTCGGCATCGGCGGCCCTCGTCACACTCCCGTCACACTTCTTTTTCCCGGACCTTACAACCCCAGCCCCGTGCTGCATCGTTACGCCCCGCAACACACCCGCGGCTCCCCCCGCCCCAATTCCGTTGCCGGAGGTTGCGATGCCTGCCCCCTTCGATCGACCGCCGTCCACCCCAACGCCGACGCCGCCCGCCTCGCCCGCCTCGCTCGCCGCGTCCGCCGCGTCCGCCGATCTCATCGTCCGCAACCGCCCGGCCGTGCCCCTCGCCCTCGCCATCTCCCTCTCCCTCGCCACTGCCCTCGCCACCGCCCTCGCCACCGCGCACCACACCGCCCCGCCGGCGACCGCCCAGCCGGCCGCCTACGCCCAGTTCGCGCTGAACACGCAGGACTTCAGCTACCCCGAGCGGAGCGCCGCCACCGTTCACCGCGTCCTCGACATCCACGAGCGCCACGGCGTGCCCGTCGACGTCTACCTCACCGACACGATCCTCCGCCTGTACGAGACCGTGGCGCCCGACCTCATCGACCGCCTCCGCACCTCGACCGTCGCCGAGGTTTCCAGCCACAACCGGCCGCCGCGGCCGTACCACACCGGTTACGACTGGCTCGGCCTGGCGGCGATGTCGGCCGCCGACCAGCAGGCCACGATCCTGCGCTACGAGACGCACGCCGTCGATCCGGTGACCGGGCGGACGACGGACGATCCGGGCGGCTACGCCTACGTCGCCGACACCATCGGTTACAGGCCGTGGATCGGCGCGTTCCTCGCCGACGCCCCTATCGCAACCAACGTCGCCGCCGTGTTCCGGCAGCTCGGCGCGCGGATGCGGATCGTGCACGGGCGGATCGTGAACGCCGGCGAGCAGATCGGCGGCGTGTACGTCCGGCCCGAGCACGTGGACCTGCGGCTGTTCGAGCACGTCGGCAAGGACCCCGGGCCGGTGCTCGATGCGGCCGTGGCCGAGGCGCGGGCGGCCGCCGGGGCGCGCGGGCCGTACTTCGTCGGGATCAAGATGCACGACAACGACTTCTTCGCCGTCGACTCCGCCTGGGTGACGGTCTACCAGAAGGATCGCCGCCGGCCGCCGTGGGACCCGACGCTGAAGTCGCCGCTGCTCGACGACGCCGAACAGGCCGCGATGTGGACGCTGTACGAAGGAACGGTGGCCGAGGTGGCGGCCGGCCGTGCCGGCCTGCAGAGCGTGAACGCCCGCGGGCTCTGGACGATGTTGACCGGCCAGCAGGCGACGCCGCGACCGACCGTGGCGGGGACCGAGTCGCCTCCGACCGCAACCGCACCGCCATCGTCGCCCCCGCCCGCGGCGCCCACCGTCCACCCAGCGGCCGGCCCGATCGTCTACGTCTCGGGCTCCATGCACATCGAGACGAACCCCGAGTCGTGGCCCGACGTGACGGCGCTGCTGGACTTCTACCGCCGCGTGACCGCCGCCGGCCACGTCGGCGCGCAGCCGACGGCGATGCGCTGGTCGATCGGGGTCGACATCGGCTGGCTCAGAGGCGAGACGCGGGCCAAGGAGGCGGTCCTGGCGCTCGAAGCGATGGGCGTCGACATGGACGTCCACGCCCACGCCGCGGCGGATCGGCCCGTCATCGTGGCGCTGCTGACCAGTTGGGGCGCGCACCCCAACCGCGTGGCCTCGGGCGTGCTGGCCGCCGAGTTCGACGCGCTGCGCCTGCCGGTCGCCGTGCCGGACGGGAGCCGCTGGCAGGCCGAGGTGACGTGGGGCTTCGCCAACCGCGCCGGGCACGGGCCGGGGGCGGACGATCGGTCGACGGGCCTCTGGCGGCCGAAGAGCGGCGCCGAGATGACGGTCCACGACCCGCGCGCCAACCTGATCAGCGTCGGCGGCGGCAGCCGCGACACGGCGGGTGTCGACGCCTACGTCGGCGCCGTCACGGCGGCCGTCGCCCGCGGCCAAGCGCTGCCGCCCGTCCTGTCGACGAGCGTGATGATCAACGCACGTGCCTTCAACGGCAACGCCCCGGCCGTGGACGTGCCCGCGCTGGCGGCGTGGGCCGACCGCGCCGCCGGATCGCCGCACCTCCGCTGGGCGACGATCCGCGAGACCGCGGCGGCGTGGGTGGCGGCGGGCGAAGTCCCGAGCCGCGCCGACTACGGCGCGCTGCCTGACGCGCCGCCGCCGCTGGCCACGGCCGTCGCGACAGCCGGCGCGACGGCCAGCGCGACGGGGACGTCCGGTCCGCCCGCGTCGACCATCTCCCCGACCGCTCCACCGGCAACTGCGACCGCCGGAGCGCCGCCGGATGTCGGGATCGATCGCGCGATGCTCTTCCTCCCGTGGGCCGGGCGCCGAGCGACGCCCGTGGACGCGACGCCGTGACGGCTCGGCTCTGGGGCACGCGAAACTTTGCGTATCCGCCCCACCGGCGGTGGCGTCATAGAGCATGCAAGCAGCGGTCGACAGACCATTTGAAGTGCGCCGGTGTGGTTGGGCCGTTTGTGGGTTTGGCAGCCGATTTTTTCGATCTTGGTCTTGATCAGCACGCTTTGCGTTTCGAATGCGACCGGCTTAGGAGACAGGGACGATGTTCTACGACCACGAAACCGTTTGGCAGGACCCCATCGCCACTGCATGGCACGACGCCGCGACGACGACGGTCGATCTCGACTTCATGGCGTTGGCCGCCCGCCAGCGCAGCCTGGAAACCGAGCGACGCCGCGCCGACGCAGTTCCCACGGTCCCGGCAGCCGCCGCCTCGGAAGGCGCCCGCCTCATGGGCGCGCCGACGTCGGGCTCACCGTACCTGTTGCTGGTCCGCAGCCCGTACGAGTTGAGCTGAGAGCGAGCGGCACCCCCCACACCGATTTCTCGCGCACCGGCATCCCCCCGGAGCCGGTGCGACAGGGCGGACACACCGAAGGCCGGGCCTCTCCTCAGGGAGGGGGCCGGCTTTCGGCTTTCATGGCCGCTACGTCACCCGGTTCGGATCCACCACGAACCGCCACCACTCGTTCGCCACACCGTCCGTCTCCCCTGCCACGTGCGGCAGGTGGGACAACCACCAGACGTGGTGCGCCCGCATGTCGCCACCGCCCCACTCACGGCAGTCGACGACTCGCGCGCGGGTACGGTTCACTTCAGTGTCTGCGGCATCCTCGATGCCGGCGTGGCGCGGGAACACCAGCCAGTCGTCGCAGTAGCTCGGCACGTCGCGCCGGTTGCCCCAGTCGTAATCACGCTCGCTGTTCGGCGCGAAGTGGACGTTGCCGCACTGGGACGCTCCGGGGTGGGTCTGGTCGTGGCGGATGAAGCGGTGCCAGAGGTTGCGCTCGCCGTGGCGCCGCCGCCAGACCCGGTCCATCACGGACTCCACGCGGTGGCCGAGGTTCTCGAGCATGCAGCCCACGTCACGTTCGTAGTTGAAGCCCATCAGCGTGAAGCGGCCGGCGCAGTCATCGAATCCCGCTACGGGCGGCGAGTTGCACCAGAATGCGTCGCGCCCGACGATCGTCGACTCCCAGTCGCCGGCGTACGGGAACGTGAGGAACCAGACCTCGTCGATCTCGTCGCGCTCGAAGCGCTTGACGAGATCGAACGCCTTCACCTGCTTGGGGTAGTCGATCGCATCCGGCTGGTACATGTCGCGCGTCTTCCAGCGCTTCAGGTAATCCGCGGGCGTGTAGCGGAAGCCGTCGACCTTCGGCGGCCACCACGGCGCGGCCCGCCGCTGAACCACGTCGTAGCGCACGAGGCCGTGGCTCGCCTCGGCCACGTCGGACACATACTGCGCCACGAGCGCGTCCGGATCGTTCCACCCCATGTGCTCGCTCAGCCGCCGGCCGTGCTTCTCGTCGACCACGGGGTCATGGACGATCACGAGCACCCGCGGCGCCAGCGGCTCGACGCGCCCCGCCGCAAACGCCGCCTCGTGCGCCAGCGTCCGCCCCAGCCGCCGCGCAAACCCGGATGCCCAGCCGGCGTCGCGGTTCGCAGCCACCTTCAGCATCGCGCCGTCCTTCGTCTCCGTCAGCTCGATCGTCCCGGAGCGGTCCGTCCAGCCCATGTGCCAGTGCGGCGCGCCCGACGCGCGGCGGACCGGCAGCCGGCCCTGGCCGCGGATGCGCAGGCCGCGGACGGTGCAGGCGTCGAGGATGTCGTCGGGGTCGTGGGGGAGCGGGAGCTCGTACATGGGCGCACCTGGCGGGGAAGCTGGTTGGGTGGCGACGATGCCTATGGTAGCCGCATCGCACGGCGCCTTGCATCAACGGCCGCGCTCTTGGTGCAGCACGCGCTCGAGGATCGGGCCCAACCTGCGCAGCTGGCGCGGGTCCGCCATCGCCGCGTCCGTTCGGAGCACCGCCGCCGGCAGCACCACATCCCGCGTGCGAGCGGGCGAGAGTGAAGGAAGAAGCGCCGGCGGCGAGGCGGCGGCACGCTGACACACGATGAGTCGCGCATTGTCCAACAAGAACCTGGAGCGGTGCTCCGCGCTGTTTTCGCCATACCAGCCGAAGGCCATGCTCTCCCAGCCCGAGCGCTGCGTAAGCAACCCGGTCACGTCCACCGGATGAGCGAACTCGTACCAGGTGTCGCTGTCGATGATCTCCTCGCTGAACATGGTGCGGGGCACGCTCTCAGGATTGCCCGACTGGTCGTAGACGACGCTGGCCAGCCAGTCGTCATGAACACCGTCCCTCACCTCGTCGGTGAGAATGCCGAAGTGCATTTGCAGCGTGGCCGAGATCATCCTGCCCGGCTCCACCAGCGGTCCGTGAGGAGGCCACGGCTGGATCAGCATCTCGTCCGAGGCGTCCGGGTTGCGCCCGAGCATGGCAAGCCACTCGCCGCTCCGCGCGGCGACGCCCACGGAGGTGCCCTCCACCACGACGGTCGCCGCGTCACCGGGCTCCAACGCCGCGAAGGCCCACCAATCCACGGGCCCGGACTCGAAGCCCGGATTCACGAGCCACGATCGGCACAACGGCCCCGGCCCGCCGGTGGCCGTCGGCGACGGCGTGGGCGGGCGGCTCGTGGGGGTTCTCGTGCGCGTGGACGTTGGGCTGGCTCCCGGCATCGACGTGCGGGTCGGTGTGCGGGTAGGCGTGCGACGAGGTGTGGCGGATGCCGTCGCGGGGGTTCCTGGGGGCGAGTCGGACGCACCGAGTCGCGCAGCCCGCAACGAAATGGGCAGGTGGGCGGTGTACGCGCGCACGGTCACGCTGATCACGTCGGCCCCGAAGACGCCCCCCGAGTCCTGTGCCCCGAGCGTGATCCAATGGTCTCCCGCGGAGAGCAGCGTCACGACCATGTCACCCACACCCAGCAACCCATCGCGATCGGACGTCCACGTGAAGGCGTCGGACGGCAGCGCACCGTCCTCGAGATCGTCGCCGCCGGCCGAGAACCTCACCGGCATGCCGGGCCGCAGGACGGCACCGCGCGCCGGCGCGAGGATGACCGGTCGCGGGCTCTTCTCCGTCACCGCGAATGCGTCGGAGGTCGCGGCGGTGGCGAGGAAGCCGTCCGAGGCATACACCCGCACGAGCGCCCCGTCACCGCCAGGCAGCTCCGCCATGTCAAGGGCGTAGCTGTTGCCCACCAGCCCGGTATCGACATGGGTCCACGTCACGCCGCCGTCAGGGCTGTACACAACGTCGAACACGAGCGGCTCGCCATCCGCATCGCTGGCGGTCCAGCGGATCGTGCGCATCCCATCCCACCGGTCGCCGGCCGCCGGGCTGGTGATCGCCACGGCCGGCGCATGGGCGCTGGCCGCGCGGCGCGCCAGCGTTTGACCCAGGCGTCGCACCTCCAGCGCACGGACGCCCGGCGCCGCGCGCCGCACGACGAAGAAGTCCTCGGCGTCGACGGGCTCCTGCTCGGAGTCCAGGAAGTCGGCCTCGAAGCAGACGTCCTCCAGCATGCGGTCGTTGCCGTCCAGTTGGGCCACACAGTACTCGCCGGACGCGCCGTATTCGATGGCCGACGGGTTGCCGTCGATGAACAGGATCTTGTCCAGTGCGGCGCTGCCGGCGCGGAAGACCGTGCCGCTGGCGACGATCAGCGGCTCAGCTACCCAATCGTCCGCCGCGGCCGCACGCGCGTCGTCGGCCGGCGGCGCCGCCACGGCCAACCGATCGTACAGCTTCTGGTACGTCCACGGTGCCAAGCCATACCCCTTGTCATCGCAGTAGCTCATGACGTCGTGGAGGCCGGACGCCAACGCTTGCCAGCCGGCGGCGGCCGGCGCCACGCCGATCTCGCGGATCGTCGGGTCGAGCGGGAACGGCCAATCCGTGTCGTCGTCCCAAGCCCCGCAGGCATTGACGCGATCCGGCTTCGTGCGGATGGGATGGCGGCGCCCCAGGTTGTGCGAAATCTCGTGCGCCATCGTCTCCGGCCCGTGGGCATAGTTCTGGACCCAGACCACATGTTCCAGACCGGCCGGTGCGCTCCACGCGGGATTCGACCTCCCAACCACCTTCGTGTCGCCGGTCCTGGGGAGCCAGCCCACCAGGAGGTCGGGCGAGCCGCCGAGGTTGAGCACGCGCGGATGCGCGTACAGCCAGTTGAGGCGGGCGATGAGCGCCCGCTGCGTCGCCTTCGGCGTCAGCGACTCGTCGAAGCCGATGGATCTCCCGCGCCGGTACGTCAGCGCGCTGGCCGCGAGCGGGAACGTGCCCTTCATCCAGGCCGCCGCACGCGCGATGCGATCGGCGTCCGGCAACTTGCCCGGCTGGCCCGGCGGCCGGTAGCGAATCGGCACGTAGGTGACGGCGAGCTCCGGGCTGGGCTCGAAGTCCAACGTCACGATCTCGGTGTTGTTGCGCGTGTCGGTTTCGGCGAGCCGGCGGTCGGGGTCGAGCTCGACGCGCAGCACGACGCGCGCCCGCCGGACGAGGTCGAGCGGCAAGTCGAAGTCCAGCGTCCCACCGCCAAGGTGCGGCCGCAGCGTAAACGCGCGGCTCCCATCCGTGTGCGCGGCGGTCAGCACGGCGGGCCCGTGCAAGGGGCGCAGCACCCGGCCGGGCGGGTCGAGGACCGTTACCCGGGCGTCCAGCCGCTGGCCGTCGACCTTGCCGGAAGCGAGGTCCACGAGCGGGTAGACCCGCAGCAGAGCGGGCTTGCCGCGGATCAGCGGGATCTCGTTGTCCGCGCAGTTCGTCGCGCCCTCGGTGATGTCCATGCACTGGATCACCTGGGTGTGCTCGACGTGCCCGACCATGACATCCAGGACCGGCGTCGGGGTTGCGCTGGGCTTGGCGGTTGCCGTCGCCGAAGCCGTCGCGGTCATCGGCGGGGCAACGGCGCGCCATTCGTAGTCGAAGGTCACCGACGACCCGTTGTTCCAGCTCGTGCCGACGCCGAAGAACCACTGCAGCGTCCCGGGACCGTTCGGCACCGCGTAGGCGAACGTCCCCGTCTTGGTGCCCGGGTTGTACTCGTAGCCGCCGAGGTTGGCGGACGCGAGGCGGCGCGCCGGGGGATCCGCCCAGAAATAGGTGTCGCAGTCATGGTGCCAACCGTCGCCGGAGCCGCTGATCGACAGCGTCGACGAGACGGACACCTCGATGGTCTGGCCGGGCAGAAGCACCGCGGGCGGCGGCGTCCAGGCGTGGCTGGTGCTCATCGAGCCGCTTCGACCGGTGCTCGAGTTGCTCCAGCTGAACGAACTGCTCGCCCCGGTTGGGCTGATGTCGAACGAACCCTGCTGGTTCTCCTCGGGCACAGGCACGCGGTCCGACGCCCGGTTCACCACGGGTTCCTTGAGCACCCACGCGCCGCCTTGCAGCGTCGCCGCATCCACCAAGGGTGTCGTGGTCCGTTCAGGCGCAAGCAGTGCAGCGGCGACGAGCACGCCGGCACACACCGCAGCCGCTGCAAGCGCGAACCGCACGGGGCCGCGGAAGGGGTTCGCAGGCCCGCGATTTGCGGTCGCCGCGACGGGCCCACGGGTGTCAACCGAACCGGAGACGACCTTGTGGTTGGTCACGGCCTTGCCCTGCTTTCGTGTGAAGGACGTGTAGTGCCCGGCCGCAGCGGGCTGCGCTCGCATGGACGCGGCTAGTACCCCGCCATGCGTTCGGCCCGGGACTGGGTGCGCGTCAGATCCCACGCCCACCCGAGCAACACCGCCGCCAGCAGCCCGAACGCCACCCCCTGCAGCCGCGCTTCGAACGCCGGCAGCGCGATGCTGGCGACGAGGGCCAGCGTGCAGACGTTGAGGCCGATCCAACTGCTCCAGCGACCGCCGAGCGCCAAGCGATCCGCGGACGATGCGTCGGCCTGTTCGACCCGCGCGAACGCGGGCGGGAGGAGCGCGATGAGCGTCTGCAGCAGCCAGCCGTACGCCAGGATGGCCGGTCCGACGGACTCGACCCGCGCCACGGGCAGCGTGCCGGAGCCGAGGAGGATGAACGGCAGCGCGGTGGCGGGCACCAGGATCCAGATGTAGGCGGTCAGCACATGGGCCGCGCCCGGGCCGCCGTGCGCGCGCAAAGGCAGAATCCGCTGGACGTACAGCAGCGCCGTCGCGACGGCGAACAGAACGATGCCGCCGATCATGAGCCCGTTCGCGTCGCCCATCCACGGCGCAGCGAGCAGCGCCAGAGCGCCGGCCAGCTGCAGCCAGAAGGCAATCGTCAGCCAGCGCGGCCGCGCGGCAGCTCGGCCCGTCAGCGGCAGTTGCAGGTCCGTCAGCAGACCGGCCAGGACGAACGATGCGAAGCCCCAGACGACGGCGTGGACGTGCGTTTCCTTGGGTACCGCGATCCGCAGCCACGGCCCCCAACCGAGCCACAGTCCGGTGCCCACGAGCGCGCCGACGACGACGAACGAGAGGGCGGCCAGGTAGAAGGGGCGGCCGCCCGTGCCGTTCGCGGTCGCATCTGATGCGTCGGGCACGATCCGCCAAAGGTCCCACGCCAGCCACACGGCCGCCAGCAGCACCAGCGTGCCGCCGACGCCGATCATCGGCGCACGGATGAGCGGAATGCCGACGAGGAGGGTGACGAGACCGACGTTCAGCAGCAGCCAGCGGTCGTTTCGCGGCGGCGGCGCCGGTCGTCCGGCACGCAGCGCCACGAGGCCGGGCAGGAGCCCGAACGCCGCCTCGGCGACGATGCCGATCGTCACAAGGTGCACGCGCAGCCAACGCAGGCCCATCAGGAACGACGTGACGCCCACCGATGCCAACGCGGCGTCGATCGCGGCCAATGCGCCGAGCACGGCGAACAGTCGGACCATCGTTCGGTAGGGCTTGGTCACCGGCATCATCCTTGGTTGAGCGCGTCTGTCTGAACGGAGCGGATCTGAACGGAGTGGATCTTGGATGAACGGATCCCGGCTGAACGGATCGAGCATACAGCATGACCCACCGCGCGAACTTGCGCCAACGCAACGTCGCGTCCGAGCAAACGTGCGATCATGTCAAGCTGTCGAACCCGGTGTCGCCGACGCCGGTGCCTCGCGACGGGGGGCCAACCACCATGCCGATGCCCATGCCGACGCCCGTGCCGATGCCCATGCCCAGACCGCGAGCCCCTCGAGCGACGACACCGAGCGCGCATCGGCCCGTCCCGTCCGGACCGTTCACCCGTATCGCTGTCGCCCTCGCGATTGCCGCGTCGCTCGCCGCATCGATTGCAGCCGTACGCGTCAGCGACCCCTCCGCCCTCGCCCACGCCGCGCCCGCCGCGCAGGCAGGTACGTGCACGATCAACGGCCGCCTCCAGCTGTCCGGCGCCGGCGCGGACGACGGGATCATCGTGCGGGCGGCCGCCGGGGCCAACGGGACCGACGGGGCCGAAACGACGACCGGGCCCGACGGCGCGTTCCAACTGACCGGCCTCTCCCCCGGCACGGTCCGCCTGCACGCGACGCGGCCGCGCCACCTCAGCGCCTCCGCCGACAACGTGCCGTGCGTCGCCGACGCCGTCACGACGATGGAGACCGTCGAGCTGCCGGGCGGCGACACCGACAACAACGACCGCGTCGACCTCTTCGACCTCGTGCGTATCCTGGCCCACTACCGCCAGTGCGCCGGCGAGGCGGACTTCGATCCGACGGCGGATCTGGACGACAGCGGCTGCATCGACCTCTACGATCTCGTGCGCGTCGCGTCGAACTACCGCGTGACGGGACCCGTGCCGTGGCCCGTCGACGACGTCACGAAGCCGGGTCCGGACCCGGTCAGCTTCCGGGACGACATCCTGCCGATGTTCGTGCGCGACTGCCGGGGCTGCCACGGCTACGTCGGCGGGCTGAACC
The DNA here is from genome assembly GCA_016703025.1 of Candidatus Avedoeria danica. Classification (NCBI taxonomy): domain Bacteria; kingdom Bacillati; phylum Chloroflexota; class Ardenticatenia; order Candidatus Epilineales; family Candidatus Epilineaceae; genus Candidatus Avedoeria; species Candidatus Avedoeria danica. The sequence continues at coordinate 2,116,987 of JADJCV010000004.1, forward strand.
TGGACGACTACGCCCACCTCATGGCCGGCGGCAACAGCGGGCCGGTCGTCGTGCCGGGGGAGCCGCAGGCCAGCCTGCTCTACCTCAAGGTGTCCCGGCAGGTGTCGCCGTACATGCCGCCCGGCGGCGTCCGGATGTCCGACGAGGACATCGCGCTGATCCGGGACTGGATCGAAGGCGGGGCGGCGGATAACTAGCCGCCGCGAGCCTTCCCATCAAGGCTGCAGCCCACACCCAGGAGCCCCAACCGTGTCCGATCCACTTCCCCCCCGCACGATGGGCCAACAGTTCGGCCGCCGCTCGTGGGCCGAGCCGTGGAAGATCAAGGTCGTCGAGCCGCTGACGATGACGACGCGCGCGCAGCGCGAGCAGGCGCTCGGCGAGGCCGGCTTCAACACGTTCCTGCTGCGGTCGGACGACGTGTACATCGACCTGCTGACGGACAGCGGGACGAACGCGATGAGCGACCGGCAGTGGGCCGGGATGATGCTGGGTGACGAAGCGTATGCGGGCAGCCGCAACTTCTATCGTCTCGAGGAGACGGTCCAGCGCACGTACGGCTACCGCTACTTCGTGCCGACGCATCAGGGCCGCGGGGCGGAGCACCTGATCAGCCAGACGGCGATCCGACCGGGCCAGGTGATCCCGGGCAACATGTACTTCACGACGACCCGCCTGCACCAGGAGCTGGCCGGCGGCCGCTTCGTGGACGTCATCATCGACGCGGCGCACGATCCGCACGACCCGCATCCGTTCAAGGGCAACGTCGACCTCGCCAAGCTCGAGGCCGTGATCGCATCCGAGGGCGCGGCGAACATCGCCTACGTCAGCCTGGCCGGCACGGTGAACATGGCCGGCGGGCAGCCGGTCAGCATGGCCAACGTGAAGGACGTGCGCGCGCTGTGCGATCGGCACGGCCTGAAGCTCTTCCTGGATGCCACGCGCCTCGTCGAAAACGCGTTCTTCATCCAGGAGCGCGAGGCCGGGTACGCGGAGCGCTCCATCGCCCAGATCGTCCGCGAGCTGTGCGACCTCACGGATGCGGCGTGGATGAGCGCCAAGAAGGACAGCCTCGTGAACATCGGCGGCTGGCTGGCGGTGAACGACGAGGGGCTGTTCGAGGAGCTGCGCAACCTCGTCGTCGTCTACGAGGGCCTGCACACGTACGGCGGCCTGGCGGGGCGCGACATGGAGGCGATGGCGATCGGCATCACGGAGTCCATGCAGGACGACTACATCCGCTCCCGGATCGGCCAGGTCCGTTACCTGGGCGAGCTGCTGGCCGACTGGGACATCCCGATCGTCCGTCCGACGGGCGGCCACGCCGTCTTCCTGGACGCCCGCGCGTTCTACCCGCACGTCCCGCAGGACCAGTTCCCGGCCCAGCTGCTGGCCGCCGAGCTCTACCTGGACGCCGGCATCCGGGCGATGGAGCGCGGCATCGTCAGCGCCGGCCGCGATCCGCAAACCGGCGAGCATCAGTTCCCCAAGCTCGAACTGACCCGCCTGACGATCCCGCGCCGCGTCTACACCCAGGCCCACATGGACGTCGTAGCCGAGTCCGTGAAGGCCGTGTACGACCAGCGGGCGACGGCGACGGGGCTTCGAATGCTGTACGAGCCGAAGTACTTGCGGTTCTTCCAGGCGCGGTTCGAGCGGGTATAGGCCGCGGTTTGAGTAGGTATAGGACGCAGTTCGGGCGGCCATAGGCCTTGCCGGCCAAGGCCTACCCGTCGTCCGGCGACCCGCCCGTGACCGCCAGCGCAAGCGCATCCCGCTCGACGACCCGCTGCTCCTGGGCCGCGAGGTCCTTCAGCATGACCGTCCCGGCCGCCAGCTCGTCCCCGCCGATGATCGCCGCGAACCGCGCCCCGGCGTCGGACGCATCGCCCAGCTGCTTGCGCATCCCCTTCGTGCCCGGCGACATCGAGGCCGCGATCCCGGCACGCCGGAGCGCCACGGCCGCCTGCACGCACGCGTCCTTGGTGGGGCCGTCGAAGTAGACGAACCAGACGTCGGGCGTGCCGAGTGGCGGCGGCGGGATGTCGAACTGCTTGAGGACGGCCACGCAGCGCTCGATCCCGCTGCCGAACCCCACGCCGGGCGTCGGCACGCCGCCCAGGAGCTCCATCAGGCCGTCGTACCGCCCGCCGCCGCACAGCGCGCTCTGGGCGCCGATGCCCTGCACGTGGATCTCGAACACGGAGCGCGTGTAGTAATCGAGTCCGCGAACGAGCAATGGGTTGAGGTCGTACGCCAGTCCGGCGAGGTCGAGGTAGCGCCTGAGGTCGGCGAAGTGGGCGCGGCTCTCGTCGTCGATGTGGTCCGTGAGGCGCGGCGCGTCGGCGATGACGCTCTGCGTCGGCGCCTCCTTGCTGTCCAGCACGCGCAGCGGGTTCTTCGCCAGCCGCTCGATGTCGATCTCGGGCAGCTCGGCACGGCGGCGCTCGAGGTACGGGACGAGGACGTCGGCAACGTACGACCGGCGCGCCTGGGGGCTGCCGATCGAGTTCAGCTGGAAGCGCAGGCCCGTCAGGCCAAGCGCCGAGAAGTAGTCCCACAGCAGGCTCATCACCTCGAAGTCCACGACCGGATCGGCCTCGCCGATGATCTCGACGTTGAACTGGGAGTGCTGCCGGAAACGGTTCGCCTGCGGCCGCTCGTAGCGGAAGACCGGGCCGAACGTGACGAGCCGGACGGGCTGGGGCCACGAGCCCATCCCGTTCTGGAGGTAGGCCCGCATGATCCCGGCCGTGAACTCGGGCCGGAGCGTGAGCTGCTCGCTCTCCGGCCGCGGCCGGAACGTGAACATCTCTTTTTCGACGATGTCCGTCCCGGTCCCGACCCCGCGCGCAAACAGCTCGGTGTGCTCGTAGATCGGGATGTCGATCGGCCGGCAGCCGTAACGGCCGGCGACATCGCGCGCCGTGGCGAGGATCCAGCGCCAATAGGCCTGGTCGTCTGGCAGGACGTCTTGCGTGCCGGTCGGGCGCTGGAAGTCGGTCATGGGGCGGGATTATAGATGCTATCCTTCGCGCTCCCACGCGCCCGCCCTCCAGGAGCCGACGATGTCCCGCACCCGAATCGCCTTCGTCGCCGCACTCGCCACCGCCCTCATCGCCGCGCTCGTCGCCTCCTTGCCCGCGACGCTGCCCCGCGTCCAGGCGATGCCGGCCGCCCAAGACCCGGCCCAGTCTCCACTGTCGGCCGTCGTCACGCTCGGCCGCAGCACCGTCACCGGCCAGGCCGGCTCGAACGCCGAGGTGAGCGTCGAGGTCACTACGGCGGGCGGTGCGGTGAAGGGCAGCGCGGCCGGGCGTTCGATCCCGCTCCTCCGCGCCTACAGCCTCGATGTGGCAGACGCGACCGGCCGGCGAGCGCCCATTGCGGCCGGCGACCGCGTGACGGTGCGCTCCGGCGAGGCGACGATCGCGGACAGCGCACCGGCGCTGACCGTTCTCGGCGACACCGACAGCGATGTCGTTCTCGGCACCGCCCCGCCCGGCGCGGCCGTGACGGTGACGGTGCGGACCGGGCTTGGATTCGATGCCGCGTCGCGCGGCGCCGTGGCCGACGGCACCGGGCGCTTCTCGGTCGACTTCGCGGGCGCCTACGATGTCGACACGCTCACGACGCTGCGGGTGGACGTCGTGCGGGGCGCGTTCACGTTTCGTGCGGAGCGGCTGCAGTCCGAGCAGGTGATGTTCTTCCATTACAGCGACACCGTCGCCGGGATCGCGCCGGCCGGCACCGAGTTGGCCGTCGAGCTGACCCGGCGCGGCGACACCGTCGCCGGTCGCGGCGAAGGAACGGCGAACTTCATCGGCATCTGGTCGGCCTCGCTCGCCGACGCCGCCGGCCAGCCGGTCGACATCCGGCCGGGCGACCGGCTGCGGCTGCTGATCGGCGGATCGGCCATCCTCGACTACACCGTACCGGACCTGCCGGTGACCGTCGACCCCGCGACGGACAGCGTCGGCGGAACGGCGCCGCCCGGCCGCGGCGTCACCGCCATGATCGACGGCGTCGCGAACCCGCCGGCGCGGTCCGCGACGGCTGCCGCGGACGGCAGCTGGCGCGTCTCGTTCGCGCCCGAGCTGGACATCGTGCCCGGCACGATCGGCCAGCTGAACGTCTACGACCGGAAGGACGGCGTCGACGTCACGAACCGCCGCGCGTTTGCCGTCACCCGCCTGGCGGTCCGCCTCGGTGAGAGCGTCGTCACCGGCGTCGCGACGCCGGGCGAAGGCGTGCGGCTGAACCTGAAGGATGCGCGCGGCGCACTGCGGGCGAACACCGCGACGCTTGTCGAGAGCGGCCGCTTCTTCGGCGGCGGCGCGACGTTCGAGGCGACACTGGAGAACGTGCAAGGCGATCCGATCGACGTCCGCCCGACGGACGTCCTCGAGTTTCGCCAAGGCACGGCGCGGATCGACCTCCCGATCCCGACGCTGACCGCCGACATCGACATCGCGGCCGACACCGTCGGCGGCCAGGCACCGGCCGGCGCGGCGCTGCGGGTGACGGCATCCATCCTCTTCTTCAGCGCTTCGCGCGACGTCACCGCCGACGCGGCCGGCCGCTACGTGGCCGACTTCAGGGGCGACTTCGACCTCGTCGGCGGGATCGGCGTCGAGGTGACGCAGACCGTACCCGAGGGCCACACGATCACGCTCGCCACGGCCGCCTCGTCCCTCCGCGTCTGGCCCGAGGCGGGCCGTGTGGACGGCAGCGTGGCTGGCGGGGCCGACGTGACGGTCACGGCGCTGTCGGCGACCGGAACGGTCCTCGCCGGCGGTACGGACACGGCGAACTTCCTCGGCGCGTTCGACGCGACGCTCCGCACGGCCGGCGGCGCGGCCTACTTCCCGAAGCCCGGCGACCGGATCCGCGTCCAGTTCAACAACGCCACCAAGGAGATGACCGTCCCGGCGCTGTCCATCGAGTGGGACACGGCGCGCGAGCGCGTCTTCGGCGAGGCGACGCCCGGCGGCCGCGTGGCCGTGCGCGCCCGTCCGCCGGCCGGCAGCGGCAACGGCGCCGAGACGCGCGAGCAGCTCGTCGAAGCCGTCAGCACGTACGCCGCCGAGTTCGCGCCCGACCAGGACCTGCGCGCCGCGAGCCGTCTCGAGATCACCTACACCTACCCCAACGGCGACCGCTCGCGGATCGACCGCCTTCTGCCGTACTTGAACGTCCAGGTCGGTGGCAACGCCGTGGCCGGCTACGCGCTCCCGCGCGCAAGCATCGTCGGTACGTTGAAAGACGGCGCGACCGAGATCGGCCGCGGAACCGCGACCGCCGACGACGGGCAGGCGTTCGACGCGCGCATCGTCCGCGGCGGCGACATGGACGACGCCGTCGCGATCACGGCCGGCCGCACCGTCGACGTCGAGTTCGAGGCGCGCCACATCGCCCTCACCGCCGACGACCTGTCGGCGCGCTTCAGCCGCGACGGCGGCGCCACGGCCATCGTCGGCACCGGCCCGATCTCGACCGCCCTCGCCGCGCGCGTCGTCGGCTCGAACGGGCAGGTGCGCAACCAGAACGTGACGACCGATGGAACCGGCGCCTTCCGCCTCGCCCTGCCCGGCGGCATCGACGGCCTCGGCGGGACGAGCGCGACGGTGGCGTTCCTGAACGGCGAGGGGCACCGGCAGTGGGCGCTGGCGCGGATCGCGCGGCTGACGGCGTACCTCGGCCAACGCTCGTTCGGCCTCGAGGCGACGCCGCTGACGCCGGCCGAACTGCGCTGGAACGATGGACGGCGTGTGCAGACCGCAAACGGGGCGACGAACACGGACGGCTGGATCGACTTCACGATGTTCGTTTCGGGGGAGAATGCCGTCGATGAGCCGCGGCCGGGCCAATCGGTCTCGGCGAACATCGGCACGGGCGCATCGGCCGAAGCCGCCACGATGACGATCGCCGACGTCCGCCTCGCGCTCGACACGGCGCGCAGCACCGTCACGGGCCGCGTCCCGGTCGGCACCGGCGTCCTCGGCCGCTTCGCCCAGCTGCGCCTCTGGCCGCGCGACGGCGAGGCCTCGATCAACGTCGCCGTCCGCACGGACGCCGAAGGCAACTTCACGCTGGACACGACGAACCCGCCCGGCTTCGGCGCGCAGGGTGCGGCGCTGGCCCGCTACGAGCGGGTGCAGGTGATCCACACGAACGCGGACGGGCACCGGACGATCGCGGAAGACACGGTGACGATCGCGATCTACGCGCCGTACGTGGCGAAGGGGGCGCGGCGGTAGGTTCCCGTTCCCCCAACCTGCGAACCCGCGCCGCCAATGCGGAAACCGCCGTGCCCCTAAGCGATGGTTGTCGTGCGCCTGCGGATGCGGTTGTTGTACGAATGGGCACGGCATGCCGTGCCCCTACGCAACCGTTGTCGCGCTTGCCATGAACTCGCGGATCGCCTTGGCCAGCCACTCTGGGTTGGCCCGCTCCAGCGGGTGCGGCGTTTGGGGGAACACCTGCAGCTGCGCGTTGGGCAGTGCCCGGTACGCCGCGACGCACTCGTCGACCGTCACCGTCGCGTCCCGGTCGCCGACGGCGATGCGGACCGGGATGTCGAGGGCGGGCCAGTCGGTGTCCGACAGGGCTGGGGCGGTGCCGAGGGCGAGGAGCATGTCGCGGGTGGCGGCGAGGAGCGCGGGCCAGTGGGCATCGCCGTGGCGCGCGGCGAGCTGCGCGGCGAAGGCGGGGGCGCGTTCGGTCAGGCGTGCGGCATCGAGGTAGCCGGCCTCGCGGGCGGCGACATCCGGTGTCCAGGCCAGCTTCGTGCCGAGCGTCATGATCCGCTCGATCGTACCCGGATGGCGTCGGGCGCACAGGAGCGCGGCGTAGCCGCCCATGCTGTAGCCGAACACGCGCGCCGGCGCGAGGCCGTTCGTCGCGATGTGATCGCGCACCGCCTCGGCGAAGCGGTCCATCGTCATCGGCCGCGTCGGCGGTGCCAGCGTGCCGTGGCCCTCGAAGTCGAAGCGGTGGACGTCGAACGTGTCGGACAGGCGCCCGGCGAGGGCGTCGAATTGGTCGCTCGCGCCGAGGGCACCGTGTAGGAGGAGGAGCGACGGAAGGGACATCGCGGGTTCCTGGAGGAGCGGCGCGGCGATGAAGGCTTCATCGGGCACGGATGAAGGTTTCATCGGCCGGCAAAGCCGGCGTTAGGTGCCGGCGATGATAGCTTCATCGCCGCGGAGTGAAGCTTTCACTTCGCCTGGGCGAGCCGTAGGCGCCGTCGCCAGGTCGTCGCCGATGCGTCGCCGATGTGTCGCGATCCGCGTTCCACACCGCGTTGGCGGTGGTTATCCTCATCGCTATACTGCCCGAGCAGCCCACGAGCGTCGTGTGGGCGGAGGAGCGAGCGATGACACTGGCGATCCCCACGCAGACGAAAACGGTTCGACCCGGCCGCTGGCGATTCACCGTCGAGCAGTACCACAGGCTGTTCGAGGCGGACGCCTGGCCGGAGGATGTCCGCACCGAGCTGATCCACGGGGACATCTACGTCATGGCACCCATCGGCGGCGAGCATATCCATTCATCGCTCTACCTTGTGAACTACCTGGCCCACCAATTCGGACGCCGAGCGCTCGTCTCTGCGCAGAACTCGCTTCAACTAGCGGACGACACCGAGGTCATGCCCGACGTCGCCGTCGTCGGGCCCGACGTGCTTGCGCGCGACGACCGGCTCTGGCCGTCCGACGTGGCGTTCATCGTCGAGATCGCCCAGTCCTCGGTGCGGCACGACCGCGCCATCAAGCTACCGTTGTACGCCCGCTCGGGCATCCCGGAGTACTGGATCGCCGTGCTGCCGAAGCGTCAGCTGGAAGTCTATCGGGACTTGGACGCGGCGGCCGGACGGTACCGGACGATGGCGGTGCTCGAGCCGGGGGACACGGTGTCGCCGGAGCGCTGGCCGGACGTGCGGTTGGACGTGGCGGACATCGTGCGGGCGAAGCGGGGCTAGGCGGGGCGGACGGCCTTCGGCCCTCATCCCCCGACCCCCTCCCCCCAACTCCGGGGGAGGGGGAGGATCACGAGCTGGAGGATGGATCCCGCGCTGTGCGTCGTTCGGCGCACGAGCTTAGCGGTTAGCCCACGGCAGAAAGGTCGACCAGTTGGGCGTGGCTGCAGTAGTCAGAAGCGTCGGGGTGGCAGTCGTGGTCGCCGTCGCCGATACCGTCGCAGTCGCCTCCCCAACCTCATCTGCCGCCGGACACTCGATCGGCCCGGCGCTAATGATCAGGTTGTCGAAGTACCGCTCCTGGCCCTTCACCGACCCATCGTTCCAGTAGTTCTCGACGAAGACCGCGTTCAGCGCAAAGTCGCGATAACTTCGGACGAAGTCGAGCCCATCTCGCCGCGCTTCGAGCTGGCCGTCGACGAAGAACTCCTGCACGCCGTTCGCCTGTCCGGGGTCGTTCAGGCGGACGTGGTGGACGACGCAGTACCAGCGGCCGCTGTTGGCGGTGTCGAATACGGCGGTCGTGCCGGGCCGGTACCCGAGCCACTCGAAGCTCGCGAAGTCATTGTAGGTCATGCACTTCACCGCGTTCGACGGGTCGACGCAGCGCGCGGGGTCGACGAGGAGGTGGTTCTTGCCGTCGCCCCACAGGTGCGCGACCATCGCCTGCCGCCAGTCGCTCGCGTGCGTGAACACGGTGGCGCGCGAGAGCTTGGCGGGGTCGCCGGCCCAGCCGACGTCGTGCCGCACATCGAGCCGGTACCAGATCTCGCGGAAGTTCTCGTCGGGGCGGATGCGCGACCGGTTCATGTAGCCGTTTGGGTTCCGCCCGAACGCCACCTTCAGCCCGCCCGCCCCGACCTCGCCCTGCTGCCACACCGTGCGCATGCCGAGCGAGCCGTCCCGCCCGACGCCCGCGGCGCGCGCGAATTCACCGTCGTCGTCGTCGATCTCGAAGTAGCGGCCGACGCCGACGTTGGGGGCGGCGGACTCGAAGTCGTCGCAGAAGATCCACTCGGGGTGGGCGGGGGCGTCGGCGCAAGGAGCGGCACCAGCGACGGTGTCGGCTGTGGCCACCCCGTCGGCGGCGACGTGGGCGACGATCGCCGGCAGCGCAAGAGCGCCGGATGCGAGCACGGCGGCCAAGCGCCCGGGCGCGCTCATCGTTCGCGTCTCAGCTCAACCAACGCCCAACAATGTACGTCGCGAACACCGCCGCATCCACGTAGTTCGTCCCCATCACGCGCACGTAGTTCCGCTCCCAGTTGCCGCCATCGAACGTGCGGCCCCACCACGCGATGTGGACGAGGTGCCCGAGCCAGAACGCGCCGACGAGGGCCGCGTCGATCTGGCCCTCCAGGCGGTAGAGGACGGCGATGAGCGCCGCACCGCTGACGGCCAGCAGCGCGAGCGCGAACGCGAACGAGCCGCGCACGCCCAGCGCCCGCGAGAGCGTTCGGTCGCCGGCGTTCGCATCGTCCTCGAGCTGATACAGCTGGGTGAGCGGGTACATGCCGAGCGTCAGCGCGCTGACCGCCAGGCCGCCGAGGGCTGGGATGCCGCCGAGGACATCGGCCGGCGCGCCGCCGGCGGCGACGTAGCCGGCCGTATACGTCAGGAATCCCTGGCCGATGGCCACGACAGCGGCGCTGCCGATCGGGCTGCCCTTGAGCCGGACGGCCGGATGGCTGTAGGCCAGGCTGAGGGCCATGAAGACGACATAGATGGCGATGTACGCGGCCGGCAGCCGCAGCACGGCAGCGACGACGAGGCCGAGGATCTGGATCCCCCACGCCAGCCGCCACAACCACGGGTCGACGGCCGGCGGCTTCCTCAGGCCGCCGATCGGGCCGGTGTCCTTGTCGTAGAACGAGTTGAGGGCGTTGACGCCGCCGTACAGGCACAGGTTGTAGAGGACGAACGCGATCCAGAACGAAACGCCGGGGAATGCGCCCGGGTCATGGACGAACGCGCCCCACAGGAACAGCGGCGCCAGCACGGCGATGAAGCGGATCCGCAGGTGGATGAGGAACCGGCCGAAGGCGATGCCGAGGGGCGGGTTGGCGGACATGGGGGCGGCTCCAAGGGGGCGGACGTCGAGACAGGGCGCCATGGTAGCGCGGGGCGGCGGGTTGGTCGATCCTTCGCGCCCGTCGCGTCACTCGCCCGCCCCCGCCGGCAGCATCACCGCCTCCGACGCCGCGCTCTCGCCGCGCTCGAAGTACGCCGTCGACACCGCGACCCAGTACGCGCGGCCCGGGTCGAGCCAGTCCATGACCTTCATCGGCCCGTCGTCGTGCCCGGTCGCCCGGGCGTAGCTGTAGCGAAGGCTCGGCGGTCCGCCGTCCGCGGGCGAGGCCACGACGTGGTACATCCAGGCGTCCGGCACGGGATCCCACGACACGACCCACGGCTGGGCCGCGCCGAGCGACGCGGCCGCAGCGCGCCCGGTGCGCAGGTTGGTGGGCGGCGCGCCGATGCCGGCGAACGGAAGGGCGCCGATGTCGGTGCCGTCGCTGGCGGCGTGGCGGGCGGGCGAGAGGGGGGTGAGCCACCAGTCCATCGGGGCGCGAAGGGCGTCGACGGAGAGATCACCATCGACGGCCGGAATCCACGTGGCGTACGGCCGCTTGGTCTCGCTGAACAGGTTGTGGTGGGCGTCGATGCCGGCCGAGCCGATGTCCAACGGGCCGTTGTCGATCCCGACATCGGCGCCTTCGAACAAGCTGTTCGTCAACCGGCTCTGCGGTCGGCGAATCCGCGCTCCCGTGCCGGCGCTGACGGTGAGATGGTCGGCGACGAGGTGGGTGTTGGCATCGGTGTTGATCCCGATATCGCAGTTGACGATGCTGCGCCTGATGTCGATCTGCGCGATACACTCCGGCCCGGTGGTGCACGTGCCGACGAGACCGTTGGCAAGCTGAAAGAGCATCACATCCCGGATCGTGTGACGGCCGGGTCCGTCGACGAGGATGCCGACCTCGAACGGGTTCTCGGACCAGATCCTCACCCCTTCGATCGTCGTCTTCTCGCCCGCGGCGAGCACGAAGTTCTCTACCGCGGCCAGGACCAAGGTCACCCCCGCCAGGGATGCCCGCCACGATCGCCCGCCGACCGCCGGCGCCGGATAGGGGGACGCGGACACGATCGACGACCGCCGCCAACCCGCCCCGCGCAGCGTGACGCCGTCCGGCAGGCGCAGTCCCTTCTCCGCGTACGTCCCCTCGGCCAGCCGCACGGTATCGCCCGGACGCGCGGCGGCGAAGGCGGCGGCGATCGTGGCGTACTCGCTCGGGACATCCAACGTGCGGGCACGCGGGGGTGGGGGGTTGACGTGGACGATGGGGAGGTTGAGGCGGTGGGGAGGCGCCTCGGCGTGGGCGGTGGGGATGGGGGCGGGGCGAGGGGCGACGACTACGGCAAAGGCAACGAGCAGCGTGAGAAGCGTGAGGAAGTGGATCCGCAGCTGCCGCTCGGCGAACTGCGCGACGAGGCGATGGACGACGTCCGGCGCCGTGATGGCGGGGGATGCGGCGGCGACGGTAGGGTTGGCGTGGTCGGTGTGATCGTCGTGCATGGTGCGGAATGATGCCCACACCAACCGCGCAGCGCAACGCATCGCCCCGCGGACGTCGGATGCGCGGTGCTGCGGCCTGGCATCTGGGGCGGTTGTCCCGACGGGTTGCGGCTGGCCGCAAGCGGACGTGCGGTGGCACACTCGCGGGTATGGCCCTGCGTCGCCCGCCGACCGTGCTGCTCGCCCTCCTTGCCCTCATGATCCCCCTCGCCCTCGCGTGGTGGCTTTTTGTGCCGCCGTGGGAGGCGCCGGACGGGATCTGGCATTGGCACTTTGCGGCGCATCTGGCGGACGGCGGCGGGTTGCCGCGGTCGGTCGAGGAGGCGCGGGATGCGCCGTGGCGGCAGGAGGGGAGCCAGCCGCCGCTGTACTACGCGCTCGTCGCGCTCGTCGTCCGGCCGTTCGATCGCGGCGACAGCGCGACGGCGATGCGCGACAACCCGCATGCCGCCGTTGGCGTCACGACGGCGGGCGGGAACGTGAATCGGGTCGTCCACCCGCCCGGCGAGCGCTTTCCGTGGCACGGCGTCGCCCGCGCCGCCCGCGCCGCCGGTCTCGTCAGCCTCGCCCTCGCCGTCGTCGCCGTCCTCGCCACGTTCGCCGCCGCCCGCCGCTTGCTCCCCGATCTCCCCGACGTCGCCCTCGCCGCCGCCGCCACCGTCGCCCTCTCGCCCGCGACGCTGTTCTTCGGCACGCAGGTGAGCAACGACATCGCGGCGCTCGCGGCTGGCGCGATCGTCCTGTGGGCCGTCGCGCGCGTCTTGGACGGAGGGGCGACGGCGCGCAACGCGGCGGCCCTCGGCATCGCGTGCGGCACGGCGCTCCTGTGCAAGCTGAACGGGCTGTTCCTCATCCCACCGGCCATCGTCGCGATCCTCGTCGCGGGACGCGCGGCGGAGGGCGGCCACAAGGGCCGCCCCTACCATGGTTGGTACCGGCGCGGCGAGTCGACAGGGGCCGCGCGGCCGACGAGCTCCTCAGCCTTCGCATCGTCCACTCTCCTCCCCCTCGCCGCCTTCACCCTCACCCTGACCCTCCTCGCCGTCTGGTGGCCGCTGCGCAACCTCCGCCTCTTCGGCGACCCCACCGGCCTGCCGCTCATGTGGGCCGCCATGCAGCGCCGACCGAGCCCGCCGGGGCTGGCCGAGTTGGCCGGGCAGATCGTCGGTGTTTGGAAGAGCATGTGGGCCGTGTTCGGCTGGTACAACCTGCCGGCGTCGGACACGGTGTTCATCGGCCTGGCGGCGGCAGCGGTCATCGGTGTCGCCGGTGCGATGTGGGCGACATGGCGTGGCGACGGGCGGATGCGTTGGGCCGTCGCCACGTGCGCGCTGATCGTCACATCGCTCCTCGCGGGCGTTGTGCTCTGGGCGCGGGTGCAGTTCCCGCAAGGACGGCTGATGTTCCCGGCCGTGCCGGCGCTGGCGGTGCTGCTGGCCGTCGGGTGGGGCGTCGTCGGTCGGCCGATGTTCGGCGCGCGCCGCTGGCCGTGGGTCATTGTGGCCGGATGGGCGATGTTGTCGGCGTGGCTGCTGGCGACCGTCGTGGCGCCCGCGTACCGGGCACCGGCGGCGGTGCCGGCGGCAGCGGGCGGCACGGGCGGGGCGGACGTCCTCGCGCGGTTCGACGGCGGGATCACGCTTGAGGCTGCCGGCGTGGCGACGTCGAGCGGCGTCGTGCCGGATGACCTGACGCCGGGCGGAACGAATGGGCCGCCACCGCTCGGTCTCAAGCCGGGCGACAGCCTGGTCGTCGACCTGCGCTGGTCCGCGACGCAGCCCATCTCGCGCGACCTGTCCGTGTTCATCCACCTCGTCGACAGCAACGGGCTCGTCGTCGCCCAGCACGACAGCTACCCGGCCGCAGGTCGCTGGGCCACGTCGGACTGGCCGGTTGACGTCGCGATTCCGGATCGCCACGTCTTCCGCCTGCCGCCGGCGACCGCGGCACCGTGCGATTGCACGGCGATCGTTGGGCTCTACGATCATCGTACGGGCCAACGCGTCCGCCACGGAGGCAGCGCCGACACCGTCCTTCTCTCGTTCCTCTCCGTGCGCGCCCCCGTCGGCCCGGACGGCATCCCGTCCCCGATGCGCGTCCGCTTCGGCGACGCGATCGAACTCGTCGGCTACCGCCTGCCCACCCGCAGCGTGCACGCCGGCGAGACGCTGCCGCTCACGTTGTACTGGCGGTCGACGGCGCGGCTTCGCACGGACCACAAGGTCTCCGTGCAACTGCGGCGCGGGGCCGCCGAGACATGGGGCCAGCGGGACGAGGCGCCGGCCGACGGCACGCGGCCGACGTCGGGCTGGCGGCGCGGCGAGGTCGTGGCCGACGATCAGCCGGTGCCGGTGTACGCGGACGCCCCGCCGGATGCCTACACGCTCTTCGTCAAGGTGTACGATCCTGCGCGCGGCGGCCTGAGCGTCGACGTTTTCGGCCACGAGCTGGCGCTGGCGCCGGTGCGCGTGCTGGCGCCGTAGCACGTCAGGTCCGTGCTGCCATCGCACTTCCGAGTCCCCTCCCACCCACCTCCGGCCCCGTGCATCCAATCCCGTGCGTTCAATCCCGTGCATCCATGCCCCCGCAGAAAGCCGACCCGCCATGCCCTTCGCCACCCTCCGCTCCCTGTACCACGAGGAATTCGGCGCCTACCGCGCCGCCGACTTCACGCGCGATGCCCTCGCCGGGCTGACCGTGGCGGCCGTCTCGCTGCCGCTGGCGCTCGCGTTCGGCGTGGCATCCGGGGCGACGGCGGCGGCCGGGCTCGTCACGGCGATCCTGGCCGGCGTGATCATCGGCGGCTTGTCGGGCGCACCGTATCAGATCTCGGGGCCGACCGGCGCGATGAGCGCGATCCTGCTCGTCCTGGCGCACCGCTACGGCGTGGAAGGGGTGTGGGTCGCCGGGGCGATGGCCGGCATCGTCCTGCTCGTCGTCGGGTTGCTGCGCCTCGGCCGGTTCGTCGCGTTCATCCCGTCGCCGGTGATCAGCGGCTTCACGAGCGGCATCGCCGTGATCATCGCCGTCTCTCAGATCGACAACCTCCTCGGCGTGCGGACGCCCAAGGCGGACACCGCCTTTCTCCAGCTCATGGCGTACGTGCAGCATCCGCCGACGCCGCTCCTCCGGCCCCTGGCTGTCGGGCTCTTCGTCGTCGCGGTGATGGTCTTCTGGCCGCAGCGCTGGCAGCGCGTGCCGGCCTCGCTCATCGGGCTGGTGGCGGCGACGGCGATCGTGGCGCTCCTCGGCTGGCCCGTGCCGCAGATCGGCGACATCCCGCGCACGCTGCTGCTGGCCGACCGCCTTCGGCTCGGCGAGATTCCGTGGTCGCAGATGCGCGAGCTCCTGGCGCCGGCCCTGTCCATCGCGGCGCTCGGCGCAATCGAGAGCCTGTTGTGCGGGGCCGTCGGCAGCAACATGACCGGCGTCCGGTTGCGCGCGAACCAGGAGCTGATCGCGCAAGGCGTCGGCAACGTGCTCATCCCGTTCTTCGGCGGCGTACCGGCCACGGCGGCGATCGCCCGATCGAGCGTCGGCATCAAGAGCGGCGGGCGGACGCGCGTCGTGAGCTTCGTCCACAGCGCGGCGCTGTTGGCCACGGTGCTCGTGGGCGCATCGCTCATGGCGGCCGTCCCGCTCAGCGCGCTGGCGGGCGTGCTGCTGGTGACGGCGTGGCGGATGAACGAGTGGGAGGCGATCCGCTTCATGCGCCTCCACCGCCTGAAGTCCGCCATGCTCAAGTTCGCCGTGACGCTCGTCGCCACGGTCGCGCTCGACCTGACGCAGGCCATACTGCTGGGCGTCGCGCTCTCGGCCGTCTTCTTCATCGGACAGATCGCCGCGCTGACGATCGAAGTCCGGCCGGTGGACCCGGCACGCCTGCGCAACCCGCTGCCCGTCGCCTGGCCGGACCCATACGCCGGGATCCGGGTGGCGTATCTCTCCGGGCCGCTGTTCTTCGCCGCCACCGGACCGTTCAACGAGGCGTTCGCGCACCTGGAGGGCGTGCGCGCGCTCATCCTCTCGATGCGCGGCGTCCCGCTCGTCGACACGTCGGGGCTGCTCTCGCTCACCCACCTCCACGAACGGTTGGCGGCCGACGGCTCCCGTCTGCTCCTGGCCGCCGTCCAGCCGTCCGTCCTGGCCCAGCTCGAACGGGGCGGCTTGATCGGGGCGCTCGGCCCGGATGCCGTGTTCTGGGACGCCGAGGCGGCGATCCGGGCCGCTTCGGACGCCGGTTCGGACGCGTGAACATCGAGGACGGCGAGGTGGCGCGTCCTCCCGGATCAACGGCGTCAGCCGTTGGAGCCGGTGGCTCTGTTGGCCCGCTTCAGCTCGGTTGGCCCGCTTCGAATCGCCCGCCCACATGCGTCATGCCCTGAGCTTCCGGCGTCATCTGGGCCACCATGTGGAGCGCATCCGCCCAATCGTCCGTCGGCGCAGGGGGCCAGTCCGCCGTGGGATCGCCGACGAGGGCGCGCGCAGCAAAGTAGGCTTGCCAGAGCGGGTGCGCAAAGCGGACCTCATCACGATCGAGGTCGATGTCGAGCACGCCGAGCGCGTGGCCGGCGTCCAGGATGAGGGCGGCGGACGGATCGTCCAACGCGGCGCGGACTGCAGCGTAGCTGAGCGGCTCGCTCACCGTCGGACCGACGCGCTCCGTCGCAAGCGGCGGCAGCGCAAGAGCGGCCAGGCGCCGGAACAGCGGGCCGTCCTCGGGCAGGTCCCAGGGCGTCGGCCAACGGCGCGTGTTCATGATGCGGGCACGATCATGTGCGGTGAGGACCGCGCTCGAGACGACGATCGGGTTGTCGGCGGCCAGCTCGCGCACGAGCGCTTGGCGCAGGCTGCGCGTGAGCACCTCGGCGCAGCCCTGCTGGCGCACGTCGACGTCGGGCTGCGCCAGGAGCGCCGCCATGAACGGGCTTCGGGCGAGGTCGAAGAGCGGCCCGCCGATGACGGCGTCCGCCACTTCCTGGCCGCGCTCGGGGTCGCGGCGCGCGATGAGCGCCCGAACGCCCTCGGCGTCGAGCCCTTCCACGACGACGCGCGAGATCGGGAAGGCGGCGGTCGACATCGCCACCCGGTGGGACCCCGTCCGGCAGCTGAGGACGGCCCGGTTGCCGGGATGGATCGTCAGGTCGTCGGCCAGGAAGTGCTTCCAGGCGCGCAGCCGTTCGGCGTGCACAGCATCGCAGGCGTGCGGGATCTCGTTGAGCGCGTCGAGCAGGAACACCACCCGACCGGCCCGCATCAACGTCTGCAGCGGCGGCAGGTCGGGCTGATGGCCGGCCCACCGTGCCGCCAGCCAGTCCAGCGGACGCGGCGGCGCGCCGTCCGGCCCTTCCTCCCCGTAGCGGCTCAGATCGACCACGATCGGCACGCGATCCGTCCGCCCGGCCAACGCATCCGCGGACAGGGTGAGCGCAAGCCACCTCAGCAGCGTCGACTTGCCGCTGCCCGGAGGCCCGAGAAGGAGCACGGCGCTGTCAGGCACAGTGTCGAGGATCTTGCTCAGCGAAGTGAACCGGGCCGACCGATGCGTGGTGTCGTCGCCTTCGACGGACAGCGGCAGCGGAACGATCAGCTCCGCCAGCCTGTCTCGGCCGCGCCCCGCCTCGGCGATGCGACCCGCGTGGTAGCTGGTCATGTCGTCCGCGGTCGGCATCGGAGGCGGCAGGTGGGCGTCCGCCGGTTCGTGCGGATCCGGGTTGACCGGTGTCGCCCCGTCCTGTGCCGGCGCCGGCAGGTGCGACGGATCCATCACATCCGCCGCCGGCCGCTCATCCGCCAGACGGGCGGCCTCCACGATGCGCAGCTCGTGGTGATACAGAGCCTCGGCCAGCCGGGCATGGCCGGCGATCAGCCGCCGCTCGAGCGTACGATTCGTCGTCGAGAGCATCTTGGCGATGTCGCGCAGCGATCGGCCGCTCTTGACGAAATAGCGGTAGTAGAGGTAGCTCCAAGTCTCGAGGTCGGCGCTGCCCACCCCAAAATCCAGTTGGAGCATGCTCAGCGCGGCCAGCGAGGAAAGCGAGGTCCGGTCAAACCGCGGACCGGCGATGCCGTGGTGACGGCGGGCGTCCTCGAGGCAATGCCACGTGACACCGGCCAGGTGGTCCTGCAGCGCCATCGTGCGCGCGGCATCGCCCGGCGGCACGAGCGCGTCGAGCGCGCGGAGGCTGAGCAACGGGCTGTCGCTGAACATGCGGCCGTAACAGACCGCACGCAATGCACGTCGCACGTTGAGCGGGCTGATGTTGGCGGGGAGCGTGCTCGGATCGAGACTCAACATCATCGGCCGTCTTGTCTGTCGTTGACCGGGTGCGCTGTGGAGGCAATCATGCGACGGCGACGCGTCGAGACCGGCGCAATCCCGGCTAACCATCGCCAATCGGGGGTCCGAGTCAAGCGGCAGGCATCGGATTGTTCCGTACGGCAGCGGATCGTCATGCCTGCGTCTGAGTAGGCAACTCGCGGCGGTTCTGATACAAATAGAAAACAATGACCCGTCCGGCCGGCCGTGCGGTCGGACGACCACCATTCGCCGTGCCGTGGTCGAGACCAGCTGGAGGTGTGCCGTGCATTGCCGTGCCTTGGGACGTCGTGGATGGATTGTGCTGATGTGGGTGGTGATTGGCGGGCTGATCGCCGTGCCGACCACTCCCGCAACCGGCTTGACGCTGTGCCCGACCGGGGGACCAGGTCCGGGCGATCCGCACCCGGGGCCGGCCGTACCCTTCATCGGCGGCACGGTTTCGGATGGCAACGGTCAGCCGATCGACGGCGCGAATATCCACCTCACGCGTTGCGTGCTCGGCGTTCCGACGACCGCTGACGTCCAGGCCACCGCTTCGGACGGCAGCTTCGCGTTCGTGAACCTCATGCCCGGTGCCACGTACGTGGTCCACGCACCCCTCGACGGTGTCCTCGCCGGCCTCGTGCCTTCGTCCGACACGCTGAACCCAAGCTGGGCCATCCAAGGCTCGCACGGCGACGATCACGTCGACATGGTTTTCGAGTAGCGGCGCGGCCGCCGGCCCGGAGCCCTGAACGGGCAGAACGAATGAGGGGAGCGTGTGGGCTCGGCCACGCGCTCCCCCCTTCATCTCTCGATCCAGCCGACTCTCGAACCAGCCGAGCCCCGATCCAGCAACACGCGATGGCGAACGCACACCGCGCTGATCCGGCGGCTAGCCAGCCTTCGGTGCGTCCGCCTTGCGTCGTGCCGCCGGCGCCGGCGCGGCTGCCGCGAACTCAGCGGCCAGCCGCCTCACGCTCTCTTCGTCCTGGGCGACGCGCAGGAGGGCCGTGGCCCGCTGCTGCGTCGCCTGGGCCAGGGGCTCCTCGCCGCGCGTCCGGTGGAGCACGGCCAGGCCGCCGAGCGAGAGCCCGACCTGCCAGAAGCTACGGCTCTCCTCCGCCACCTTGAGGCTCTCGCGGTATCGGGCGAGCGAGCTGTCGTATTCGCCCTTGGCCAAAGCGATCTGGCCGAGGAGACGAAGCCCGTGGGCCAGCCCGTCGCTGTCGCCGGCCTTCGTGTACAGGGAGACGGCCAGCGTGGCCTCATGCCAAGCATCGTCGTGCGCGCCGGAGAGGATGTCGACCGCCGCCAGCAGGGCGTAGTTGCGGGCCAGCTCGAGGACTTCGGGCTGCTCGGCCAGGAGCGCCTGTCGCTGCTCGATGAGGTGGCGAGCGCGCACCGGGTCACGGCGCCGGATCTCGTTCTGGGCGGCGTTGTACAGCGCCGTCGACAGCAGGCGCGGCTCGTCGAGGCGGCGGGCCATGGCAATGCACTGGCCGTAGATCTCGGCCGCACGATCGAGCTCGTTCAATCCCTGGTGGGTGATCGCCAGGTTGCCGAGCGTGCGCAGCAACCCCGTGCCCGGCTCGCGGATCGCGCGCCATCGGGCATGCGCCTTCTCGAGCTGACGACGGGCAACGTCGCGGTCGTTGTCGAAGAAGGCCAACGTGCCCGAAGCGTGCAGGGCGCGGGCGTGCAGCAGCGGCGGCACCGCGCGCACCTCGGCAAGCAGACGGTCGATCTGTCGCCGCCCGTCGGACAGGAGCTGGCGGTGGCGGTAGTAGTCCCACAGCGCGGTCGGAATCGGCAGCGCGTCCAAAGCGCGGTCGCACGATACCGCATGATCGAGCGCGGCAGTGATCGTCGGGAGCAAAGCGTCGAATTGCATGAGCCAGTCGTCGCGGGCGGGGGTCTGGATGGCCGCTTCGGCCTCCGCCGCCCACTTGGCCAGGGCGTCGAGCGTCCACTCCTGACCCGACGCGGCGCCGTCCGCCGGCGCGGCCCGCGATTCGGCGGCATCGGGCCAGTGCGGGGCAGCGCCGACATGGACAGGACCCGCGTCCGACGGGCCGGCAGCCGACCATGCACCCACGACACCGTGCAGCTGGCCGGCCATCGCCGCGACGGGGGTCGGGAGCGCAGCGGCCACCATCTGGCGCGCGCCTTCGGCGAGGTCGTGGTAGCGCTGTTGGTGCGGCGTCAGCCAGGATTGGCGGTGGGACGGCAGCAGCCCCTGGCCGTACAGCTCGAGCGCCGCTTCGAGGTGGCGCAGCCGCTGATCGACCGTCGGCGCAGCGCCGGCGGCGGCCAGCTCGGCCAGGAACTCGCGCGTGTCCAGTCCGAGATCGGTCCGCAACCGGAGGCTGTGGCGGGTCTCCTCGAACGGCGTGTCGAGTCCTTCCGCCGCTGTCAGCTTCTTGAGGAGGAACAAGTTGTACGATAGGTGCTTGCGCGCCGTGGAGACGTCGGTGGACGGCCAGATGTCGGCGGCGATGGATTTGCGCAGGTGCCACGTGTCCGGTGCGATGGCCATGTACATCAACAGCAGCTCGGGCCGGTTGGCGTTGAAGTGGCGGAACGGTCGCCCTGCCGATTCGAGGCCGAACGTGCCGAGCAGGCGAACGCGAAATGGACCGGGAGCGCTCATGTGCGGTAAACCCCCATCGGGTAATCGAACCATCGGTGGCTGGCCGGCGCAACGACCTCAGGGAGGGTCGAGTGTCCGATTGCGCCCAATTCCATACGTGATTATATCGATAATTCCATGCAGGGGGGCAGTGCTCCCGTGAGCGATGTGCCGGCCGCACCGACAGCGGACCCGGGAGCGGCCGAATCGGCACTGTCGGCCGCACCGATTCGGCCGGCCACAGGCCGATCCGCACGGTTGACCTCGGCCGTGCGGTGGGGGGCGGTCGCCGCGGTCGCCGTGTTCACGTTTCCGCCCGTCGTGCTGCCGGCGGAGACCACGCTCGACGCTTCGTGGGTGCTGGCGCTCAACTTCGCGGCGGCGCGCGGCCTCGTGCACGGCCGCGATCTGGTCTGGACGTTCGGCCCGCTCGGATCGGCGGTCTACCCGCTCGACATCGGCGGCAACCTGACGTGGGCGGTGCCGCTGCGGCTCGGCGTGATGGCGGCATGGTGGTGGGCCGTTGCCCGCCTGGTGCGCCGAACCCCCGGGACGCTCGCGCCGACCGTGCTGGCAGCGGCGATGATCTTCGCCGCATCGTTCGAGCAGTTCGCCGTGCCGCTGCTCACCGCCACGGTCGCCTGGCTGGCCGTCGCGCTGCACGAGCGCCGGGCGTGGCCGGCGGCCGTGGCGGCGGCGCTCGCGGCGATCGCGCTCCTGATGAAGTTCAACATCGGCCTGGCGGGCGCCGCGGCGACGGCCACGTGGGGGATCCTCTACGTCGCCGGCCCGGCCGCGGCACCGGGCGCGGCCGGGCCGGGACGTGCGGCGCGGCTGCGGGCGGTCGCGGCGGTGGCGGCGGTCGGTGCGCTCACGCTCGGCGGGGGGTGGTGGGCGGCCGGGGGGCCGCTGGGCGTGCTGCCCATGTGGGTCGTGGCGTCCCTGCGGCTCATGCGGGGGTTCGAGTCCCAGCTCGTGGCCGCCGGTCCGTCGTCCGATCTCGCGTTCGCGTTCGTGCCGCTCGCCGCATGTCTCGCTGCCGCTCTGGCCGCGGCCGCAGCGGCGAGGCGGGGGGGGCGCGGCCGAGCCGGCACGAGCGATCTCGCCTTGGCGGCGATCGCGGCGCTGCCGCTCTTCTCGGTCTTCAAGGCCTCGTTCGTCCGACAGGACCTGCACGCCATGCAGTGGTTCCTGGTCGTGCCGTGCTGGATCGCGCTGGCGCTCCCGGGCGAGCGTTCGCGGCGCGGGCGGGCGGTCGTCATCGGCCTCACCGCGCTGGCGCTGGCCACGGGCACCGCGTGGGGCGCCGTGCGGGTTCCGGGCGGGATGCCGTTGCCGTCCGGGCTCGCGCGGATCGCCGACGCGCTCGACCTGCCTGCCACGCGCGCCCGGGCGGCGGCGGCGGCCGAGGCGGCACGGGCGACGGTCATGGCGGACTTCGGCGCCGGCTTCGACGTGCCGGGCATCGTCGGCGACGCGCCGATCGACAGCTACCCGTGGGACCTGGCGTCCGTCCTGCTGCCCGGGCTGAACTGGACCCCGCGCTACGTCCTGCAGTCCTACCAGGCCTACGAGCCGACGCTCGACCGAACGACGGCCGCCCGCCTCGAGGGACCGGCGGCTCCGCGGTACATCCTCTACCGCCACATGGCGATCGACGGAACGCAACCCGTGACGGTCGACCCGGCCACATGGCGCGCGATCTGGCGGTGGTATCAGATCGAGGCGGACGATGGGGACGACACGCTCCTCCTCCGCCGTCGCAAGCGCCCGCGCTTCGGCGAGCCACGCCCGCTCCCGCAGGCGACGGCGGTCGGGCGGCTCGGCGAGCCGATGGACGTGCCGCTCGCCGACGGCAAGCCGGTCCTCCTGTACGCCGATCTCGCACCGAGCCTCGCCGGCCGGCTGCTGGCCGCGGCATGGCGCCTCCCGCCACCCGAGATCGAGATCGAGCGGCTGGACGGGACGCGCGATCGACGGCGAGTGGTCTGGGCGAACCTGCCGAACGGGATCCTGGCCAGCCACATGCCCCAGTGGCTGTACGAGGCAAGACCGCTCCTCCGCACGGACTGGACGCCGCCGCCGCCGACGGTGCGGCGGGTGAGGTTCGTGGCGGACGGGCGGTGGTGGCGGCGGGACTTCGAAGTGCGGTGGGCGGTGGTGGAGCGGTAGGGGCGCAGGCATCGTCTCGTCGATCGTCGACGTCGCCGCCACCGGCGACGCCTAGTACTCTGTCACTGGGCACGCTTCGGACATCCGACAGAGGCAGTTATCCGCAGACCCTGCAGTAACAGAGGACTACCGCACCACCAGCCGACGCACCGCCGCCCGCACGTCCTCCGCCGCGTTCCAGATGACGAAATGGTCCTTGTCGTCGAACGTCCGGACGTCCTTCAGCATCGCCGATGGGAACATCCGTTGCATGTAGGCCACGTTCGCGAACGGCACGAGCGAGTCGTCACGGGAGTGGATGAGGATCGTCGGGGCCGTCAGCCGGCCAAGGCGCGTGCCGAGCGCCGTCAGCTCGTCTTTGAGCGGGCGGATCTCGGCGTTGGAGTTCGTCAGGGACAGCGGCAGGAGCATCCGGATCGGCGGGAAGTCGGCGGCGCGGTTGTACCACGCCCACCGTTCGAGCCCGGGGTCGAGCGAGCCGGCGGCCATGACGAGGCCGGCGACGCGGTCCGGGAAGTCGAGGGCGGCCTGGGCGACGATCGGCCCGCCGAGCGAGTGGCCGACGAGGACTGCCCTCGGCCCCGGCATGGCGAGGAGCGCACCGAGCGCGCGCGCCTGATCGGCCAGCGACGGCATCGCGGTCGAAGGCGCGGTCTGACCGAAGCCGGGGCGGTCGTACGTGATCGACTGCATCCCGTCGACCGGGTCCTTGACGTACGCCGACCAGTTGTTCGCGTCGCCCGGTGTGCCGTGGACGTAGATCACGCGGCCCATGGCCGGATCGCCGGACTCGAAGTAGCTGATCGATAGCCCTGCCGGGCCCGGCATCGCACGGCGCTCGAAACCGATCTCGTCGAGGTGCTGGATGCCCCACTCCTTCTCAAACATCGCCTCGCCGTTATGGCTGGCGATGTAGACGAATGCGAGGGTGGTGATGGGCACGACGGTCACGAACAGCGCGAATCGCTTTGGCCATGTGCGGTGGGGCATCTCGGGACGTCCGTCCGGCTTGAGTCGGCGTGCGCGCGGAGGGGCGATTGTACCTGCCGACGCTATACTCCCCACTTCCACGACCCGCCCCACGAGCGCCCGTGCCCCCGCAGCCGCGGGAAGGAGGAGGCCCATGACGACGCAGCGCAACGGCCATCATCGCGACGAACGGGCGGACCTTGCCGCCGACGCCCTCGCCACCGACGACAACGCCACCGACGCCTTCGCCGCCCACGTCGCCTGCGCCGCCCACCTGGACCACCCGATCGCCCGCGCGATGCGCGAGCGGATCCTGGTCCTCGAAGGCCCGAAGGGCACGATGATCCAGGCCCTCGACTTCGATGAGGCCGACTACCGCGGTGCGCTGCTGGCCGACCACCCGTCGCCGCTCCAGGGCAACAACGACGTCGTCAACCTGACGCAGCCCGAGGCCGTGCGGGCGATCCACGATCAGTTCGCGGCCGCCGGCGCGGACATCGTCGCCACCAACACGTTCAACGCGAACTCTCTGTCGCAGTCCGAGTACGGCACGGCGCACCTCGTCTACGACATGAACGTCGCCGCCGCCCGCCTTGCCCGCGCCGCCGCCGATGCCGCTACGGCCGCCGCGCCCGCCAAGCCGCGCTGGGTGGCCGGCGCGCTCGGCCCGACGAACCGCGCGCTCTCGCTCTCGCCGGACGTCGACGATCCCGGCTACCGCGCCGTGACGTTCGCGCAGGTGGCGGACGCGTACGGCGAACAGGCGCGCGGCCTGCTGGACGGGGGCGTCGACATCCTGCTCGTCGAAACGTGCTTCGACACGCTGAACGCCAAGGCCGCCATCTTCGGCATCCTGCGCGAGCTCGACGCCCGGCCGGCCGCCGAGCACGTGCCGCTCTGGCTGTCCGTGACGATCGTCGACAAGTCCGGCCGCAACCTCAGCGGGCAGACCGAGGCGGCGTTCTGGCACAGCGTCCGGCACGCCCGGCCGCTGGCGGTCGGGATCAACTGCGCGCTCGGCGCGGAGGACATGCGGCCGGCCGTCGAGACGCTGTCGAACATCGCCGACTGCTACACGAGCTGCTATCCGAATGCCGGCTTGCCGAACGCGTTCGGCGGCTACGACGACACGCCCGAGATGATGGCCGCCGTGCTCGGCGAGTACGCGGACGCGGGCTGGCTGAACATCGTCGGCGGATGCTGCGGCAGCACGCCGGCCCACATCGCCGCCATCGCCGCGGCGGTGCGGGACGCGAAGCCGCGCGTGGTGCCGGTCGCGGGCGACGGCCTGCGGCTCTCCGGCCTTGAACCGTACACCGTCGATGCGCTCTCGGGCTTCGGCATCGTCGGCGAGCGGACGAACATCACGGGGTCGCCGAAGTTCGCGGCCGTCATGAAGGACGGCGGCTTCGAGGCCGGGCTCGAGATCGCGCGGCAGCAGGTGAACAACGGCGCGAACCTCATCGACATCAACATGGACGAGGGGCTGATCGACAGCGTCGCCTACATGCGCCGCTTCCTGAACCTTCTGGCGGCCGAGCCCGACATCGCCCGCGTCCCGTTCATCATCGACAGCTCGCGCTTCGAGGTCATCGAGGCCGGGCTGGGGTGCGTACAGGGGCGGGCCGTCGTGAACTCGATCAGCCTGAAGGACGGTGAGGCGGAGTTCAGGCGCCGGGCCGAGATCGTGCGGCGCTACGGCGCTGCGGCGATCGTCATGGCGTTCGACGAGGACGGGCAGGCGGACACGCTGGCGCGCAAGGTGGCAATCTGCACGCGCGCCTACCGCATCCTCGTCGACGCGTGCGGCTGGGACGGCAACGACATCGTGTTCGACCCGAACGTCCTGACGGTCGGCACCGGACTCGAGGCGCACGCGCGCTACGGGATCGACTACATCGAGGCGGTCCGGCAGATCAAGACGACGCTGCCGGGCGCGCGGACGATCGGCGGGATCAGCAACGTCTCGTTCAGCTTCCGCGGCAACAACGCCGTGCGCGAGGCGATGAACGCGGCGTTCCTGTACCACGCGATTTCCGCCGGGCTGGACATGGGCATCGTGAACGCGGGCATGCTGCAGGTGTACAGCGACATCGACCCCGTCCTGCGCGACCTCGTCGAGGACGTGCTCCTCGACCGCCGCGACGACGCGACGGACCGCCTCGTCGCGTACGGCGAGACCGTGAAGGACGCCGCGTCCGGCGGGTCGGGCGGCAAGAAGGCGGCCGAGTGGCGGAGCTTGCCCGTCGGCGAGCGGCTGTCGTACGCGCTCGTCCACGGCATCGTCGACCACATCGACGGCGATGTCGAGGAGGCGCGGCAGCAGCTCGGGCGGCCGATCGCGGTCATCGAGGGGCCGCTGATGGACGCGATGAACGTCGTCGGCGACCTGTTCGGTGCGGGCAAGATGTTCCTGCCGCAGGTCGTGAAGAGCGCGCGGGTGATGAAGAAGGCGGTGGCGTACCTGACGCCGTTCCTCGAGGCGGAGCAGGCGGCCGGCGGCGCGCCGTCGAGCGCCGGCCGGATCCTCGTCGCCACCGTCAAGGGCGACGTCCACGACATCGGCAAGAACATCGTCGGCGTCGTCCTGCGCTGCAACGGCTACGAGGTGATCGACCTGGGCGTGATGGTGCCGAGCGAGCGGATCCTGGCGGCGGCCAAGGAGCACGACGTGGATGCGATCGGCCTGTCGGGATTGATCACGCCGTCGCTGGACGAGATGGTCCACGTGGCGCGCGAGATGACGCGCGAGGGCTTCCACATCCCGCTCCTCATCGGCGGCGCGACGACGAGCCGGCTGCACACCGCCGTGAAGATCGAGCCGGCCTACCACGGCCCGACGGTCCACGTGATCGACGCGTCGCGCGCCGTCGGCGTGGCCAGCAAGCTGCTGGACGATGAGGCGCGGCCCGCCTACATCGGCGGCGTCCGCGGCGAGTACGCCGTGCTGCGCGAGCGCCACGCCCGCTCGACGGCTGCGGCGTCGCTCGTGCCGATCGCCGAGGCGCGCGCGATGCGGCTGAAGTGCGACTGGGACAGCGTCGACATCGCCGTGCCCGAGTTCACCGGCCCGCGCATCCTGCGGGACTACCCGCTGGCCGACCTGGCCGAGCTGATCGACTGGACGCCGTTCTTCAGCGTCTGGGAACTCCGCGGCGCCTTCCCGCGGATCCTGGACGACCCGCGCTTCGGTCCGGCGGCGCGCAAGGTGTATGCGGACGCGCAGGCGCACCTGGCGCGGATCATCGACGGCCGCGAGCTGCGGGCGCACGGCGTGTACGGCTTCTGGCCGGCGGCGCAGGTGGCGGACGACGACATCGCGCTGTATGCGGACGAAGGGCGCGGCATCGAGGTCGCGCGGCTGCACACGCTGCGGCAGCAGGAGGCGAAGCGGGGCGCGGCCAAATCGGCCGATGGGAATCGCGAAGTCGCCGTCGCCGACGCCACCCACCTGGCCCTCGCCGACTTCGTCGCCCCCCGCGACAGCGGCCGCGCCGACTACGTGGGCGCCTTCGCCGTGACGACCGGCGACGGTCTCGACGCCCTCGCCGCGCGCTTCGACGCCGACCACGACGACTACGGCAGCATCCTGAGCAAGGCGCTGGCCGATCGGCTGGCCGAGGCGTTCGCCGAGCGGCTGCACCAGATCGCCCGACGTGCATGGGGTTATGGCGCGGCCGAGGACCTGACGGTCGACGATCTGATCCACGAACGCTACCGCGGCATCCGCCCGGCGCCCGGCTACCCCGCCCAGCCGGACCACACCGAGAAGCGGACGCTCTGGCGGCTGCTGGATGCCGAGGCGGCCACCGGGATCACGCTGACCGAGAGTCTGGCGATGTGGCCGGCGAGCTCGGTGTGCGGGCTGTACTTCGGGCATCCGGCGAGCCGCTACTTCAGCGTCGGGCGGCTGGGGCGGGATCAGGTGGCGGATTACGCGGGGCGGAAGGGGATGGAGGTGGGGGTGGTGGAGAGGTGGTTGGGGGCGAACTTGGGGTATGAGGGGGTGGATGAGACGGTGATGGCGGGCCGTGTTGGGTCGTGAACCGTCGAGAATCCACACTGCCGCCTGGCCTACGGCCCTCACCCCCCGACCCCCTCCCCCAAAGCTGGGGGAGGGGGAGGATCACGAGTTGGAGGGTGGGAACGATACGGCACATCATGCAGCGCAGGTGCGCGTTACGGCACCGATGCCCGTGGTGAGAGGAGTCCGCAATGACGCTGAGGGTCGAGTGCGAGCAAGAGGATGACGGTCGATGGTTGGCAGAAGTCCCCGAGTTGCCTGGTGTGTTGGTTTACGGCGTGACGGTCGATGAAGCATTGAGACGAGCGATTGCGCTGGCAATGCGTGTTCGTGCGGATAGGAACCGATCGTCACGAACGGGGGGTATCAGATGAGCTCTGGCGGTATCCGGCTTGGCCAGTGGTCAGGCAGCGACGCTACGGAAGCACTTCATGAAACGATGCGCGCATTCATTGAGTCAAGTGCTCGATCGTCGAAGCGAATGCTTCAGCTCACATGGGCGATTGCGACTTTGACGCTCGTAATGCTGGTGTCGGTCATCGTCCAGCTCTGGATCGCAGTCGAGGCGACTCGCTGATTTACCCGCGCGGGCCGGGGTCGTTTGAGCACTCGCACGTTTGGTCACCGCCGCCCCGCGGATGATCGGCCGTCATTCATCGTCGGTGGCGGATACTCGTCCGATGCTGACGTTCGGCAATTGGTGACGGTGCTATGCTCACATCCTCGGGATCGTCAGGAGGGGGAACGCATGGCCGAAATAGAGCAAATCGAAGAGCAGATCCGTCGTCTATCGCGCGAAGAGCGCGCCGCGCTTCGACGGTGGTTCATGGAGTTCGAGGCCGAGGCATGGGACGCCGCTTTCGAGGACGACGTGGCAATGGGGAAGCTCGACGCCGCCGCAGATCGAGCGCTGCTGTCGAATCGTGACGGGCAATCCGGCGCTTTGTGAAGCACTTCGCATCGGGAGAATTCTGGGAGCACTACCGAGGACTGCCGGAATCTGTTCGAACGGTGGCAGATCGACAGTTCGAGCGCTTGAAGGCCGACCCTTACCACCCATCCCTTCACTTCAAGCGGGTCGGCCGGTTCTACTCGGTGCGCGTCGGACGCTCATTTCGAGTGCTCGGGGTCGATGCCGATGACGGCGTCGTATGGTTCTGGATCGGCTCGCATGCAGACTACGATCGACTTGTGAGCTGAACGCGATGTCCGTCACCCCCATCACCAACCTCATCCCCCTCGACGACCGCCTGACCACCGCCGGCCAGCCCACCGCCGCGCAGCTGGCCGACGTCGCCGCCGCCGGCTTCGACGTCGTCGTGAACCTGGCGATGGGCGAGCCGACGGACGACCTGCCGGACGAGGCGGCCGCGGTTGCCGCGCACGGCATGGCGTACCACCACATCCCGGTCGTCTGGACCGCGCCGCAGCTGGACGACTTCGCGCGCTTCGTCGCATGTATGGACGCCTGCGCCGCCGACCGCCGCTTCGTCCACTGCGCGCTGAACTACCGCGTGACGACGTTCACGTCGCTCTACGCGCAGCTCCGGTGGGGCTGGTCGCTCGACCGGGCCGAG
The DNA here is from genome assembly GCA_016703025.1 of Candidatus Avedoeria danica. NCBI lineage: Bacteria > Bacillati > Chloroflexota > Ardenticatenia > Candidatus Epilineales > Candidatus Epilineaceae > Candidatus Avedoeria > Candidatus Avedoeria danica. The sequence continues at coordinate 2,146,217 of JADJCV010000004.1, forward strand.
GCATTGGCAACGACGTTCTGGACGCCGAACGAGACGTGGGCTGCGTTCATTGACACGGTGCGCCCGCGGTGGGGGTTGGCACGCGGGAGTGGGCCGCGCCCGATAACGGACCAATAACGCCCACCGCGTAGGCTGGGATCACGCCCGGCGGCACCGAACCCGCCGTCCCCCACCCCTTCGCGGAGGTCGATCATGCCCACGATCATGCCTAAGCTCCGATTGCGCGCCGCCCAGGCTGACGTCCTGTCCGCATCGCGTCGTAGCCCGACGGGCGTTCCGCGCATTGCACTCCGCCTGGTCGCGGCGTGCGTCCTCACCGCGGCCATCGCTGCACCGGTGCCGGCGCCGGCGGCGGCAGCCGTGACCGTGACGAACCTCGGGCTGGCCGTCAGCACGAATGTCGGCACCCTGGCGGTCGACGGGCGGCGCGCGGCGTTCGGGGTGCACGAGCCGAAGCAGAACCAGGACCTCAACACCGACGGCGACAAGCTCGACGTCGTGCTGTTCACGTACAACGCCCAGACGGGTGCGGTGCGCAACCACGGCGTCGGGGTCGATGCGCCAATTGCGCTGCGTGGCCGCGATGTGCTCTATCTGGCGTCGGAAGTGCAGAACGGCATCGATTACAACCAGGACGGCGTCAAGATCGGCAACCGCCTGCACCACATCAACTTGGACACGCTTCAAGTGACGGACCTGCAGCACTCCGCCAGCCGCATCGTCTTCGACGAGCCGTTCGCCGTGCTCGCGCTGAACGAAGCGACGAACGGCATCGACCTGAACGGCGATGGCGACCGCATGGATCAGGTGATCGCCACCCTCGACGTGGCCGGCGGCAAGATCACGTCGCTCGGACGGGCGGTTCCCACCACGATGAATGTCGTCACGACCGCCGACGCCGTGGTGTTCACGGTGTCCGAGACGACGGACGGGAACCGCGATCTCAACAACGATGGCGATACCGTCGATACGATCGTGTTCGTCCACACACTGTCGAACGGCCTCACGACCAACCTGAAGATCCAAGGCAGCCTCAACCTCAACACGCCGGACGGGCGGCGCCACAGCCTCAGCCCGCTCGTGCCGTTCCTCACCGGCGAAGCGCTGCAGGGCGAAGACCTCAACGGCGACGGCGACCAGTCCGACACGATCGCCTACGTCGTCGACACCGTGACCCACGATCATCATCAGGGTCTGCCGGGCACCAGCGCGGTCACGGCCATGACATGGCTCGCCCAGATCGTTATCGAATCGCAGCACGGCAAGGATATGAACGGCGACGGCGACCGTATCGACCACGCCATCGTGTTCCGCGACCATGCCACCGGCGACGAATGGAATCCCGGCCTCGCCCTGGCCGCGGGCGCGATCAGCTCGCCGGCCGTCGACCCGCTCGGCATCGTCGTGGTCGAGATCCAGGAAGGCTCCTCGGGCCAGCAGGACCTCAACGGCGACGGCGACACCAACGACACGCTTGTCGCGCGGTTCGATCCGGCCCGCGAACAAACCACGGTCTTCGGCGCCCTGAGCACGTGCGGGACCTCGCCCATCTATGGCACCCCGGTGCTACTCGGCCACCGCGTCGTGACGTGCGCGCCCGAAGCGCACTACGCCCAGGATCTCAACGGCGACGGTGACCAGCTGGATCTCATCGCGATGGGCTTGAACATGTCCACCGGCGTCGTCCGGTCAAGCGGCGCGGCGCTCTACGGGCAGACTCGGTCACCCGGCACACTGATCGGCGCGCTCGCCTATGCGGTGGTCGACGAAAACGCGCAAAGCGCGGATCTGAACGGCGACGGCGACAAGCTCGACATCGTCCTCCACCGCTTCAACGTCGACAACGGCGCCAGCGAGTCCACCGGCTTGGTGACGCGGGTGTCCGGGGGGAGCGCGTTCTGGGGCGCCGGCACCCAGGAAGTGTTCGTTGCCATCTCCGAGTTCAACGGCACCGACCTCAACGGCGACGGCGACACGACCGACTATGTCCTCCACCTGGTTCGCTGAACCGTGCGGGCCCCGGCGGCGGGCCGCGACCTAGTACGCCGCCACTGGACACGCTCGGGGTAGCCACCAGGGCACGGAACCCGGTGACGCTGCAGCGGCGGGGTACTTAGCGCAAGACTCCGGCCGCGACCGCCGCCAGCAGCGCCGCAGCGAGGACCGTCACCCCCGTGATCCACGCCCAACGCCGGCCGAGCGTGCGATTCGCCGCCTGATATCCGGCGCTCACGACGCCGCCGGCCACGACGAGCGCCAGCAGGTCCCACGGCTGCTCGTGGTGCACGAAGCTGCGGTAGGCGACGGCTGCGAGCAGGCCATAGCTCAGGAAGAGGTAGGCCATGCGGAAACTGGCGTGCTCGACGGCAGTCGTGCGCTCATCGCGCTGAACGTCGCCCAGAGATGTCGGGGCCATCGTCATCACCCTCCTTCACGTTCTTCGCGTTCACTCACCGCAAGGAAGAACAGCTCATCCACCCGCTTGCCCAGCTCCTCGGCCAACACGAACGCCAGCAGTGCCGAGGGTCCGTACTGGCCGGTCTCGATCGAGCTGACGGTCTGGCGGGTCACGCCGGCCCGTCTGGCGAGATCGTCCTGCGACCAGCCGCGCTCGGCGCGGGCAACCCTGATGCGGTTGGCTAGACGGCGAGTGGCCATTGCTCTGCCCCTTGTACTGGGCAGAATGTAATACATACTAGGCAACATGTCAAGTCAACTCGTCAATCGCCCATCGGCATCACCGCGCACTCGGCCACGCTGGCGTGCGCCAACGCACCGTCATCGCTGCGCATCCGCCGCTGGACGACCGGGCGCCCTGAGGCCATCCAGCGCCGTGACCCGCGGGTCGCCGAGGATGGTCAGCGCCGCCCGGAAGGCGGCGACCGTCTCGCCGGGATCCTCGATCCCGAACAGCCGGTAGCGCAGCAGCGTCGCCGTCCGCTCGCCGGCCTCTCGCACGGCCGCTGAACCGCGATCGAGCCCGCCAGGACACCGGAGCAGTCCGGCAACCGCCTCGGGCGCCAGGTGCGGCTGGCCCAAGGCCGTGAACCCTTCGAGCGCTGACTGGAACACGGCGGCGGCGGACGCGGGTTCGGACTGCAGTCGGATGCGACCGATGACGAGGTCGGCCGCCGGCAAGAGCCCGCGTACGCCGCTTTCCGCCGCGGCCTCGCGCACTCCGGTCACCTCGGCCAGCCGCGCGTCGGTTGCGGCGCCGTCCAGATCGAGCCGAACCCGGTGCAGGCGGACCGTGAGCGCCTGCGTCGCCTCGCCCGAGGCGGACAGCTCCGTCGCCGCCCGAGCGAGCACTTCGGCGGCCGCCTGCGGTTCCCCGAGGCGCGCCATCACCACGCCCAGCTCGGCGCGCGCCATGCCCGCACCGGAGGCATCGCCGAGCGCTTCGAACGTGTCGAGGGCCTGCCGGGCGCTGCGCTCGGCCGCGGCGTAGTGGTGCGCACGGCGCTCGGCCGTGGCGCGCACGACGTCGGCGAAGGCGGCCGTGCGCGGATGCTCGTCGGCCACCGCCTGCGCCCGCGTCCGTTCGACGTGGTGCAGGGCATCGGCCGGACGGCCAAGATCGAGGAACGTCACGGCCAGCCCCATGCGGGCATTGCGCTCGGCGATGTGATTGCCGCTGTCGACGGCAAGCTGTACGGCCCGCTCCTGGTGGTCGAGCGCTTCCGACAAGGCACCGGCGCGGTACCGAATCAACCCGATGGCGGACTGGGCGTTCGTCTCGCCCAGGCGATACCCGGCGGCGAGCGCAACTTCGAGGCAGCGCTCCGCGGCCGCGGCCGCGGCGTCCCGGTCGCCGAGTCGGTCGTGCAGTGCCGTCAGCGTGTAGGCTATCGCGCAGGCGAGGCGGTCGAAGCCACGCCCCTCGATGGAGGCCAGGACTGCCGCCGTGCCGTCGATGCAGGCCTGTGTTTGGCCGCGGTAGGCATCCACGCCGGCGCGATGGTAGGCGGCCTCGGCCGCCAGGCGCGGATCGCCCCCCGCCTCGCCGTGGGCGCACGCCGCGTCCAGGTCCGCCACCGCGGCGTCATGTCGCCCCGCCATCCGGTGCAGGACACCGCGCAGCCGGAGCGCCGCCGATGCCGATGCGCGTGCGTCGGCCGGCCAGGCGGCCGAGTCGGGGCCGAGCAGGGACAGCACGCCGAACGCCGCCTCCACCGACGCCTCGGCCACCGCCGCGTGCCCGGCTCTGAGCTCGATCGCGGCCCGTTCGGCGAGCATGCGGGCGTGAAGCGGCGCGGCCGCCGCTCTGACATCGGCCCGATCATCGGCCCGATCGCCCGCTCCTTCGTCGGACAGCACGGCGACGACGTCGTTGCAGCATGCCGTGCCGAGCGAATAGATCCCCTGCGCAAAGTAGAAGCCGACGAGGTCCACGGCCACCGTCGCCAGACTCGCGCGATCGCGCTGCCCGACGGCACTGCGCCATGCGGCCGAGAGGTTGTCGGCCTCCGTCTCGACGAACGAGACGACCGGACGGCTCTCGGCGCCCATCTCGCTGCTGAGCGTGGCAAAGGCATCGAGAAAGTAGCGGGCATGGGCGCGGTCGACTTCGTCCGCCAACAAGCCGCTGGCCGTGAGCCGGCGTGCGCCGGCCACGCGCAGGAACTCGTGGATGTCGTACCGTCCGTTGCCCGCCGGGCGCAGCAGCGACTTTCGGACGAGCCGTGCGAGCAGCTCGTCCGACACGCCGGCGACCGCGTGCGCCGCGGGGCGGTCGAAGCCGCCGCGGAAGACGCACAGCTTGGCAAAGGCGATCCGCTCGGCACCGACAAGCAAGGCCCACGTGTGATCGAACACCGCTTCGAGACCGGCATGACGCGCCGGCAGCCCGAGGGGCGTGGGCAACCCCGTCGGATCGGAGCTGAGCCGCGCCACGATCGTCGCGCACGACGCTTCATCCGTCCACGGAGCCGCCAGCTCCAGCGCTAGCGGCATCCCCTCGACGAGCCGGCAGATCTCACCGATGTCGTCCAGCGCGGGTGCGGGGTCGAACTCCGGTGCGATCCGCTGCGCGGCCGCCACGAACAAGGCAACGGCCCCGTACGCATCGGATGCCCCGCGATCGGCCTGCGTGCGCGGGTAGGGAAGGCCAACCACGGCCGCGACGCGCTCGAACGGCAGGTCCAGACTCTCACGGGACGTCACGAGGATCCGCAGGCCGGGGGCTCCTGCCAACAGGTCGGCGCAGCGCTCGGCGTGCGCGACGACATGTTCGAAGTTGTCCAGCACCAGGAGCAGCTCCCGCTCGCGCAGCGCCTGGACCAGCTGGTCGCCGAGAGCGGTGCCGCCGACGGGCTCGAGCCCCAAGCCCGCCGCGATGCTGGGTTCGATGGGGCTGCCGGGCTCGAGGCCGGCGAGCGAAACGAAGCACAACCCGTCCAGGAAGCGATGGTCCAGTCGCCTGGCCAGCTCGATCGCCAGCCGTGTCTTGCCGATGCCGCCCGGTCCGACAATCGTCACGAGCCGACCGGCCAGGGCGTGGTCGGGGTCAGGCGGCGGGTGATTCCCAGGCACGCCCGAGTCCGTCGGGGCCGCAGCGTCCGTTGCGATCAGCCAACGTTCGAGAACGGCCAGCTCCGCCGACCGGCCCACGAACGGGGTCGGCGGCACGGGCAGGCGAATGGGCGTGGCCCCGCGGCGCCCGCGCGCGGCCAGGATCCGCTCGCGAAGAGCAATCGTCTCGGGCTCGGGGTCGACGCCCAGCTCGGTGGTCAGGGCCTCGCGCAGGGCCGCGAACTGGGTCAAGGCGGCCCCGTGCTCGCCGCTGCGGGCGAGCGCCAACAGGAGCCGGCGCTGCGTCGGCTCGTGGAGCGGGTCGATCGCCGTGGCGCGCCGCAGGAGATGGATCGCTTCGTCCGGACGGTCGCCGGCTGAGGCCTCGGCTAGCCGCTCGAACACCGTGCGCGCGTCCTCGGCGACCGACCGAGCGGTCGAGACGAGCCAAGCCGTGTACCCGGGCGTGTCGACGCCGATGCGCCCAACGACCAGCGGGCCGCCGTACGAACCGACCGCCCGACGCCAGTCGGCCGGGTCGTCGCTCGCCGCCGCCCGTTGCAGCTCGGCGACGTCGACGAGGTCGCCGGGCTGCGGCACGAATGCCACCTGACGGGCGTCCGCATCCAGACGTCCGGGCGCGAGCCGTCGGACGGCGCTGAGCGCCACGCGCAGGCTCAGCAATGCGCTGGCGGGCGCGGCGTTGGGCCACAGAAGCGCCGTCAGCGCTGTGCGGGATACCGGCCGCGCCTCGAGCGCGAGGTGCGCCAGGAGGGCGCACGCCTTGTCGGAGGGCAGCGGGCTGACCGGTAGGCCGTCGACTTCGACCGCAAACGTGCCCAGCAGTCGCAACGCGAAGCCGATCGGTTCGGCCGGCGGGGGATCCGACCGCGTCGCGGCCGGCGGCAGCGAGCCCGGCGCCGTCCGGGGCACGGCCGGGACCTCTTCGTCGGGACGTGGGCTCACGGTCGTCCCAGCGGGAACCGGTGCTCGAACACGAGACCGAGCGGGGCGGTGGCGGTGACGAGGAACCTGAGGCGCGGGGCGACTTCGAGAAGCTCGGCCAAGGCGACGACATCGTCCTGTGCCGGGTCGAGCCCATCGAGCACCACCAGTCGCTCGTGGTCCGTCCAATCCGGGGTACGGGCACGCGTCGCGCCGAGTTTCGAGGTCCTCCCCGCAGGTTCGCGTTCGGCGCCGTCCAATTGGAACCCGGCGGCCGCGATACGTTCCGGCAACGGCATCCGGGGGCCGGCGGCCAGTGCGACGAAGAGCACACCGTCCAGGAAGCGATGGACGACGGCCCGGGCGGCGGCAATCGCCAGAGCGGACTTGCCGGTGCCCGCCGGGCCGAAGACACAGACCAGCCGTCGTTCAGGGTCGTCCAGCCAGCCCGCGAGGCGGGCCAGGTCATCGCCGGGGCACAGACCGTGACCCGCATCCGGCAGGTTATGGCGGGCCCCCCGCGCCCGCGCCGCCCTGATCCGATCGCGGAGATGAACCGTCGCGGCAGCGGGCGCAAGTCCGGTGCGCTCCAGCAGCGTCGCGGCAAACCGCCCGTAGACGCTCTCCGCGTCGTCGTACGACCCGGCGCGGGCGCAGGCCAGCATGACATCGCGAACGACCCGTTCCTGAAGCGGATCGCGGTCCAATGCCCCGCGCAGCACGTCGAGCGGGTGGGTCGACGCCGCCTCGCGCCGGCTGTCCCTCGACCCGCCGGACGCGCCCCCGGTTGCCCCGGCGGCCAGCGCGCCCAGCACGGCGTCCGTTTCCGCACGCGCCCCGGCGAGCCACTCCAGGAACGGCTGCGGCATGCCGTCCTCGAGCCCCTCGCCGAGCGGACCCCGCACCCGGGCCAGAACGCGAGGCACATCGGCGGCGGGCGACGAACGGTTCCCGGACGAAACGTCGCCGCCCGCCGCGGCGCCCGCTGCGACGCCCGCGAGCGCGGCGCGAACCGCCACGAGATCGATGTCATCGCCGGGACGGGCTTCGAAGGTCACGGTGCGGCGATCGGCGCGGATCCGGTCGCCCAGCACGGGTCGCAGGCGCGTGAGGGCCACCCGCAGGCTGAGCCGGGCCCGGTCCTCGGGGACGTCCGGCCACAGCAGCCCGCACAGCGCGCCGCGCTCCACCGGGCGGCTCGCCGCCACGAGCACCACGAGCAGCGCGCGCGTCTTGACGGACCACCCGAGTGGCGCGCCGTCGCTCGCGGTTACCCGGAACGGCCCGAGCAGGTCGATTTGAAGCGGTGCGTGGCCCACGCAGGCGACTCCAAGACGTGTCCGGGCCGTGCCCGCCGGCACCCCGGCAGAGACGGTAACGGTGCGATAACGGTACGGCCGTAGCCTGCTCGCCACAAGTTGCGCACGGCCCAGCAGCGTTCGATCGCCGCGGCGGAGCGGCAGGGGCCGGACGCGGCGGGCACGGCGAAGGGGAGAAGCGGCATGGGATTCGTGATCGGGGCCTGGCTGCGTCGCTACGGCCCGCTCGAGCTGGTCGGCACGCTGGGCGCCCTCGCTGCGGCAGGAGCGGCGGCGGCGCTCACCGGTGAGGTTGCCTTGGCCGCGCTGGCAGGTGCGGCGGGCGAGAACGTCGGCTTCTACGGCTATGCCGGTTGGCGATCGGCGCGTGGTCACATGGCCGCGCACGGCCGGTCCCTGACCGCAACGGACCGCGCGCGCGCCTGGCACATCGGCCGCCGGACCGTGGCGGACCTCGCTGGCGAGTTCGGGCCGGCGGAACTCCTCGACAGCGCGCTGCTGCGGCCGGCACTCCTGTACGCGGCCACACGTGCCACGGGCAGCGTGGCCGTCGGCGTCCTCCTCGGCAAGGTGCTGGCCGACCTCGTGTTCTACGGCATCGCCTTCGCGTCCCTCACGTTCCTTCGACGACGGAGCTCCGCCGTCACGCCGCAAGAGGTGTCCAACCCATGACGACGACCTACGCTGCCATCCGCTCGCGCGGCGACCACGCGCCCGCCGCCGCGCCTGCGTGGCCCGACCTCACGCGCGCCACGCCGTACCTCCGGATGCGCCTGGATGCCGTAACGGACGCCTATCGGCAGTTGGCCGCCGCCCTTCCGGGGGTTCGGGTGCACTATGCGATGAAGTGCAACCCGGATCCGGAGGTCCTCAAGGTGCTGCAGCGGGCCGGTTGCTCGTTCGAGATCGCCTCTGCGCCCGAATTGGACGTGCTGCGCTCGCTCGGGGTGCCGCCGCACGAGGTGCTCTTCAGCAATCCGGTCAAGCCCGTCGACCACGTCCGACGGGCCTGGGCGGCGGGCGTCGATCGATTTGCGGTGGACAGCACGGCCGAGATCGAGAAGATCGCGGCGACGGCTCCCGGGGCCAAGGTCTACGTGCGGCTGGCCGTGGCAAACGGCGCGAGCCAGGTCGCCAGCGAGGGCAAGTTCGGGGTGGATGCCGACACGGCCGTCCGCCTGCTGCACCAGGCCGTGCGCTTCGGGCTCGAGCCGTACGGGCTGACGTTCCATGTCGGCTCGCAGATGCTCGACCCGGGCGCCTGGGAGCGCGCGATCGACTTGAGCGCGGGCGTGATGCGGACCCTCGATGCGGACGGCATTCGCCTGACGATGTTGGACATGGGCGGCGGCTTCCCGGCCCGCTACGATGCCGACGTCCCGCCGATCGCCGCGTACGGCGCGCGCATCCTCGCGGCCATCCGGACCCACCTGCCCTATCCGGTGGCGCTCGTCGTCGAGCCGGGCCGGGCGCTGGTGGCCGAGGCGGGCGTCATGGTCGCGGAGGTGATCGGGACCGCGGAGCGCGCCGGCCGGACCTGGGTTCATCTCGATGTCGGGGCATTCAACGGGATGATGGAGGCGCTCGAGACCCAGAACGGCCTGCGCTTCCCGATCCGCGACTCGCGCGACGACCCGCGCCGGAGCCTCGTCCACCTCACCGGGCCGTCGTGCGACAGCCAGGACACGATCCTCTACGACGTCGCCGTCTCGCACGGCATCCGGGCCGGCGACCAGGTGTACATCGGAACGGCGGGCGCCTACACGACGAGCTACGCCTCGCGCTTCAACGGCTTCGACGTCCCGCGCACGCACTGCGTCGGGCGGGGCTGACGGGACCGCTTGCCGCACCGATCGGCACCACGGATTGCCTTCCCCCCCACCGTGCATAACATCCTGCGGCCACGCAGGCCGCGTCCTGTCGGGCGCCGGATCGCGATGCCCGGAGTTCCGCCGATGGCCCTTTCGCCCCCCGCCGCCGAATCCGCCGGCGCCGAGCCCGCTCCCGTCGACCCCATGCCGGTCGGGACCACTCCCGTCGACCCCGCGCCCGTCGCGTCGAGCGCCTCGCCCCACGACGCCCACCCCCACCCCCCCGCCCACGGCCCGCTCTGGCCCCTCGCACTCGCGGCCCTCGGCGTCGTGTTCGGCGATATCGGCACGAGCCCGCTGTACGCGATCCGCGAGTGCTTTCACGGCCCGCACGCCGTGGCGGTGACGTACGACAACGTCGTCGGGGTGCTGTCGCTGATCGTCTGGTCGCTTATCGTCGTCATCTCGGTGAAGTACGTCCTGTTCATTCTCCGCTCGGACAACAACGGCGAGGGCGGGATCCTGGCGCTGACGGCGCTCATCAGCCCGCACGGCCACCGCGCCCACGCCGGGCGCGCCAAGCTCATCCTCCTCGGCCTTTTCGGCGCGGCGCTCCTGTACGGCGATGGGGTGATCACCCCCGCGATCAGTGTCCTGTCGGCCGTCGAGGGGCTCCGTCTCGTCGCCCCGACCATCGAGCCTTTCCTCCTGCCGTTGACGGTCGGCATCCTGATCGGCCTCTTCGCGTTCCAGCGCCGCGGCACGGCCGGCGTCGGGGCCGTGTTCGGGCCGGTGATGCTCCTGTGGTTCTTCGTCATCGCCGTGCTCGGCGTGCGCAACGTCGTCGCCGAGCCGTCCGTGCTCTGGGCGATCAACCCGCTCTACGCCGTGCGCTTCTTCATCGCCAACGGCTACCACGGCTTCGTCATCCTCGGCACGGTCTTCCTCGTCGTGACGGGCGGTGAGGCGCTCTACGCGGACATGGGCCACTTCGGGCGGCGGCCGATCAGCGCGGCGTGGTTCGCGCTCGTCCTGCCGTGCCTGCTCCTGAACTACGCCGGCCAGAGCGCCCTCCTGGTGGCGCGGCCCGCGGCGGCGGCCGAGCACCCGTTCTTCCAACTCGCCCCCACGTGGGCCATCGCACCGCTCGTCATCCTGGCGACATTCGCCACCGTCATCGCCTCCCAGGCGCTGATCTCGGGCGCTTTCTCCCTGACGATGCAGGCGATCCAGCTGGGTTACAGCCCGCGCCTGGACATCCGGCACACGTCGTCCGATGCGCGCGGCCAGATCTACATTCCGGCGATCAACTGGGCGCTCATGGTCGCCTGCATCGCCGTCGTCCTCGGCTTCCGGTCCTCGAGCAACCTGGCCGCCGCCTACGGCATCGCGGTCACGAGCACGATGGCGATCACGACGGCCCTGTTCTACGTCGTGCTGCGCGAGCGCTGGGGCTGGTCGCCGGTCAGCGCCGGCGCGCTGTGCGGCCTCTTCCTGACGGTCGATTTGGCCTTCCTGGGCGCGAACGTTCTCAAGGTGCTCCACGGCGGCTGGTTCCCGCTCCTCATGGCGGGCGTCATCTTCGGCCTCATGACGACATGGCACACCGGCCGTCGCCTGCTGTCGTTCCGGCTGGCGGCCGCGTCGAAGCCGCTCGGCGACTTCCTCGACCGCACCGAACGCACGTCGGTCACGCGCGTGCCCGGCACGGCCGTCTTCCTGCACAGCAACCGCCACGGCACGCCGCCGGCACTGATTCAAAACGTGCGCCACAACCACGTCCTGCACGCGCGCCTGATCGTCGTCACCGTCGTCACGGAGGACGTCCCGACGGTCGAGCCCGCCGCCCGCGCCGCCCTCGAACACCTGCGCGAGAACGCGTGGCGCGTCGTGCTCAGCTACGGCTTCATGGAGCAGCCGAACGTCCCGGCCGCGCTCGCCGCCATCGACGCGCCCGACTGGACATTCGAGGCCGACGCGGCCACATACTTCCTCAGCCGCGAGAAGATCCTCCCCAGCCGCCGGCCGGGCATGGCGCTGTGGCGCGACTACGTCTTCGCCTGGCTGTCGCGCAACGCATCGGGCGCCACGTTCTACTTCGGCCTGCCGCCGGCGCAGGTCATCGAGCTCGGGACGCAGCTGCCGATCTGACGGGCTGTCTGAAGTGCCGACCGCAAGCGGTGAGCGGCGACCGGCCTGCCCCTGAAGGGGTGGGCTCGTTCATGACAAAGTCCCCTTCGGGGACTAGACCTGGTGACGACCGTGAGCATCGACGACGCCGAAATCCAGTACGCGATCGAGCCCGACTTGACGCCGGCCGAGTTCGTCGACGTCCTCGTGCGCTCGACCCTCGCCCCGCGCCGCCCCATCCATGCGGCCGAGATCATCGCCGGCATGCTCGCCCACGCCGACATCATCGTCACCGCCCGCGCCGCAGACGGCGTGCTCGTCGGCGTGGCGCGGAGCATCACCGACTTCACGTACTGCACCTACCTCGCCGACCTCGGCGTCGACGCCGCCTACCAGGGCCGCGGCATCGGCCGCGCCCTCATCGCCCGCACCCACGCCGCCGTCCCGCCGACGTCCAGCCTGATCCTCCTGGCCGCGCCCGGCGCGCGGACGTACTACCCGCACATCGGCATGGAAGCGCACCCGTCGTGCTGGATCCTCCCGCGGCGACTGCCGCCGGCGCCGGACGCGTGACGGCGGAGCCGACCGGGCGCGGAGCCTCGCTGTCCGGCGCGATATCGACGTCCCCACTGCCGACGGAGACGCGACGGTGGCGCCCGTCCGCGACGACGGCGGCCGCTGCCGTTCTCCTGCTTACCTTCACCGCGCTCGCCGTCGCCTACAACGCCGCCGTCCCACCGTTCGAGGGCGCCGACGAGAGCACGCACTACTTCTACGCCAAGCACGTGTACTGCACCGGCACGCTGCCCGTGCAGCAGGCCGACGCGGAGAGCCGTGGGCTGTGGGAACAGGAGGGCAGCCAGCCGCCGTTGTACTACGCGCTGGTGCATTCGCTCGTCGGGCTCGAGTGGCTTGAACCCGACCTCGACACGTTCCGCGAACCACGCACGCCATGCGCATACCCCGATGAGGCGCTCACCTACAACCACCAGAACTCGATGGGTCGGCCGGCCGTCGTCGGCAACGAGAATCGGTTCATCGACAGTGCCACGCACCAAGCGCGCGGGTACGCCGGCGCTGTCCACTTCATCCGCTTCGCCTCGACCCTCCTCGGCCTCCTGACCCTCATCGCCCTGTGGACGATCTTCACCCGCGTGTTCGCCCTCCGCCGCTGGCTCGCCGTCGCCGCCCTCGCCCTCGTCGCCCTCAACCCGCAGTACATCCACCTGTCCTCGACGGTCTCGAACGACAACGCGATGAACGCCATCGCCGCGGTCGCCCTCGCACTGCTCCTGCGCGTCCTCGCCGGCGACGGCCGGCCGGCCATCCCGCCGACTTCGCCCCCGCGCGTCGCCCCCCCCGGCCCGCGCCGCGCCCATGCAGCCGCCATCGCCCTCGCCTTGGTCGTCGGCCTGGCGCCGCTGGCCAAGCTCACCGGGCTGGCGCTGGCCGCGTTCGTCGTCGCCGCGCTGCTGTGGACCGCCTGGCGCCGGTACGCCGCCGGCGCGCGCGGCGAGGCGCGACAGCTTGGTGCGACGGCCGTAGGCGTGGCGATCGCCTGCGTCGCCCTGGCCGGCTGGTGGTACGTGCGGAACATCGACCTCTATGGCTCGCTGACCGGCCTGAACATCATGCTCCCGCCGGAGCTGCGCCGCGACTTGAACGTGGCGCGCTTCCTCCGCGGGCTGCCGGGCGAACTGAACGGGATGTGGCTGTCGAGCTGGGGGCTGTTCGGCTGGTTCACCATCCTCATGCCCACTTGGGTTTATGTACTCATCGGCGTCGCGGCGGCCGCGGCGGCCATCGGCGGCTGGCGCGCGTGGGGCGACGAGCGGCGTCGGCGCAGGGCGCCCCAGCCATACGCGCGCGTTCTGCCGACGGACCGGCACGCCGTGGTGCTGCTGGCCCTGTGGTGGCTCGTCACGTTTGCCAGCCTCCTGCGCTGGATGCTGATCGCCAAGGGCGCCCACGGACGCCTGCTCTTCCCCGCCATCGCCGCCCCCGCCGTCCTTCTCGTCCTCGGCTGGCGCGCCCTCCTGCCGGCACGGCGCGTGGGCGACCGCACCCTCGCGCTGGCCGTCTCCGGCACGATGGCGGCGCTGGCCGTCGGTGCCCTCGTCGGCGTCATCCGCCCGGCCTACGCCCGACCGGCGACGATCGCGGCGAGCGCGCTGCCGGCCGACGCGGTGCCGATCGGCGTCGTGTTCGACGAAGCGGTCGAGCTCGTGGCGATGCGCACGCCGCGACGGGCGGCGACCGGGGCGGCGGTCGAGGTGACGCTCTACTGGCGCGTGCGGCGGGCGGTGGAGCGCGACGGGTTCGTCGCGCTGCGGTTCGATCAGGAGGTCGCTGCGAGCGACGATCCGGGCGCGTGGCGCACCGTGGCCAGCGACGCCAGCCTGAGCTACCCGGGCCGCGGGAACGCGCCGTTCGCCTTGCTGCCGCCGTCCGACGCCCTGTACGTCGACAAGAGGACGCTGCCGGTGCCGCCGGCGGCCACGGCGTTGCCCGGCGTCGTCGGTCCGCAGTCCGTGCTCGCCCGGCTGGTGGCCAGCGTCTATGAACCCGCAGCCGGGCGCAGCTGGCCGGCGGAGCGGCCCGACGGCGGAGACGGCGTCGCGGCCGTGGACATCGCGCTCGACACGGTCGCGGCCGGCGGCGCACGCCGGCCCGACGCCAGCGCACCGCTGGCCGTATTCGACGACCGGATCGAACTGCGGGTCGATGGACGAACCGGCGGCGATGCGGACGCGGAGGGCGGCCTGTTTGCGGCCGGTGGCGGGATCCGCATGCGCAGTGTCGTCGTTCCGCCGGGCAGCGACGCCGCGCATCGCGTGGCCATCCGGTGGCACGTCATCGAGCCGCCGACAGAGGATCTGTCCCTCTTCGTTCATCTCGTGGACGCCGACGGTGCCCTTGTGTCGCCGTTCGACAGCGCGCCGTCCGCCGGTGCGCGCTACCCGACGTCGTACTGGCGCGCCGGCGAAGACGTCGACTCCTTCGTCGCGTTCCGGCTGCCCGACGGGGCACGGCCGGGGGATCGCTTCGCCCTGCGCCTCGGCCTCTACAAGCCGGCAGACGACGCGCCACGGCTCGCCGCGATCGATGCCGCCGGCCGGCGCTGGACGGACGATTCGGTCCACGCGCTGACCATCGACGTGCGCAGCGACCCATGACCGCGCGACGCCCAACGAGCTCGCCCGACGGCATGCTACGTACCGCGCTGGGGTCCGACGCCCGCTCCCTGGCCGCGCTGGCCGTCATCGTCGCCGCCTTCTTCGCCCCCGTCCTCTCCGCCCGCT
The DNA here is from genome assembly GCA_016703025.1 of Candidatus Avedoeria danica. Classification (NCBI taxonomy): domain Bacteria; kingdom Bacillati; phylum Chloroflexota; class Ardenticatenia; order Candidatus Epilineales; family Candidatus Epilineaceae; genus Candidatus Avedoeria; species Candidatus Avedoeria danica. The sequence continues at coordinate 2,161,235 of JADJCV010000004.1, forward strand.
ACTGGCTCCCCCAAGGCGGCGGCGACCTCGCCTCGTTCCTCTGGCCGATGTACCGCTTCGCCGCGGGCCGCATCGCCGCCGGCGACCTGCCGCTGTGGAACCCCCACCAGTACGCCGGCGCACCGCTGCTGGCCGACAACCAGTCCGGCCTCCTCTACCCGCCGCTCTGGCTGCTCTACGTCCTCAAACCGGCCTTCAGCTACCGCGATCTGCAATGGCTCGTCATTGGCCACATGCTCTTCACCGGCGTCGCGATGTACGCATGCCTGCGGCTTTGGCGACGCCGCGACGCAACCGACCCAGGCTCAACGGCGGGCTTCGCGCCAACGCCGGCCCTCGTCGGTGCCGTCGCCTGGATGCTGAACGACGTTTTCCTCACCCACATCGGCAACCTGAACTTCAACGCCGCCGCCAGCTGGCTCCCCCTCGCCCTCCTCGGCCTCCACCGCGCGTGCGAACCTCCGATTGCGGTCCGCGCAGGGGCGGGCCTGAGACCCGCCCCTGCCCACGGCCCGGCGCATGTCTCCCGTATCGGGTCGATGAATCGCTCGCCTGGCTGGCTCGCACTCGCCGCCCTGTCCCTCGCCCTCAGCGCCCTCGCCGGCCACGCCCAGGCCACATTCCTCTGCGCCCTCGCCGTCGCCCTCTACGCCCTCTGGCGCGCCGCCACCGACCGCCGCTGGTGGCCCCTCGCCGCCCTGGCCATCGTCGGCGCCACCGCCTTCGCCCTCGCCGCCCCCGCCCTGTTGCCCACGCTCGCGCTCCGACCGGCGACGGTCCGCGCGACGTACGAAACCGCCACGTCGGTCCAGTACAGCCTGCCGCCGCGCGCGCTCGTCGGGCTCGTCGCGCCGTGGTGGTGGGGGCGGGGCGCGGCAGGCTTCCACGGCGATTGGGACCGCGTCGAGGTGGGCTACGTCGGTGTCGTGCCCCTCGCTCTGGCGATCGTTGCGATGTGGGGTGGCCGGCGTCGCATGGCGAGGCGGAAGGCGGGCACCGGGACCCGTCCCCACGGAATCGGGGACGTCCCATTCTTCGCCGCCCTGGCGATCGTCGCCCTCCTCGTCGCCCTCGGCCCCGCGACGCCGGTGCACCGCTGGCTGATCGCCCCGCTCCACCTGCCGTTCCGCGCGCCGGCGCGCTACCTCGTGCTCGTCGACTTCGCGCTGGCGTGGCTGGCAGCGGCCGGCGCGGCGGCCGTCATCGCCCGCGTCGCCCGCACCGCGACGTCCCGGTCGTCGACCGGTCCATCCGCACGATGGCGCTGCTTGGCCGCGGCAACCGGTCCGCTCCTCGTCCTCGTTGCCGCCATCGACCTCGTCGCCCTCGGCGCCCGAGTCGAGATCGACCGCAACGACCCGACCGCCGGCTACTGGCGCACGACCGCCAAGGACTGGCTGGCCGCCAACGGCGCGACGTTCGCGCCCGGCGCCGCCGACCTCCCGCCGCGAATCGACGAAGCCTCCGGCGCGTGGCAGCCCGGCTCGGCCCAGCTCTGGGGCCTCTACAGCCTCGGCGGCGTCTACAACCCGTCCCGGCTCGGGACGTACAGCTTCGCGATGGACGGCCTGCAGCACCGCGGGTCGCCGCTCTACAACCTGTTCGGCGTCGGCTGGTGCCTGACGGACAAGGGCGCGGCCCCGAGCGACGCCGGCCGGTGGACCAAGGCCTTCACCGGCGACGCCGCCGTCGACATCTGGCGCAATGACGGCGCGCTGCCCCGCATCCGCCTCGTCACCCACACCCACGTCGCACGCGACGACCTCGCGGCATTCGACCGCCTGCGGGATCCGGCGCACGATCCACGCACGTCCGTCGTCTTCGTCGCGGCCGACGTCGAAGCGGATGCGACGGCGCAGGCCGACGAACGCCCCGACGATCCCACCGATCCCCCCGCTGCCGCCGCAAGCCCGGTCGTCGTCGACGCATACGGCCCCGACCGGATCACCCTCCGCGTCGACGTCCGCCGGCCGACCTTCGTCGTTCTAACCGACGTCTGGCACCCGGACTGGCGGGCCACAATCGACGGCGCACCGGCGCCGATGCTGCGCGCCGACTTCCTCTTCCGCGCCGTCGCCGTCGACGCCGGTGCGCACGTCCTCGAGCTGCGCTACCGGCCGCGCGGCTGGCGCCTCGGCCTCGCGCTGGCGGCCGTCATGTGGGCGGTGCTGCTGGCGGGGGCGGCTCGGGCGTTGGCACGGCGGGGCTGATCGCCGACGCCGGGCCCTCGCTCCGGAACGCCTCCGCGGTCGTCTCGGGGAACGGGCCGTCGCCGTTCGGCTCGTGACGCCGGGGCGGAACGGCCCGGTCGTCGACCGAGCCCTCGCCGCCCGGCCCGACACCGCTCGGCGGGGTCGGCTTGGGCCGTCGGTTGCCGGTGCGGTGGCCGTCGCGGCGCGGCGCCCCGCCGCCCGGCGGTCCCGCGGCCGCGGCGGCCTGCGCGACCGCCGGTTCGGACGGATCGAGCGGCGCCGGGCGAACGGTCGGACCGCGCGCTGGCGGGTTTTCGGCGCGGGGCCGCCGTTGCGGCCGCGGCGCCGGCCGCGCCTTGGCGCGGATGCCCGCCGAGGCGACGTCACGGGCGCTTGCGGCCAGCGCCGAGCGGTCGTCGCCGGTCGAACGCGGGCGCTCGTCCACCGTGCCTGCCACCGCCGGGCGACCGCGCGCGGCCGGTGCGTCGTGAAAGGCGAACTGCACCGGACCGGCCAGTGTCTGGAGGTTGATCGCCATGAGGCCGGCGACCAGCGCGGCGACGGGCAGGGCGCGACAGAACCGGCGGGCGATCGGGGCCTGGAGAACCCGGAGAGCCCGGAGGGAGAGATGCCGAGCGATCGGGGCGCGGGCTGCCATCCGGTTGGACCCCGTTGCCCACGCCGCAACCACAGCATCCTGCACACCCGCCCAGCCCGCCGCCAGCAGCGTCGAGATCGCCGGCAGCGCCGGGAACAGCAGGCGCCCCTGGGCCGCGGACAACCGCGCGTTGTGCGCCAGGAACGCGCACCACGTCACGCCCACGATCAGGCCGAGCGCGGCGGCGCTGCCGCGGTCAACGGTGCGACGGCGAATCGCCGGCGGCAGTCCGAGGACGCCGAGCACGGTCAACAAGCCGAAGAAGGCGTACGCATCGACGTGCAGCGGCACCGTCATCGAGCCGATCTTGCCCCAGTACGAGATGAAGACCCCCCACAGAAATGCCGGGTCGGCGGTCAGCGCCAGCGGCGACGCGTCGACGGCAAGCACGGCGTGCGCTCGCCGCATCGCGGCGCCGGCCAGCGGATCGCCGTAGCGCCACGTGTTCCACGCCAGCCACGGACCTGAAACCGCCAGGGCGGCCAGGGTGAAGTGCAGCGTGCGCGACAGCCGCACGCGGCGTGTGCCCGGCAGCAGGATCAGGACGAGTCCGGCCGCGGCCGCGACCGGGGCCATCGTGTATTTCGTCCACATCCCGACACCGGCGACGATGCCCATGCGCATGGCAGGCGTCATCGACGGGCGATCGCTGGTCGGGCGGCCGCCCAATGGGCCGTCACGGGCCGTCCGATCGCCCGCCAGGCGGTCGCCGGTGATCGATCGCACGAGCTGCCAGGTCAGGAGCGCGCACCACGTCGTCGCGAGGGCGTCGTTCGTGAGGACGGCGTTGTGGTGGGCGAACATCGGCGTGAGCGCCGGCAGCGCCGCGGCGGCCAGGGCGATCGAGCGGCGGCCGCGGCCGGCGGCGAGGGCGGCGGCGTAGATCAGCACGAGGGTCGCGGCGCCGAAGAGCGTGGAGAGGAGGCGCAGGCGGCGGGCGGGGCGGGCATCCGCAGGGTCGTAGCTGCGCGGATCGTATGCGTCGGCGGACGACGGGTCGTCGAACCGGAACCCGTCGTTCAACCGCAGCGTCCGCGGCACCAACGACCGGCCGCCGGCCGCGCCGTTCATCGCGGCGGCGATGACGTAGTACAGCGGCGGTTGGACGGATTCCCAGACCGTCCCGATCGGCGGCAGCGCGTGCCGGGCCGCCACGAAGTCGATGTACGATGCGTGCCCGTGCTCGTCGGCGCCCTCGAGGATCGGCACGCGCCAGGCGTACGCGGCGGCGAGGCAGAGGTAGAGCGCGACGACGACGGCCAGGGGTGCGTGGCGCGCGATCAAACGGGGTCGGGCGGCAGTCATCGGCGGCGTTCCTCGGTGTGCGCGGGTCGTCGAGCGGGGGCCGCTCGTTGCGACACGGGCGGGCGACAGATCGGTTCCAACCCGGGTTGCGATGGCCCGCCCGCGGGCCTACACTCGCCCCCCACAACCGACGCCCATCCTGGAGGCTCCCCTATGCCCCGAGCGATCGTCTACGCCAGCGACCCGGCCCACGTCCGGACGGCCGATGTGGACGGCGGCGACAACGACGCCTACCTGAGCAAGCTGACGAAGTACGTCCCGGCCGAGGTGCTGGCGTTCTTCGTGCCCACGTACGCCAACCTGCCCGCCAACGCCGAGCGCTGGCACTGGACGGTGTTCGGCATCGGCCTGGCGGCGACGCTGGGCTACACGCTTGCGACGCGGATGCGCGAGCAGGGCAAGACCGGTCCGTGGTACTACTACGTCCTGACGGGCCTCGCCTTCGCCGGCTGGGCGTCCAGCGTGACGGCCGCCGGCACCGACCTCGCCGGCCTCGATCCGGCCATCGCCCCGACGGTCCTGTCCATCACGGTCCTCATGGTGCCCCTGGCGGACGACCTCCTCACGCGGTTCTGGCCGCCGGCCGCATGACCAAGGGTGCGCCCCCCGCCGATGCCGTGCCGACGGGCGAGCTGCTGGCCGACATCCTCGACCGCGTCGACAGCTGGCTCAAGTTCGCCGAGGCCAAGAACTTGGCGATCAGCGCCCTCACCGGCACCGCCAGCGGCGCCATGATCGGGCTCCTTCGCGGCGCCGATGGGATGCCGCTGCCGGCCGTCGCCGCCTTCGGGGCATCCGAGCTCGCCTTTCTCGGCGCGCTTGCGACGGCGGTTCTTTCGTTCCGACCGCAGAGCGCGCCCAGGATTCGCCCCGCCCGCCCGCCGTCGGGCGCGCCCGACGACAACCTCCTGTACTCCGGGCACCTGGCCGCCTACACCCCCACGGAGCTTGCCGCCGAGGTCGCCCGGCGCTACGGCGGCGACACGGCGTACGATCCGACAGCGCACCCGTTGCACGCCGCGCTGGCCGGGCAGATCGTGGCCAATGCCGTCATCACCCAGGCCAAGCTGCGCACCTTCAACCGGGCATCCTTCCTCGTCCTCGTCGGGCTCACGCTACTGGCGGCCGGGCTGCTGGCGGAGCTCGTCCTCTGACGGCCGGGCAATACGCGGCCGGCAGCGCGTGGCCGACCGGCACCGTCGCGTTCCTCTTCACCGACATCCAGGGCAGCACGGCGCGCTGGGAGCGGGACGCGGACGCGATGCGGGCCGCCCTGGCGCAGCACGACGCCGTCCTCGAGGGCGCGATCCGCCGCCACGACGGCGTCTGGTTCAAGCGCGTCGGCGACGCCATGCAAGCCGCGTTCGCTGCCGCGCCCGACGCGCTCGCCGCCGCGGTCGAGGCCCAGCGCGGCCTCGGTGCCGCGTCCTGGGGACCGGACGGGCCGGTGTCCGTTCGCATGGCCCTCCACGCCGGCGAAGCCGCACCGCACCGCGGCGACTACGTGGCGCCGTGCCTGAACCGGCTGGCGCGGCTGATGGCGGCCGGCCACGGCGGCCAGATCCTGCTCAGCCAGGCCGCAGCGCTGCTCGTGCGCGACGACGTGCCGCCGGGGGTGGCGCTGCACTCGCTCGGCACCCATCGGCTGCGCGACCTCCTCGCGCCGGAGGAAGTGTTCCAAGCGGACGTCGACGGTCTGCCTGGCGCGTTCCCGGCACTGAAGACGCTGGACGCCCACCCGAACAACCTGCCCCAGGCGCTGACACCGCTCATCGACCGGTCCGACGATCTCGCGGCAGTGAACGCGCTGCTGGCCCGCAACGACGTACGCCTCGTCACGCTGACCGGCCCGGGCGGCATCGGCAAGTCGCGCCTGGCGCTCCAGCTGGCCGCCGACGCGCTCGACGGCTTCCCGGACGGCGCATTCTTCGTGCCGCTGGCCGCCGTCCACGATCCGACGCTCGTCCTTCCCGCGCTGGCCGCCGCCGTGGGCGTGTCCGAGGGCGGCAGCGCGCCGCTGGCGGCGACGCTGGCGGCACGGCTGGCGACGCGGCACATGCTTGCCGTCCTCGACAACGTGGAACAAGTGCTGGCCGTCGGCCCGGCCCTCGCGGCCCTCCTCGAAGCATGTGCCCACCTCACGCTCCTTGTCACGAGCCGCGCCCCGCTGCGCGTCCGCGGCGAGCACGAGTACGCCGTCGGGCCACTCGGCCTGCCCGGAGCGGATGGAGCGGATGGGGCGAACGAGGAGGACGAAAGCGAAGGCCACGACGTCGCTGGCGCGGACAGCCATGCGGGTCGCCCATTCGACGCCGTCGACGACTTCGGCGCCGCGGCGATCGCGCGCAGCCCGGCGGTGATGCTCTTCGTGGACCGCGCCCAGGCGATGTCCGCCGATTTCACGCTCACGCCCGAAAACGCATCCGCCGTCGCCGCGATCTGCCGGCGGCTCGACGGGCTGCCGCTGGCGATCGAACTCGCGGCGGCCCGCGTGCGCCTACTGCCGCCGGCGGCGCTCCTGGCGCGCCTCGAGGGCCGGCTGGCGCAGCTCGGCGGCGGGCTGCGCGACCTGCCGGCGCGCCAGCAGACGCTGGCCGCGACGCTCGACTGGAGCCACGCCCTCCTCACGGGCGCTCAGCAGGCGCTCTTCCGGCGCCTGGCAGTGTTCCGCGGCGGCTGGACGCTCGAGCTGGCCGACACCGTCTGCGCGACCGGCGTCGACCCGGGCGTCGACAATGGCGTCGACAATGGCGCGGGCACCGCCGCGCCGATCGACGTCTTGGATGCGCTGGCCGCACTGGCCGACCACAGCCTGATCCAGCCCGTGCCCGCCGGCGACGTCGCGCGCTTCACGATGTTCCACGTCGTGACCGAGTACGCCGCCGAGCACTTGGCGGCTGCCGGCGAGGCCGACGCGACGGAAGCCCGGCATGCGGCGGCCATGGCCGCATTGGCCGAGGAGGGCCGGCGGAACATCATCGGCGGTCAGCAGTTGGCCTGGCTCGAGCGGCTGTCCGCGGAGCACGCGAACCTGCGCGCCGCGCTCGACCGTCTGCTGCAGCGCGGCGACGACGCTGCGGCCCTTGCGCTCTCGGCGGATCTGTGGCGCTACTGGTACCTGCGCGGACACCTGCAGGAGGGCCGCGCCTACCTAAGCCGGACGCTGACCGCCCCAGGCGCGGGCGCCGCCGGCGATGCCCGGGCGCGGGCGTCCAACGGGCTCGGCGTTCTGTCCTGGCTGCAGGGCGACTTTGCCGCCGCCCGGACAGCCCTCGGCGAGGCGCGCGCCCTGGCCTCGTCGCTCGGCGACGACGCGCTCGTGTTGCGCGTCACCCACAATCTCGGCGTCGTGGCCGTCGACGAGGGCGATCTCGACACCGCGGCGGCGCTCGGCGAAGCCAACCTCGCCGTCGCTCGCCGCTTGGGGGATGCCCAGGCCGAAGCCGGCGTGCTGCACGGCCTGGGTGTGCTCAGCGCCGAACGGGCCGATCTCGAGGTGGCGCGCACGCACTTCACCGGCGCGCTGGCCCTCCAACGCCGGCTCGACGACCGGGAGGGCATGGCCGCGACGATGGTCAATTTGGCGGGGCTGTGCGTCCTCTCCGGCGACCTGACCGGCGCCGAGCGATGGCTCGACGAGGCCCAGCCGCTGGCGGAAGCCGTGGAGGACGTCTGGACGCTCGGCACGCTCCGCCAGGCGCGCGGCGAGGTCGCGATCGCGCAGCACCGCCTGGACGATGCCGGGCGCGCGCTAGCAGGCGCCGCCCGCCTGCGCCTGAGCGCGGGCGATCAGAAGGGTCTGTCGCGCGTGCTGGTGCTGACCGCCCGTCTGATGTTGGCGGCCGCCGACGCACGCACGGCGGCCCAACTCCTCGGCGCCGCGGCCGCGCTCCGCGAACGCGTGGGCGCGCCGCTGTCGCCGCGGGAGGCGCCGCAGCACGAAGGCTACGTCGCCTCGGCGCGCGCCGCGCTGGGTGATGCGGCGTACGCTGCGGCTTGGGCGGCGGGGGCGGCGCTGGATCCCGAGGCGGTCGCGGATCTGGCGCTCGGGGCGGAGATGGAGGGCTGATCGACGCGGCGGGCACGGAGCGGCCGGTCCGGCTGTTGCTCTTGCCCGCCCGCTCTGGCATCATCGCGCGGCTGCGTCGCCCGAACGATTCGCACATTGAGGAAGCACACGACTTTGGACTCCACGATGGGACTCATGTCGATCGGCGGGCTATGGATCATCCTCTACCTGGTCTACATCGCCATCGTGATCTACGTCATCCCTTCCTCAGCCCCCCGGGGGGGGGGGGGGGGGGGGGGGGGGGGGGGGGGGGCGAACACGGGCGCGGGATGTAATCGACGAAGGGGCGGAGGTGCGGTTGGCAAAGCGTGCGCGGCGCCCCCTCGAGACGATCGGCTGGCGGGAATGGGTGACGCTGCCCGAGCTCGGCATCGCCGCCGTGAAGGTCAAGGTGGACACGGGCGCTCGCTCGTCGGCGCTGCATGCCTGGAACGTGGCGCGCTTCAAGCGCGACGGTGCGCACTGGGTACGGTTCCAGGTCCATCCGATCATCGACGACGACACGACGACCGTGACATGCGAGGCGCCGCTGCTCGGCATGAAGTGGGTTCGGTCATCCAGCGGCAAGAAGACGTTCCGGCCGGTGATCCACACGACGTTTCTCATCGGATCCCACCGCTACTCGATCGACCTGACGCTGGTGCGCCGCGACCTCATGGGCTTCCGGATGCTCCTCGGCCGCCAGGCCCTCCGCCGGCGGTTCCTCGTGAACAGCGGCCGGTCGTTCGTCCAGAGCGCGCGCGATCCGGCGCTCGCCGGCACGGGCGACGTCGACGGCGACCATGACCGCGCCGAGTCCGTAACCGTATCCACCCCCGCTCCGGACCGTACGCCCGCCCCTGCCTCGGAGAGTCGCCCATGAAGATCGGCATCCTGTCCCGCCGCGCGGCGCTTTACTCGACGACGCGGCTGAGGGAGGCGGCGGAAGCGCGCGGTCACGAGGTGCAGATCGTCGACTACCTGCGCTGCTACATGAACATCACGTCACAGAAGCCTTCCGTCATCCTCGGCGGCAAGAACCTGGACTTCGACGCGATCATCCCTCGCATCGGCGCCACGTACACGTTCTACGGCACGGCCGTCGTCCGCCAGTTCGAGATGATGGGCGTGTTCGCGGCCAACGAGTCCCAGGCCATCTCGCGCTCACGGGACAAGCTGCGCAGCCTGCAGCTCCTGAGCCGCGAGGGAATCGGGATGCCCGTCACGGGCTTCGCCCACGCCACGAAGGACATCGAGGGCCTCATCGACAGCGTCGGCAAGCCGCCGTTCGTCATCAAGCTGCTCGAGGGCACGCAAGGGATGGGCGTCGTGCTGGCCGAAACGCGCAACGCGGCCGAGTCGGTCATCGCCGCGTTCCGGCAGCTGGACGCGAACATTCTGCTCCAGGAGTTCATCGCCGAGGCCGGCGGTGCCGACATCCGGGCGTTCGTCGTCGGCGGGCGCGTCGTGGCGGCGATGCGGCGCCAGGCGCCCGAGGGCGAGTTCCGCAGCAACCTCCACCGCGGCGGGTCGGCCAGCCAGATCCGCCTGCGCCCCGTCGAGCGCACGACCGCCGTGCGTGCCTGCAAGACGCTCGGCCTGAACGTCGCCGGCGTCGACCTCCTGCGCAGCAACCACGGTCCGCTCGTCATCGAGGTGAACTCATCGCCCGGCCTCGAGGGCATCGAGGCCGCCAGCGGTGTCGACGTGGCCGGGGCGATCATCGAGTTTCTCGAGAAGCGGGCACGGCGCGGGCGGACGCGCGACCGGGTCGGGGGATGATCATCCCCACACCATCGGGCCGATCGCACCGCCCACGTGCTCTTCCACCGTCTTCACGACCACGGACAGCTCGTCGGCGATCTGACGGTAGGTGCGCCCTTCGGCGATGAGCCGTGCCACCGCCGGCCGGCAGCCAGCTCGATGGGGGCGGCGGGACAAGGCGCGGCGGAAGCAGGGCGGTCATCGCCGGTCAGGACATCGCAACGATTGACATCGGACGATGTCGTCCGCCATGCGGATCCGGCCGCGCATGGCGCGGGCGCCCGCCCACGCGATCCATCGCCCAATCCACCGAGCCGCGCTATCCTACCGGCCCCGCCGCGACCCTTCGAGGAGCACGATGGGCACCCACGACGTCAGCGACGCGCTCGACGGCGACAACCTCCGCCGCTTCACGCGCCGCCTGCTGGCGGACCTTCGCGCGCTCGAGGCGATGATCGACGGCGGCCAGATCGAGACCGGCGTGCGGCGGATCGGCGCCGAGCAGGAGGTCTTTCTCGTCGATGCGGCGTGGCGTCCGGCGCTGGCGGGCCTCGACGTGCTGGCGCGCGTCGATGACGTGCACTTCACAACCGAGCTCGGGCTGTTCAACGTCGAGCTGAACCTCGATCCGCAGGTCTTCACGGGCGACGCCCTCGCGCAGCTCGAGCGCCAGCTCGGCGACCTCATCGCCCAGCTGCGCGCGGCGTGCGCGGACCTCGGCGTGCGGCCGATCCTCGTCGGCAGCCTGCCGACGATGCGCAAGAGCGACGTTGGGCCGGAGGCGATGACGCCGGTGCGCCGTTACGCGCTGCTGGGCGAGGCGCTCCACCGCCTGCGCGGCGGCCACTTCGACTTCCACATCAAGGGGATCGACGAGCTGATCGTCACGCACGACAGCTTCATGCTCGAGGCGTGCAACGCCAGCTTCCAGGTCCACTTCCAGGTCGACCCCGAGGGCTTCGCGAACGCCTACAACGTCGCCCAGCTCGTCGCGGCGCCGGTCCTCGCCGCCGGCGCGAACGCGCCGCTGCTCTTCGGCCGCCGACTGTGGCACGAGACGCGCATCGCCCTCTTCCAGCAGTCGATCGACACCCGCAGCTCGGCCGACCACCTGCGCGAGCGGAGCCCGCGCGTCACGTTCGGCAACCGTTGGGTGGACCGGAGCGTCCTCGAGCTCTACCGCGAGGACGTCGTGCGCTTCCGGGCCCTCCTCGGCGAGCTGCACGACGAGGACCCGTTCGCCGAGCTCGCCGCCGGGCGGGTACCGCGATTGCGGGCGCTCTCGCTCCACAACAGCACGGTGTATCGCTGGAACCGTGCGTGCTACGGCGTGACGGACGGCAAGCCGCACCTGCGGATCGAGAACCGCGTCCTGCCGTCGGGCCCGACCGTCGTCGATGAGATCGCCAACGCCGCGTTCTGGCTTGGGCTCGTGACGGCGATCACGGCCGACTGCGACGACGTGCGCCGCCACATCGCGTTCGCCGACGCCAAGGCGAACTTCTTCCAAGCCGCTCAGCACGGCCTGAACGCGCAGCTGCAGTGGCTCGACGGCGAGACGGTGCCGGCGGCGGAGCTCGTCGCCGACCGCCTCGTGCCGCTCGCCGCGTCGGGCCTGCGCGCGGCGGGGATCGACGCGCCCGACATCGACCGCCTTCTCGGGATCATCCACCGCCGGGCGACGTCCGGCCAGAACGGCGCGCGCTGGCAGCTGCGCTCGCTGGCCGGCCTGGACGCATCCGGGCGCGGCACGCCGGGCGAGCGGCTGAACGCGCTCGTCGGCGCGATGGCGCAACGCCAGGAGGAGGGGACGCCCGTGGCCGAGTGGCCGCCGGCCGCGCTGGACGAGAGCGGCGGCTGGCAGTTCAACTTCCTGCGCGTCGAGCAGTACATGACGACCGACCTGTTCACCGTCCACGAGGACGAGAGCGTCGACCTCGTCGCCAACCTGATGGTCTGGCAGCACGTCCGCCACGTGCCCGTGGAGGACAACGACCATCGCCTGATCGGCATGGTCAGCTACCGTGCCCTCGTCGACCTCGTTGCCCGTGCCCGGCTCGGCAGCGAATCGGCGCCGCCGGCGGTGCGGGATATCATGCGCCGCGACCTCGTGACGTGCGGGCCGGAAACGTCGACGTTGGATGCGATCCGGCTGATGCACGATCGGGGCGTCGGCGCGCTGCCCGTCGTCAAGGACGGCCAGCTGGTCGGGATGATCACGCAGTACGATTTCCTGGCCGTGGCGCGCGACCTGTTGACGGGGCACCTGGCCCAAGTCGCCTCCGACACGACGATGTCCGCTGCGACCGTGCCCGCCCCGCCCGCCCGAACGCCCGCGCCGCGTGCCCAACCGAACCCACGACGCCCGCGCAAGCGGCAAGGAGACACCACATGACCGCACCTTCGTCGATGGACGATGCAGCGATCGCCCTCCAGGACCGCTACGCCCCCGACAGCATCTGTTTCGGCTGCGGCCCCGCGAACACGAAGGGCCTGCAGATCAAGAGCCGCGTCGCGGGCGACGCCGTCGTCGCCGACTGGCAGGGCGCGAAGGAGCACGAGGCGTTCGAGGGGATGTTGAACGGCGGGATCATCGGCTCGCTGCTGGACTGTCACTGCAACTGGACGGCCGCCCACCACTTGATGCTCCGCACCGGCACACCCGAGCCCCCGTGCACCGTCACCGCCGAGTACCACATCAAGCTGCTGCGCCCGACGCCGTCCGGTGGACCGGTGCACCTGGTCGCGCGGGTGACGGACGCCAGCGACCGCCGCGCGAACGTCCACGGCGAGCTGTTCGACGCCGCCGGCGAGCTGTGCGCGACGTGCGACGGGGTGTTCGTGGCGGTGCGGGAGGGGCATCCGGCCTGGCATCGGTGGTGAGCCGTTGGGCGGGGGTTCGGCGAGGCGTCGTTACCGACGATCCCCGACCCGCTCCCCCCGCAGCGCCTCGTACGCCCGCCCGTACCGCCGATCCTGCTGTCGCATCCGCTGCCGCTCCCTCCGCCGATGGCGCACGCCGGGCCGGACGCCGAAGAACGCCAGCGCCACGGCGGTGAGGAAGAGATGAACGTCGAGCGCCGGACCACGCTTGCGGATGTAGAGCCGGTCGTAGCGCAGCTTCTCGCGCGGCGTGCTGTAGTAGTCGCCGTACACCTGCGCCATGCCGGCCAGGCCGGGCGGGACGCGGTGGCGCTCGGCGTAGCCCGGGACGTTGGTCAGGTGGCGGGCGACGAAGACCGTCCGCTCGGGCCGCGGGCCGACGAGGCTCATCTGGCCGATGGCGATGTTGATCATCTGCGGCAGCTCGTCGATGTGCGTCCGCCGCAGCAGCCCGCCGAGCCGCGTCACGCGCGCGTCCGTCGGCGCGGCAGGGACGGGACCGGTGGCGGCTTCGGCGTCCTTGATCATCGTGCGAAGCTTGAGTTGCTTGAAGCTCTTGCCGGCTTGGCGGACCGCCACCTTGGCCACGAGGAGCGGACCGGGATCCTGCCACCACAGCGCCATCGTGAGCGGGATCGAGATCGGCAGGCTGACGATGAGGATCGTCAGCGACGCGGCCGCGTCGATGCCGCGCTTGGCGTGATCCCAGAGGCGATGCGCCGGCACGACGTGCGCGTGCGCCTCCTCGACGAGACGGACGATCTCGGCGGACGGAGGGGCGATGACTTCGACGAGGCCGTACGTCCGCCACGTGGCCGCGAGGACGCCGGCGTACGCGCCGAGGACGCCGACGACGAAGTACACGATCCCCTTGTCGACGCCAAGCTGAAGCTCGGCCTCGGGGTAGCGCGACTGGTAGAGCGCGACGATGGCGGCCAGCGTCAGCCCGCCGAGCAGCGCCAGCCGCAAGCGGTTCTCGCGCTGCATCCGAAAGCGGGGCGGCAGATGTCCGACGGCCCAGTCGACGACGACGGCGAAGGCGATGAAGATCGCGCAGAGCAGGCCGTATTGAAGCCAGAGGTTCTCGATGTTGCCGCCGTACACCTGCACCAAACGCTGGGTGTATCGGTAGACGCTCCCGAATGCGACGATCGAGAGGACGGCGTACAGGAACAGGGCCAGCGCAAACCGGCGCCGCCGCCGGACACGCTCACCGCTCGGCCCGGACGCGGCGGTGGCGGGGGGTTCGGCGGACGGTTCGGCGGGCAGCCGAGCGGACTGTTGAGACGACCGTTGAGAGGACCGTTGAGAGGACCGTTGAGAGGACATGGCGCCCGATGATACCCGAACAGCCGCCCGGTGCGCCGGGCGCGACCGCCGCGCCGCCGCCGCGCAACCGTCGCGCGGACATCCTCGGCACTTGGATCGACGACGTGACGTTCGACGAGGCCATCGCCCGGATCGCCGATCTGGTGGCCGACGGACGCACGAACGGCCGGTCGCACCTCGTGGTGACGCCGAACCCCGAGATGGTGGTCCAGGCGCGTCGCGACCCATCGCTGGCCGCCGCGCTGGCCGGCGCCGCACTCGCCACGCCCGACGGTGTCGGGATCCGGTGGGCGGCGCGCATGCTCGGCACACCGATCCGCGCCGTCGTCCCCGGCAGCGCGCTGACCGTCCGCCTCGCCCCCGCCGCCGCGGATGCGGGCTGGCGCCTGTTCCTGCTGGGCGCGGCCGAGGGCGTCGCCGCCGCGGCAGCGGACCGACTCGCGGCCGATCATCCGGGGATTCGGATCGCGGGGACGTTCGCCGGCAGCCCACGGCCCGGTGATCTCGACGTGGTCCGCGCCGCCCTGGCCGCGGCGGCGCCGATCGACGTTCTCCTCGTCGCCTACGGCACGCCCGCCCAGGAAGTCTGGCTCGCGAAGCACCTGCCGGCCCTCGGGATCCCGGTCGGGATGGGGGTGGGCGGCACGTTCAACTTCATCGCCGGCATCGCGCCGTGGCCGCCGCGGTGGGTGGCGCGGATCGGGCTCATCTGGCTGTGGCGGCTCGGGACGGAACCGTGGCGGTGGCGGAGGCAGCTGCGGCTCGTGCGGTTCGTCGGAATGACGGTCGCGGCGGCGGGGCGGCGGGCCGCGGGCATGTAGCGCGCGGTCGTCAGCCGCCTCGCGGTCCTTGCCCACGCACGTCCGCGCGATCTGCCGCCGACGCCCGCCCGACCCACCCCGCCATCAACCCCGCCGCCCCCACCGCCATCCCCGCCCCAACGAGGAACGGCGCCCGCGGCCCGAACCCGCCCCACCCACCGACGCCCTGCCACAGCACGCCCGCCAGCACGCTCGCCGGCAGCGCCGTCAGGCCGACGGCCGCGTGGTACGCGCCGTACGCCGCACCGCGCCGTTCGGCTGGCACAAGGTCGGCGACGATCGCCTTGGCGACGCCCTCGGTCAGGGCGTAGTAGATGCCGTAGGCCCCGTACAGCAGCCACAACCAGCCCGGCGCGTCGGCGAACGCGAAGCCGACGTAGACGCCGGCGTAGATCAACCAGCCTGCGACGATCAACCGTCGCCGCGGAATGCGATCGGACAGTCCGCCTGCCCACGTCGACAACGCCGCGTACACGAGGTTGAACAGTGCAAGCAGCGCCAGCACCTCGATCAGCGAAGCGCCGAGGCTCCGCGCGCGGAGCACGAGGAACGCATCGCTCGCGTTCGCCAGCGTGAAGAGCACCGTGACGATCAGGAATCGCCCGAACGCCGTGTTCCCCCACATCGACGACTCTGCGGTCCCTTCCTCGAGCCAAGCATCCTCCCCCTCCCCCAAACGGCTCGACGGGGTCCCCGCCGCACCGAAGGTGCGGTGGGGTTCGGGAGGGGGTCTGGGGGAGAGGGCCGTAGGCCGCGTGTCTCCAAATGCCTTACGCCCCCCCTCCCGCACCCCAACAACGATCACGACGACCGCCAACACCGCCGGCACCACCGCCCACCCCACGATCGTCCGAAACGTCGCCTCATCCAACGGCAACGCCCCGATCCCGGCGCGCCAGACGATCGCCATGGCCACGAGCAGCCCGACGAACGCGCCGGCGCTGTCGGCGGCGCGGTGGAGGCCGAACGCGCGGCCGCGGGTCTCGGGCGTCACGGCGTCGGCCAGGAGCGCATCGCGCGGCGCCGTGCGGATGCCTTTGCCCAGGCGGTCGAGGAGGCGGGCCAACAGGACGACGGGCCAGGTTGCGGCGGCGAACAGCACAGGCAGCGCGGCGGCGGCGACGCCGTAGCCGGAGGCCGTGAGGCCCTTGCGGCGGCCCCAGCGGTCGGATAGGCGACCGCTGTAGAGCTTCGTGAGGCTGGCGGTCGTCTCGGCCAGGCCCTCGATCAGGCCGACGACGGCGGTCCGCGCGCCGAGCGTCTCGGCCAGGAAGACGGGCACGAGGTGGGTGAGCATCTCGCTGGCGATGTCGCGCAGGAAGCTGGCGGCGGACAGGGCGATGACGTTGCGTGACAGAGGGGGCGATGCGGGTCCGGGCGTCGGGCTGGACGACGCGGCGTTGCGGGCGACGCGTTCGGCGGGGCTCGGCCCGGTCACGGACAGCCAGGGCGCTTGACGGCCCTCCCCGACGGGCGAAAATAGGCGCCGCGCACCGGGCGGAGTGGACCGCTCCGCCCGTCACCCGAGGAGGATCGTCGCATGGCTGGGATCAACGGCAAGAAGGTGCTGGTCGCCAGCGCCGCGTCGGGCGTGGCCATGGTCGTCGTCGACATGCTCACGAACGGCTTGCTCCTGTCGTCGTACTGGGATGCGGCGATGACGCGGCTCAACCTGCCGCCGTTCTCGGAAGGCGGCTTCGGCGGCCTGGCGGCCTTGCTGCTGACGGACATCGTCTACGGCATCCTCGTCGCGTTCCTCTACGCGGCCATCCGGCCGCGCTTCGGTCCCGGCGTGCGCACGGCGCTGATCGCCGGCGTCCTCGTCTGGCTGCCCGGCCTGCCGCTCTCAATCGGCCTGGCGGGCCTTGGCGTGTTCGGGTGGTCGTTCGTCGCCATGGCCGGCGTCGCATCGCTCGTCATCGCGTTGGTGGGCGGCTACATCGCCGGCAGGCTCTACACCGAATAGGTCGACCCGAGCGCCGGTCACGGCACGCGCCCTGGTGGACCGGCAGCGCGCGCAGCGTGCGCTGCAGCGGGCAACGGCCGTCACCCAAGGTGCCGATCGAACCACAGCCCGAACATCATCAGCCCCCACAACTCGCGGCTGAGGTTCCGCCGACCCTCCAGGTGGGCGCGGACGAGCGCGTCGACGGCCGCCGGATCGAACACACCCTGCCGCCGCACGCGCTCGGGCGCCAGCACGTCGGTCAGGAGCGGCCGCAGCTCGCCCTTCAGCCACGCCGGGATCGGAACGTGGAAGCCCGCCTTCGGCCGGTGGACGATGTCGCGCGGCAGCAGATCCGCGGCCACGCGCCGGAGCAACGGCTTGAGCGCCATGCCGCGGTGGATCGGACGGACCTTGTAGACGTCGGGGACGCGCGCGAGCAGCTCGACGAGCGGGTGGTCGAGGAGCGGGACGCGCACCTCAAGGCCGTGCGCCATGCTCGTGCGGTCCACCTTCGTGAGCATGTCGTCGACGAGGCTGATCGAGGCGTCGACGGCCATCAAGCGGTTGATCGGGTCGGCGTGGGGGTAGGCGTCGTGGGCGGCTCGCAGCAGGTCGAGGGTTGGGCGGTTGGCGAGTGAGGGCACGGCATGCCGTGCCCCTACACGGGCGTTGGATGCGGGATCGATGCCCCGGTTCGATGGGCGGTCGGCGTCGGCGTGGGATGCGACGCCGATGCCGGAAGGGGCGGCGTAGAGTGTCGCCTTCGCCTCCTCGGTGAAGATCTCCCGCCACGCCAGGTGCGCCGCCAGCGGATCGAGCGCGACGCCGCGGGCGAAGCGCTGCAGGCGCAGGTCAAGCGCCATCTTGCGATCGGAGGCCGGCACCGCGCGGGCGATCGCCGGCAGCAGGCGCTGCGTGAGGAACGACGGCAGCCGCCGTCCGATCGCCGCCAGCCGGTCGGCCTGGTAGATCACGTAGCCGCCGAAGACCTCGTCCCCCCCGTCGCCCGAGAGCACGACCTTGGTGTGCCCGGCCGCCTCGCGCGCCACGATCCACGAGCCGATGGCCGACGAGTCGGCGAACGGCTCGTCGAAGGCGTCGACGAGGTCGTGGACGAGGTCGGCGGCGGCCGGCCGGACGACGGCCTCGTGGTGCACCGTGCCGCAGTGGGCCGCCACGCGCTTGGCAAACGGCAGCTCGTCGTACGAGCGGTCGTCGAAGCCGACGCTGAACGTCTCGACCCGCCCGCCGGCCATCCGCTGCATGAGCGCGACGACGACGCTCGAGTCGATCCCGCCCGACAGGAACGCACCGACCGGCACGTCGCTGACCAAATGGGCCGCCACGGCATCCTCGAGCGCCGTGCGGACGAGCGCGACGAGGCCGGCCTCGCTGCGCGGCAGCGGCGGCGCGCCGTCGCCGCCCGCCGCCTGACCGGCCGCCGATGCCCCGTGTTGTGCGGGCAGCGACCACCACCGCCGCACGCCGATCGCCGGCCCGCGCGGGGCCGCCGCGTCCCAGACGAGCATCGTCCCGGCCGCCAGCTTCCGCACGCCGGCGAACATCGTCGCCGGTCCGGGCACGTAGTCCAGGCTGAGATAATCGTGCAGCGCCTGCGCATCCAACGCACGATGGACGCCCGCCGCCAGGATCGCCTTGATCTCGCTGGCAAACCAGAGCCCGTCCGCCGTCTCGGCGTAGTGCAGCGGCTTGATGCCGAGGCGGTCGCGCGCCAGCACCAGCCGGCCGCGGGGCGCGTCCCACAGCGCCACGGCGAACATCCCGCGCAGCCGCCGCGGAAAGTCGAGCCCGTCTGCCTCGTACAGGTGCGGCAGGAGATCGGTGTCGCCCCGGTTGTCGAAGCGATGGCCGGCCGCGGCGAGCCGTTGCCGCAGCTCGCCGTAGTTGTAGAGCTCGCCGTTCTGGCAGGCGACGATCGAGCCGTCCTCGTTCGTCACCGGCTGCCGGCCGCCCTCGACGTCGATGATCGACAGCCGCGTCGCACCCAGCGCCGCCGTGCCGTCGCGCCAGACGTGCGCATCGTCCGGCCCGCGGTGGGCCAGCGCCGCGCCCATCGCCGCCACACGGGCCGGGTCGATGGCCGCGCCCGGTCGGACGACGACGCCGTATATGCCGCACATGCGGGCGATTATACGGGCAGGACGGGGGCGCGGCCCTCGATGTGGCCGCCGGTCCCGCCCTGTGGCACCATCCGCGTCATGCCCCGCCGCCCTCCTTCGCCGCTCGGCCACCCCGTCGCCGCGACGCCGTCCGCGACGGTCGCGACCGACGTCGCCACTCGGCCGCTCCGGACGAGCGCCGAGCCGGTCACCGGCGTCGTCCTCGCCGGCGGCCGCAGCCGGCGGATGGGCATGGACAAGGCATTCATCGAGCTTGCCGGCCGGCCGCTCATCGCCTGGGTGCTCGACGCGCTCGCCACCATCGCCGCCCACCGCATCATCGTCACGCACGACGACGACCCGCGCTACGACCGCTTCGGCGTGCCGGTCATCGTCGATCGCCTGCCCGCGCGCTGCCCGCTGTCCGGCCTTCACGCCGGCATCAGCGCGGCCCCGACCGACCTCGTCCTGGCCGTCGCGTGCGACCTGCCGCTCGTCCAGCCGCCCCTCCTTACCCTCCTCGCCGACGCCATCGGCGACGCCTTGGCGGCCCTCCCGGACGCCGGCCCGACCCCGTTGCCCGCCCGCCACCCGACACCCGACGTCGGCGCCGGCGGCCTGCAGCCGCTCCTGGCCGCCTACCGCCGCGGCTGCGTCCCGGCCATCGAGCGGCTGCTGTCCAACGGGCCGGCGCCGGCCACCATGGTCGCCTCGACCGTCCCATCCGTCATCGTCCCCCCGGACCGCTGGCGCGCCGCCGACCCGGACGGCCGATCGTTCCACAACGTCAACACGCTCACCGATCTGGCGGCGGCAGCCCAGCTGCTGAACCGAATGGCGCCGTAGCGCCGTACATGCGCTTGGTTGGGTGCGATCCGATGCGAGCGGTCACGGATCGTCACGCCCGTGCGTTCGACGCAGGCGCTGTCTGCGCGCGCCGCCCCAGCCGTCGCCGATAACCGGCATCGATCACCACAAGGCCCCCGAATGTCCACCCCATCCCTTGTCCTCTGGCTCCAACTCGAGCCGCTCACCTGGCTCTTCGGCTTCCTCCTCGGCTTGGCGACGTATCTGGCCGCATGTCCCCGCCGGCGCGAGACGTGGCAGGAGCTCGGGAGCGTCGGCTGGCAGATCCTGGCCCTGGCCGCCACCGCACCGTCCTTCCTGCTCGGCGCCGAGCTCAGCCTCTGGCTCGGCCTGATGGGCCTTC
The DNA here is from genome assembly GCA_016703025.1 of Candidatus Avedoeria danica. Taxonomy (NCBI): domain Bacteria; kingdom Bacillati; phylum Chloroflexota; class Ardenticatenia; order Candidatus Epilineales; family Candidatus Epilineaceae; genus Candidatus Avedoeria; species Candidatus Avedoeria danica. Next base: position 2,181,513 of record JADJCV010000004.1, read on the forward strand.
GCGCACCGCTCGCGCTGACCGGCCTCGTCCGCGGTCTCGGCTGGGCGATGCTCGCCCTCGGCCCGATCCCTGTCGTCGCCGCGCTCGTGTACGGCCGCCGCCCGACCGGCCGCTGGGCGATCGGCACGTTGTCCCTCATGACCGTCGGCTTGTCGCTCACCTTCGCCGGCCCGCGGTGGCGCGCCGCCGCCTGGACCGACCTCGCCGCCCGCGCCGCCGTCGACCCCGCCGCCCTCGACCGCGCCCTCGTCCTCGAGGCGCACCGCTACACGTCACCCGCCGAGCGCGAAGCGCTCCTCGACACCGCCGCACCCAACGCTGCCGCCGCCCGCGCCCTGGCCGAACGCGCCCGCGCGACCGGCCAGCCCTACCTGTCGCTCGCTGCCAAGTCCTCGCTCGCCGAGCGCATCCTCGCCGGCCTCACGCACAGCGCCGACGCCGCCGGCGGCCCCGTCGCCCCCGCCCTGTGGTGGCTGACCGCCGACCCTGCCGCGACCCTCCGCGGCCACGCCCTGGCCACACCCGCCCTGCGCGCCGCTGCGCTCGAAGCGGCGCCGCGCCTGCCGCGCGCCTTCCAGCCGATCGCCGCCGACGCCCTCGACCACGGCGACCCCGCGACCCGTCTGGCCGCCGCCGCCGCGACGTTCCAGGCCGCCGCACCCGTACTCCTCGAACCCGCCCTCATCGACGCCCTCGGCCGCCACCTCGACGAGCCCGACCCCGCCGGCCGCCTGATCTGGGAGACCCTCCTCCGCAACGCCTCCGCCGCCTCCCTCCGCCCCATCGTGCCCGCCTACGCCGACCCATCCGCGCGCCAGTGGCTCTGGCTGCGCGACCTCTGCCCAACCCGCACGCCCGACCTGATCGCCCTGCAGGACGATCCCGACCCGGCCGTCGCGGAGGGCGCGCGCAAGCTGTTCGCCTACGTGAAGCTGAACTGCAAGGCGGCGTATCGACAGCGGTAGGATCACGCTTGCGAGGCATGGCGATCGGCGGCGAAAACGACGGGCGAGCGGCGGGTGATCGGCGGCGATCCGCCGTTTCCGCCCAGCGCCCTAACCCCTCGCCCCGGAAACCCTCTAACCTATCCTCACCCATCCGTGTCCAACCCCCCGACGCGAAGCACCGCGCAGCCGCCCGGTCCTTCGCGCTTCCGCCTCGACGGCCGTGGGTGCGCAACAAGCGGATGGGCACAGCGTGACGATCCTCCTCGCCGAACTCCATCGCCCCCCTTCCGGCCCCGCCGCAGCGCCGGTCGACACCGACGCCGACCTCGCCGCCCGCGCCGCGTGCGGCGAGCCGGGGGCGTTCGCGGCGCTCTACCAGCGGCACGTCGAGGCGGTCTTCTACTACTTCAGCTTTCGCGTGCGCGATGCAAGCGTGGCGGAGGACCTCACCCAGGACGTCTTCATCGCCGCCTTGAAAGCCGCCCGCACGCTGCGCGAGCCCGAGCGGTTCGTCGGCTGGCTCATGCGGATCGCCCACAACCGCCTGGCGAACCATTGGCGCTCCGCCGGACGCACCTCTGAGCCGTTGGAGGCGCTCGACGGTTCGACCGAGCCCCATGTCCCACCCGCAACCCAGCATGGCGCCACCGACCCCACCGACATGCTCGACGCCCTGACCGACGCTCCTCGCCTCACAGCCGCCTTGGCGCGCCTCACGCCGCTCCAGCACGACGTCGTCGCGCTCCGCTTCATCGCCGGCCTGAGCGTCGCCGAGACCGCGGAAGCACTCGGCCGATCGGTGAACGCCGTCAAGAACGTCCAGCACCAAGCCCTCGCCAAGCTGCGCGGTGAGCTTGTCTCGATCCAGATCGCCTGAGGAGTCCCACGTGGACGAGCCCATCCGCTCCGAACAGCGTCACGCATCCCGCTCGAACCGCAACGGCAGCACGCCGGTACCCGTCGATGCGCACGATGGGATCGGTCCGATCCAGGCGCACGACAGCGTCACCCCGGTCGACGCGCGCGACCTCGTCCACCCGCTCGACCCGGCCGACCTGTTCGACACGGCCGACGACCTCCTCGCGCCCATCGGCGACGCGATCGCCGCGCTCCCGCGCCCGACCCTCTCCCCGGTCTTCCGCGCCCGCCTCCACGGCGACCTCGTCCGATTGGAGGCCCTCCTCGCCGCCGAAGCCGCCCGAACCACGCGACGCTGGGCTGTCCTCCCGTGGCTTCGTCGTCGGGACGATAGCGACGGCCCGGCCACACATCGCGCGCCGGCTCTGCCTTCGCCCCATCTCCGCCGAACGCTCTTCCCCGCCCTCGGCCTGCCGGCCGTGTTGGCGCTCAGCCTCACCGTCGCCCTCTTCACCGTCGCCGGCCTGGCCTATGCCGCCGAACGCAGCGCGCCCGGCGACCCTCTCTGGCGCGTGCACAGCGCGTTCGTCCGCTGGCGGACCGGCCGGGTACCCTCCGCCCCGGAGTCGCGCGGTCCGGCGGGCCCATCGACCGGCGGCGCCGGCGCCGCGCCCGGTGTCCGCTCCGTTGCGGTCGCCACTGTCGTCCGGCGAACGCATGCCCGTTCGATCGCGACGTCCGGCCCCGTCCGACCGCCGTCCGCACCGAACGAGGAAGTGCCCGCCGCCGTGGCACCGGCCGGCTGGCTCGAGCCCCTCGATAAGCTGAGCGCACCGCCGATGCCCGCCACCGGCGATCCGGCATCGGACGACGGCGCGACGTCCGTCGCGGACCCGCCGCGCGGCGGCCCGGATAAACCGCCCACCGGCGCGGCGACCGGCGACCCTGTTCCGCCACCCGTCGTCGTCCCGCCCGGTCGTCCGGACGGCACGGACACCCCGGCCGCCCCGACGCCGGCCTCGGCATCGCCCGATCCGACGACGCGGACCCCGCCGACCCCGCCGCCGGCGATGACCGCACCGCCGACCCTGACCGCTCCGCCCGACACCGCCACCCTCGCCGGCACCGTCCGCCTGCGCGACGGCAGCGTCGTCGTCCCGCTGGCCGGCGTGACCGTCGGGCTCGCGTCCGTCGCCCCTGACTACCCGACGGGCTGCGACCCGCTCGCGCGCCCGGCGTTCGCGCGAACGGCGACGACGGACGCCGACGGCCAGTGGTCGGCGGCCGTTCCGTCCGGCCGCTGGATCATCGCCGTCGCCGGCGGCTGCCTCGGCCCGCAACCCCTCTACCTGGCCGATTTCAACGGCGCCGCCACCTTCGACGCCTGCGCCGCCCTCACGCTACCGATCGCCGACGGCGCGAGCCCATCCGCCGACGTCGTCATCGACCTCGGGAGCGCGCCCGGCTGCGGGCCGCTGCCGACCGCAACCCCGTGAAGTCGCCCGCCGGCTCACCTACCTCAGGAGCGATTGGAATGACGTCCGCGCACCGACCGATCGGTCCCGCTGCCCTCGCGCTCGTCGCCATCACCGCGGCGTCGGCTCTCACCCTATGGTCAACGCCCGCCGATCCCGCCCACGCGCAGCGCGCCACGATGACGCCGGCGCCCTTCCAGTCGCCACCGCCGACCACCCTGCCGCCCGCCTCGCCGACGCCCGCGCCGCCGGCCGCACCTCCGGATGGGGCGGGCGTGCGGGAACGCGGGGCGCGACAGGTCTTCGTCCCGCTGCTGGGCGACCCCGTCGGGACGGACCTCTGTGGGGGGGTCGTCGCCGTATTCAACGCCGGCGATGTCGAGATGAAGCCGGCGCTCATGACGTGGGACCGGACACCGGCAGGTCCGTCCGGGGTGGAGTGCGGCGGGCTGCTGCGGCCGGGCGCGACGTGGCGCTTCATGATGCCTCCTCAGGTGCTGGAGCCCCGGAGCGGCGTCGTCTTCTCGTTCAACATGCGCCGCCTGTCGGAAGTCGCGCCCGGCCTCGGTCAGGACGACCTCGTCGGCGACTACCTCTGCGAGCAGCTGTTCTTCGGCGTCCTAGGTGATCCCGTCGACCTGCGGCTGCTCCGCCAGGCCCTGATGGACGGCGGAGAGTTCAAGGGCGTCCCGCTGGCTCAGGCGATGGGCGGCCCGCTGGCCGTCGCGGTCGAGCGGTCGTGCGAGGCGGCCGGCCAGGAGTTCATGGTCGCCGCGGAGTATGCCGGCACGCCGTTCGACGACAGCCTCTCGGCCTGGACGCCATCCCTCAAGCGCTACCGCTATGCCCTCCCCGCTCTCCACGGCCCCGACGCCGCCGGCGCCGGACCGCGCTCGCGGATCGTCATCCAGAACGCGGGCGCCGACTACGCTGCGGTCGAGCTTCTCCTCGCCGGCGACGGTGCCGAGTGCGAGCCGCCCCGGCGCGTGTTCAGCCGCGACATCGCGCCGGGCGCCAGCGTCGTCCCGACCGAGCTGCTGCCCTCCGGCGCATCCGCCGGCTGGGTCCTCGGCACGCAGCCGCTCGCCGTCGTCGTCGAGACCGCGGACGCCGAGACGCTGACGGCCTACGAGGCAGCGCCGGCGCCGGTCGAGGAACCGCCACCGGCGGCCGCCGTCGAGCCAGGCCCGAGCCTTCACGCGCCCTTGGTATACGCAGACATCGGCGGCTGGAGCACGACGGTCCAGCTCCAGAACCTCAGCCAGGACACCGCCGCCATGGTGAAACTGTACGCGCACGAGCGCGGCGGCGACATCGAGGCGGCCGAGACCGTCTGGATCTGCCCGAGCGGCCACGTCGACGTCGACGTCGGCTCGGCGCTCGGTCTCACGCCCGACCATCGCTACACGCTGCGGATCGCGAGCCTGCCGTGGCAGACCGCCGACCCGGCCCCCGCGCCGGCCGGTGTCGCGGCGGTCGTCGAGATCACCCGCCGCCTGCCGGGCGCGGCCCACGACAGCGAGGCCGGCGCCTACCGCGTCACGGGCGGGCGGCGCGGCCGCTTCGCCGACGGCCCGGCGGTCCTCGTTGTACCGGACGTCGCCGCCCCGTCGACGGACGTGCGGACCATCGGCGATCTGGCGATCCTCAACACCGTGACGCTGCCCGGCCTAACATCCGTCGTCGTCGCCTTTGGCGAGCAGGCCGGGCTGTTCCGCAACCTCGAGTGCCGGAGCATGCTCGAAAAAAGTGTCGCTTACGTCACGCTGGACACAGCGCCGACCGACGTGCCCCCGTTCCGCGGCGCCGCGCTCGTCAGCGCCGCCAGCTGGGATCATCTCATGTTCGACGAACGCGGCGTGCTGCGCGCCAACGTCGTCGGCCTCGCCCTCGCCGCCATCGAACGCCCCGTCGGCTCGATGCCGTGGGACGATCGGCCGGACGACGACGCGCCCGGCGACGCGACGCGCATCCAGGGCGGCATCCCGATCCACCTCGCAACCGCCGACGGCCCGCTCGTCCGCCGGAGCGTCGACGGCAAGCCGCTGCGCGACGTCTGCCCGAGTGGTCCGAACGTCCCGACCGCCACGCCCTCGGCCGGTGGCACGCCCCCCGTTGGACGCCCGACCGAAGGGACGGCGATGTGGCGTATCTCCCTGCCGTTCCTCCTCCGCAACGTGGAGAAGCCGCTGCCGCTTCCCCCGTCGGCCTGTGACGCGCCGTGGAACGTTCGCCTCAGCGCCGTGGCCGATGGCGGCGCGGACGAGGGCGACATGGTGACGCCCTGCAACGGCCGCGCCGAACCGGCGGACGCGCTTGGCGTCGCCGGCTGCCCGCTGCCCACGTTCAGCGTCGGGATCGTAAGTGCCGCCGATTCCACGCTCCTGTGGCGGGGCGACCTGCCCGTCAGCCCGAACGGCGCCGGCGCCACGATCCACGTCGTGGTGTGCGCGCCGCCGCCCTACTTCGTCTCGATCTTCCGTTCCGGCGATGGCGCCGCATGTTGGCGCGCCTGCCCCGGCTCGCCCGAAGTCCGCGCCGTGAACCAGGCCGATTTCGACGCGGCCGAACCGGCCGCCGGGCCGGGGAAGGGCCGCAACGTCACGGTCGGCTGGGGCTACGATCGAGTGGCGACGGTGGCCGTCCTGCAGGGGCCGCCGATCGCCTACCTTCCGATCCTCAACTTTATCGGCGACGACGATGTCTGCGCCGCTCAGGTCCGGGCGCAGAACACGGGTGCCGAGATCAGCAAGGCGGTGCTCGTCACGTGGGGCGAGCCGGGCTTCTGCCCGCCGGCGGCGGCCGGTCCGTTGAAGGTCGAGTGCTCCGGCCTGATCCGGCCGGGCGGCAGCTGGAATTTCATCGGCCCGCAGATCCCGACCGGTTCGAGGAGCGGCTACGTCGTCTCGCTGACCGCCAAGCTGCTGTCCGAGATCGGCGTCGAGATCGGCGTCGACGACGTGACGGCCGACTTCGTGTGCGAGACGCTGTTCTTCAACATCGTCGGCGACGGCGACGACGAGCGGCGCTTCCATCGCGCGTTCCTGAACGGCGAGACGTTTGAAGGCGTCCCGATGAACCGCGCCTACGGCGGCCCGGTCGCAGTCCACGTCGAGCGGGCGTGCCCGAGCGCGCTGCCGATGGACACCGACACGGAGGTCGTCACGGACAGCTACGTCGCGCTGAGCCACCGCCAGGTGGACACCCGTCCTGGCGACGTGGCGGAGTACCGCTACCCGCTGCCCGCGCTTGTCGCCGACGCGCAGTCGCGCACGCTCGTCTATCTCCAGAACGCCGGCTTGACGTGCGCCGACGTCCAGCTGACGTACCGCGCGGCCGGTGGCGGCATCGCCCGCTGCGCGAACCTCCCGCTCGCCCCCGGCGAGACCCACACCGTCGACATCGCCGCGTGCCTCGCTGCGGAAGCCCCCGGCGACGGTCTGGCGTCGCCCGGCGTCGGCTGGGCCGTCGGCACCGCGCCGCTGGCCGTCGTCGTCGATGTCGTCGGCCGCGGGGCGGGGACGCTGGCGAGCTACGCCGCGCCGCCGGCGACGGATCAAGTGGACCGTCCCGACTTCCCGCTCGCAGCACCGCTGCTCCTGCCCTCGCCCCCTTCCGCCCCGCAGCGCGCCCGCATGTTCATCCAGAACCTCGACCCGGATCGCCTCGCTTTCGTCGTCCTCATTGCCCGCGACCGGAGGGGCGACATCGCGACCCGTATCGACGGCATCACGATCACGCCCGGCGCCGGGACCGCCATCGACGTTGCCGTGCCGCTGTTCGGCGGCACGGTGCACGTCACGAGCACGTGCGCGCCCCTCGCCGACTGTCCGACCGTCGCCCCGATCGCCGCCGCCCTCCTCCAGTGGCGCCAGGCCGATGCCGAATCCCCGCCGCGCGACGCCGTGATCGGCCTCCTCGCGCCCAGAGGCAGCCCGGCGGGCACGATCCGGGGCACGGCCGTCGGCGTGACGCGGCTGGCGATCCCGACGGTCGGCAAGGCGATCCCGGCGAACACGTTGGCTCACGGCGACCAGACGAGCCGGATCGCGCTCGTCAACCGGGTGGACAAGCCGGGCTTCACGGACGTCGTCCTCTACGTCTACGACCAGAATGGGCTCCTGGACTACATCTGCCACAAGCTGAACGAGCGCGAGACGGAGTACATCGACCTGACCACGTGGGGCTTCGTGAACAACGGCTTCCGAGGCAGCCTGCTCGTCAGCGCCTTCTTCTGGGAGCACGATGTCTTCGACGGTGAGGGCAACTTGGTCCGCAACCTCGTCGACCTCGACGCCGCCTTCGGCTGGTCCGGCGCGGCCGGCAACGACGACGCGACGCTGAACAACGCCGTGCCGCTCTCCCCCGACTTCCCGTGGCCGGTCGTCTTCCCGCACGGGTGTGCGGAGTTCCCGGTCCAGGGAACGCTGGCGCACGACCCTGCGTGCGTCCCGGCACCAGCGCGGCTGCCCGTTCCAACGTCACGCCGCATCCCCGCCGCCTCCTTCGCCCGACCCGTCGCCATCCGGTGACCCACCCCCACCGCGCCGCGCGCGCCCTGACGCTCGTCGCCGTCGCCCTCGCCGCCGCGCGCCTGGGCGCGGTGCGGGCGGGTGACGATCGAGGCGTGGACGTGCGATCGGACGCGCGGACGCCGCTCGGCGAGCAGGGGTTCGAGCGCGCGGTCGACGGGGCAATCCACGACCCGTCCGGCGGCCTCGCCGACCGGGCGTGCGCCGGACCGGTCGCCTACCACCCGGCACGCGTCGACCCGGTCTTCCTGCCGGCGCTGGACGCGCCGCTCGGCCGGCAGGCGTGCGCCTCCGCGGTGCGCGTCCAGAACGTCGGCGCCTCGCCCGGGCGGGTGATGCTCTGGCTCTGGGGCACGCCGGGCGACTGCTTCGTGGCCTGCCGGCCGCCGCTGGCGGTCGTGTGCTCCGGCCTGATCGGCCCGGGCGGCACGTGGGACTTCGGCACGACCTCGGCCGGCTGGCCGGAACACGCCGGCAGCGCCGCCGCATTCAGCGTGGCGGCATCGGTCACCTGGCCGTGCGTTGGGCTGGCGATGCGGGCGGATGTCGACGATGCGGGCGACGCGCCGCCGCCCCGCACGCCGAGCTGCGGCGAGTACCGGACGTTCCGCGCTGCGTGGGACAGTGGGGCCGCAGCCGGTGGCGGCGTGCCGCTGGCGACGGCCTACGGACCGCCGATCGTCGCCTCCATCGTCCGCACCTGTCCTTCGCCGTCGAACAAGCTCGTCGCCGGCGTCAGCGCCTACGAGGGCGCGGCCGGGCGGCAGCTGGCGGGGTATGACCGCGTGGCCTGGGTCGGCACGTACGCCGTGCCGGCCGTCCGGACGGCGCCGGGGGCGGACGAGACGTGGCTGTCCGTCCAGAACGCGGGCTCGTGCTGCGCGGCCGTCGACATCTGGTTCCAGGCGCGCGACGCCTGCCAGCCGGACGCGCTGTGCTACTCCGGCAACGTGCCCCCGGGCGCATCCGTCCGCTTCCGCGCCTCGGACTGCCGCGCTGCGTTCGACGGCAGCGCCTGGATCCGCGGCTCCGAGCCGCTGGCCGTCGTCGTGGACGTCGTCGGCGCCGTCGGCGGCCCGCTGGAAGTCGACGGCCGGCCGTCGCCGGACCCGCCCGAGCCCGCCGCCGGCCTCGCCACGTACGTCGCCCCGCCCGCCGATCTGCGCCGTTCCTTCGATGCCCGTCCGGTCCACACGTCCGGCGGCACGAAGCTGTACGGCCCGTGGCTGCGCGGCGGAGCGGACGTGCGTTCGCGCCTGACGATCCAGAACATGGCCGGTGACCGGCCGGCACGCGTGCGGGTGACGGTGCGGGCGGCCGGCCAGGTGATGACCCACGTCATCGACCTCTGCCCTCGCGGCAGCTTGGCGTGGACGGGCGATGACGTCGGCGCGCAGATCGGCCGGCCGCGCGGCTGGGTGGGCGATGTGACCGTCGAGAGCGTGCCCGATCCGGCCAGCTTCGACGCGCCGCCCAACCTCATCGCCGTCGCGGAGGTGCGCGCGGCACCTCGGCCCGTCGAATCGCCCGTCCGGACCGCCGCGTCCGGCGACGTAGCCGTTCGGACGATGTACGCCGGCGATTCGCCCGTCCGGACGGTATCCGCCGGCGAATCGCCCGCCCGCATGGCCATGCCGGGCCGCGACGAAGTCGCCGGCGCCCTGACCTATGAGCTGTCGACGGTGCCCGACCACAGCCCACCCAAGACCCCGACCCGTCTCATCGCCGTCCCGCGCGTCGGCACGACGGGCGACCCGGCACCGGGCATGCCGGCAACGCTGATCGTCGCCGACCTGGGCGGCGGCGTCGGCGGCACGGCGTTCGGCCTGTTCGTCTTCGACGCGAACGGCCTCGTGTCCGTGCGCTGCCACCGCCTGCCCCCCTACGGCCAGCTCGCGGTGTCCATTCCGCCGCTGCACGGCCGCGGCGCCTCGTTCCGCGGCGCCGCGCTGATCAGCGCCGCCAGCTGGGACAGGACGATCCGCCCCGACGGCCCCGCCGCTGCCGGCAGCCTGGCCGTGCTGGCCGTCGACGACGTCGCGTCTCCGGACGGCGACATCTGGACCGCCGCCGCCGGCATCCCACTGCCGCCCGGCGCCCCGATCGCCCGCGTGCTCGCCGCCACCGGACCGCTGGCGTGCGCCGCGGGGGACGGGTGGGGGGTGTACAAGGCGCACCTGCCCGTCCTCCGACGCACGCCTTGAGGCAGCCGTTCGCGAATCCCGCCGCACGGCCTATGATCCTCGTCGCCCACGCCGTCGAACTCGTCGTCGAGCCCACGCCGTCGCGCCCGCCGTCGATGCCGGGGCACCAGGAGGACGCCATGCTCCCGCCGCCCCCGTCCGACCCAAGCCGTTCGCGCTGCGCAAGCAACCCCCTCGCCGCGACGCGCCTCCTCACCCTCGCCCTTTCCACCGCCCTCGTCCTCCTCCCACGGCCCGCCTTCGCCGCCCCGCTCGCCGCCCGCGCCCAACAACCGCCGCCCACCGCCACCGTCATCCCCCGCCCGTCGGCGACGATTCGCCCGCCGACGCACCCGACTCCGACGGTTCGCATCGATCTTATCCCCCTCCCCAAGATCTTCCTCCCGCTCGCCGCCCGCCATGCCCTCCTCAACGCGCCGCCGATGCGGCCCACCTCGGCCCCGCCGAGGACGCGAACGCCCCGCCCGACGGTGACGCCCACCCCCTTGCCCACCGACACGCCCACCGCCACCCCTCCCGCCTGCCCCCGCCCATGGCGCCTCGGCCTCACCGTGCTCGCCGACGGCGGCTTCGACCTCGCCTCGCACCCGTGCGACGGCCTCGTCGCCGCCAGCGCCCAGCGCGAGGTGGCGGAGTGTCCGCTCCCGCCGATGGCCGTGACGGTCCGCGCCGGCGGCCCGGAAGGCGCCGTCCTCTGGTCCGGGACGCTCGCACCCAGTCGCCACGACACCGCCGTCCTCTTGCGGTTGCTGTTGTGCGTCCCGCCGCCCTACCTCGTCCAAGCCCATCCGCTCGGCGCCACGTCCGACTGCTGGGCGCTCTGTCCCGGCACCACCGCGGATCGCACCGTGACGCAAGCCGACTTCGACGCCGCCTCAGCCGCCGTCCCCGGCGAGGGCCGCACGGCGCCCGTCCGGTGGGCCGTTTCCCGCGTCAGCGGCTACGCCGATTCGCAAGGACCGCCGCTCGTCTACCTCCCGGCGCTCCGGGCGCCGGTCGCGGGCATCGACGGCGACGCCGGTGGCGGCGCGAACCCCGGATCGCGGGGGCGCGCCGCGAACGCCGACCTCGCCTGCACCCCGTCGATCACGCTCGTCAACGCCGCCATCGACGTCGCCCGCGCCGTGTTCATCGTTTGGCCGGCGCCGACGGGCGGCAACGCCGATGACGCGGCAAGCGGGCCGTCCACGGTCTTCTGCACCGAGCCGCTCAAGACAGGCGTTCCGCTGACACTCGATGACATGGCGCTCCCCGCCGACTTCGCCAGCGCGTATGTCGTGTCACTGAGTGCGCGCCCCGCGTCCGAAGCCGCAGCCGGAGCGCCCGCCGACGGCGCCCCGCTCGAAGGCACGATCGCCGACCACCTCTGCCGGCAGCTCCAGAACCGCGCCGTCGGCGACCCCGCCGAGGAAGCCCGCTTCCGCCGCGCCTTCCTGGAAGGTTCGACGTACGCCGGCCTGCGCCTCGACCACGCCTACGGCGGCCCGCTGGCCGTCCAGGTATCGCGTGACTGCCCCCGCCGTGCCATCGACGGCGCCGCGCCCCGCCCCGACGCGGCGGCCTACAACGGCCCGGCGCACCGCACGGTCGACGTCCCGTTCGCGAACGCGGGCGATCTGGCGCCCGTGGCCGGCGATGCGGCGGCCCCAGGCCCCGCCACCTATCGCTACCCTCTCCCCGCCATCGTTGCCGACGGCCACCGCACGACCGTCGTCCACGTGCAGAACGCCGATTTCGTCACGAGCACGATCGAGCTGACCGTCGTCGACGCGGCGGGCGCCGCCCTGCCGTGCGCCGCCGTGACGCTCCCGCCCGGCCGCAGCCGCGGCCTCGACGTGGCGGCCTGCACCGGGCTGGGCGACCCGGCCGCCGGCGCCGTCCCGTTCGCTGCCGCCTGGGTGACCGCGGCCGGGCCGCTGGCGATCGTCGTCGACATCGTCGGCGTTGCGGACGGCTGGCCCGTGCTGGCGAGCTACACCGCGCCGAGCCCGGCCGGGCCGCGGGCGAACGTCGGCGCTGGCGTCGGCACGCACCTGGCTGCGCCGCTCGTGTACGGGCCGTGGGTGGCCGGCGCCGAGCTGTTCGTGCAGAACGTCGACCGGGCACACGCGGCCGTCGTCACGCTGTCCCTCCGCAACCGGAGCGGCGACGAAGTGTCCGGGCGAACGCTTGCGCTCGCGCCCGGCGGACAGGAGCGCATCATGATCGTGCCCAACCCGCTCGAGATCGAACCCGCCTCGAGCGTGCGGTACCTGCGCCTCACCAGCAGCGCGGCCACCGCCGACCCGGCCGATGCGCCGCCCATCGCCGCCGTCGTCGTCCACGGTCGAACGGCCTCGGCCCCGAACGCCCCGTTCGACCCCGCCCGCCCCCTCTCCTCCACCGCCGCCGAGGCCCTGCAAGCCATTCGCGAACCGCGGGACGGCACGCCCGCGTACGCCACCCGGACGGGCCGGCTCATCCTCCCCGTGATCTCGAACGCCCGCAAGGCCGGCTCGGCCGACGGACCGGTGGACACGTCCTCGATCGCGATCGTCAACCATGTCGACAAGCCGGGCTTTACCGATCTCGTCATCCTCTTCTTCGACCGCAACGGCCTGCTCGACCTGCAGTGCCAGAAGCTGAACGAACGCCAGACGGAGTACATCGATCTGGCGTCCTGGGGCTTCATCAACCCGGGCTTCAAGGGCAGTGTCCTCATCAGCGCCGTGTTCTGGGAGCACGACGTGTTCACCCCGGACGGAACGTTCGTCGGCAACATCCTCGACCTCGGCGCGGCCGCCGGCACGGTCTCGTCCGACGGCTTGGGCCGCGCGTGGACCAGCGCCGTGCCGCTGTCGCCCGACGGGCCGACCTTTGCCGGCGATGGAGATATGGCGACCGTGCGCCAGTTCTGCGGCGGCGGGCCCGATACACGACCCGACCCCCGGGTGACGGTTGCGCCACCACTGCCGCCCTTCGGCAGCGTCGCCGGCGCACAGGCCACCGGCGCGCCAAGGGGGATGGGCGAAGTGCGCCCCTACCAACCCGCGCTCGCCGCCCCCAACCCCGCCACCTCATCCGCCCCCAGCGTCAGCCCCGCCGCCGGCAGCAGCTCGTCCAGCTGCCCCACCGTGTTCGCGCCGATGATCGGCGCGGCGACGTTCGGCTGGGCGAGGAGCCACGCCAGCGCCACCTGGGCGCACGTCGCGCCGTGCGATGCGGCCACGGCGTCAAGCGCGTCGAGGACGGCAATGCCGCGATCGTTCAGGTAGCGGTCGCGCAGGCGGGCGGAGCGGGCGCCCGTCGGGGGCGCGGCGTCCAGGCGGTACTTGCCGGTCAGAAAGCCACCGGCCAGCGGGCTGTAGGGCAGGATGGCGATCTCGAACCGGGCGCAGACCGCCGCCAGATCGGCCTCGTGCTCCTGGCGATGGATGAGGCTGAAGTTCGGCTGGAGCGTGTCGTAGCGGGCCCAGTGGCCCACATCGCTGCGCCAGAGCGCCTCGACGAGGTGCCACGCCGGGATGTTCGAGGCGCCGATGAACCGGACCTTGCCGGAGCGCACGAGATCGTCCAGCGCCGCGAGCGTTTCGTCCAGCGGCGTCCCTTCGTCCCAGGCGTGCGTCTGGTAGAGGTCGATGCGGTCCGTCCGCAGCCGCCGCAAGCTGTCCTCGCACGCACGCACGATGTGCGCGCGCGACAGCCCCTCGCCGTCCGGCCCGTCCCACATCCGCCCGCGCACCTTCGTCGCCAGCACGACGCCGTCACGCGCCCCGCGATCGGCCATCCAGCGGCCGATGATCGCCTCGCTCACGCCCCCGGGGTTGCCCTCTGCCCAGCGCGAGTAGACGTCGGCCGTGTCGATCACGTTGCCGCCGGCCTCGAGGAAGCGGTCGAGGACGGCGAAGCTCGTCGCTTCGTCCGCCGTCCAGCCGAACTGCATGGTCCCGAGTGCGAGCGCGGATACGTCGAGACCGGTGCGGCCGAGCGGGCGCCGCGGCAGGGTCGGCGGCATCACGACGACCTCCGCTTCGTGAACGGCGTCACGGTCGTGGCCCCGGCACCGTCGTCGCCATCGGCGTCGCGTCGCCGCCCGTCGTCGCCCCCGTCGCCGTCGCCGCCGGAGCGGCCGCGGCCGTCGGCGTGCCGCTGCCGGGCCACGTCACGCCGCCGTCCTTCGACCGATAGACGTTGTAGGCGCCCGGCGTGATCGCGTAGATCATGTTCGGGTCTGTCGGCGCGACGGCGGCGGTCACGAGCTGCTTGAACGGTCCGAACTTCGCCCACGTCGCGCCGCCGTCGCCGCTCTCGAACAACCCGTCCGTCGTGGCGGCCACGAGACGCTCGCCCGGTTCCGGGCCGGCGCGCGTCATGGCGAGCCATTCACCGGTCGCCCCCGTGGTTGCCAGCGCCGCCCATGTTGCGCCGCCGTCGGCGCTCCGGAGCAGGCCGCCGCCGGCGCGGTCCGTCGTCGCGAGCACCGTCGGGTCGGCGCCGATCGCCCAGAGCCCGAACGCCAGCGGCGGCAGCTCGCCGGCCGCCGGCTCCCAGGTCGCGCCGTCGTCGGCGGACACCGCGACGCCGAGACCGTGGAACAGTCCGTAGAGCCGGTGCCCGTCCGTCGGGTCGACGGCGAGCCCGCGCACGTCGATCTGCGTCGTGCCGTCCACTTCGCCGCGCACGCGGCGCCACAATCCGGCCAAGCCGCCCGCACTGCTCGTCAGCGTCGGCGTGATCGGCTGCCACGACGTGCCGGCGTCGTCGCTCATCCGCAGCGTCCCCGGTCCGCCGACGACGAGCCGGCCGCCCGTCAGCTGCACGGCGGCGCTGAGCTCGACGCCCTCGTCCACTTTGGAGTGCTGCAGCGGCGCCCACGTGAGCCCGCCGTCCGCCGAGTGCATGATGCCGCGCACGAAGGTGAGGTAGAGCCGGTCCGGGTCGAGGCCATCCACCACCAAGGCGTGCGCCCGCTCGGGCCGCGCCGGGTCGGGCGTTTCGGTCGGCCGGGGTGTCACGAGTCGCAATGCCATCGTCGGCATCGCGCCGGGCTCAAGCGTCATGGTCGTCCCCACGGTCGCCGTAACAGCCCCTTCGTCGCGCGCCACCGAGCCGTCGCCCGCACCGCAGCCGGCGACGGCCGGCATCGCGACGGCGAGGACGAGGGCGATCGCGGCGGTGGACGCGGCGCCAAGAGGGCGCGTGCAGGATTCGATCGACATGGGCGACGGCTCCAGGCAGGGCGGGGGTTCGGTGGGCGGGAGGGGCGATTGTAGGGCGGGGGGGGAGGGGGGTCTAGGGTGGGGGGAGGTGCGACGCGTGGTCGCGATGGGGCGGGTCGGGGGCCGGTCGGTGGCGGGGAGAAGGGGAGACGGTGAGAAGGGGAGAAGGGTGCAGGGCCGGCGGGCGGGGGTGGTTGGGGGCGTGCGTGTTTGGGTTCGTGCATTTTGTTCGCAGGGGCCACCTTGCCCCTGCACCCCGGCCAGGGGGCGCAGCGCCCCCCTGGACCCCCCGCACCAGGTTTCGCGTCGATGCGGCCAATGGATGACGTCGGCGCGTAGATTGGAGCGGACGCCCCGCTCCTGTCGACCGAGGAAGCGAGTCACTGGGTCACATCGTCTTGCTCGATGACGTTTTTGGCTCGCACCGCGCGGGGCAGTTCATACACTTCTACGTACCGCACTTCGATCCGCCAGACCTCTTCCGGGCGCGAGACCGCGTGCTTGAACGACCGGAAACCCCGATGCGGGGGGTCCAGGGGGGCGCTGCGCCCCCTGGCCGGGGTGCAGGGGCAAGGTGGCCCCTGCGAACAAAATGCACGAACCCAAGCAGTCCCGGGCCCAACCATCCCCACCCGCCGGCTCTGCACCTCCTCCTCCCCCTCCCCATCCCCATCCCCCTACCCCTACCCCTCCCCATCCTCCCCCACCCACCTCCGCCCCCGCTTCACCTCACTCCGATGCCGCTTCCCCCGCCGCCGCTCCGCCCGCGAAGTCCGCGGCACCGCGGTCGCATGCCGCGGGCGATCCGGTTCCAGCGCGCCCGCGACCAAGTCGGCCAAGTGGCCAGCGGCGCGCTTGCGGTTCGCGTACTGGCTCCGCCCGACGGCCGAGAAGACCCGCAGCTCGCCATCCGCCGAAAGGCGGTCCGCCAGCTGCCCCACGAGCCGGGCGCGCACGTCTTCCGAAATCGACGGCGACAACACCACATTCCAGCGCAGCTCGACGCGCGTGGAGTTCTTCTGCACGTGCTGCCCGCCCGGACCGCCGGACAGGCTGAAGCGCCACTGCAGCTCCGCCACAGGGATCGTCACCGTCACGTCGCCGGCCCGCACCACGATATCTTCGATCATGGAACCCTCACACCGGTGGCCACGGGATGTGGCGGACGTTGGGGTCGGGCTCGGGCAGGCGCCCGGCCTTGAGGAGCGCCTTGGCGCGGTGGACTGTCGCCCCGACCTCCTCCGCCGTCAGCAGACCGAGCATCGTCCGCCGTAGGTCGCTGTGCCGGTCGGCCAACGCGGCGGCCACGCGCTGCACGTCGTCCGCGACGCCGCCGGGCAGGCGGTCGCCCGCCGCGTCCCAGATGACCGTCCGCAGCTTCGGCGCAACGTGGAAGGTCAGCCCGTGGTCGATCGCCCACAACCGCCCGGTCGGGTCGATGAGGACGTGGCCGCTCTTGCGGTCGGCATTGTTCGCGATGACGTCGAACACCGCCAGGCGGCAGACCGCCGCCCGGTCCGGATCCGGCAGGGCGAGGAAGTGCAGCGCCGGGTCGTGCGGGATGAAGAGTTGGACCATGCCGCCGCCCAACGGACCGCGCCGCAGCACCGTCGGCGGCGCGAGCGACCAGCCGAGCGCCTCGGACAGGACGAACGCCGCCAGCTCGCGCCGCGCCAGCGTCCCGCCCGGGAAGTCCCACAGCGGCTGCTCCCCCCGGCGCGGCTTGTAGACCACGTGCAGCGACGGTCCGTCCTCCGCGCCATCGAGGCACGCGAGGAACGTGTCGTTCGAACCATGTACGAACTGCCCTTCGATCCGCACTTCGCCCTCGGTCAACCGCACCAGCGCCTCCGCCGCCGTCAACCAGATGACGCGCTCCGCTGGCAGCGAACGCGAAACGTCCGCATCGCCGGGGTGGGCGGGCACTTGGACGGCTGTGGTCATCGGTGGGTGAGGAACGATCGTGCGCTCGGGTGGCGTTCGCACGCGTCGCGCGCTGGCGGGCGATGCATGGCACGTCGCCCTTGGCGTCAGGATTCCGGGACTTCGGGCGGCGGCGCCGGCTTGCCGTTCTTGCGTGGGCAGAAATGGCCGGCCTCGTCGACCGGCTCGCCGCACAGGGGGCACGTCGGGCGACCCTGGCGCGCCACTTCGATCGCCTGCTGGGCCAGTGCCGCCATCTGGGCGTAGCTGGCCGTGAAGCGGGCGCGCTGGCCGCTCTCGTCGTCGTCCTCGCCGCTCTCTTCGGCGATCAAGACGACCAACGACCGGTCCTCGTCGACGCCGATCCCCATCTGACTGACGCGAAAGGCGGCATCGATCGGCAGCAGCAGGCCCATGTTGCCGTGCACCGGCTCGACTTCCTCTGCGGGCAGCACGCCCGACTCCTGGAGCCGGGCGAACAGCTGCTCGATGCCGGCCGCCAGCGCCAGCGCCTGCTCCTTCTCGATCAACAGCGAGACGACATCGCTCTGCTGCGCGGCCTGCAGAAAGAACGTCCGATCCCCCGGCTGGCCCACCGCGCCGATCGTGAGGAACGACACCGGATCGAGATCGAACGTGAACGAACGCGCCATCGCGCTACTCCTCCTCGCCGTCCGCGCGCGCCGCCGGCTCGGCCGGCTTGGGTGGCGGCGGGATGCGGCCGACATCGTTGACGAGAACCACCGAAGCGCCTTCCGGCGCGAACTGGAGGATCGACACGCTGGCGGTGCTGATCGTGATCCGCTGGAAGTGGTCGAAGTGCACGCCCGCGAAGTGCGCCACGATCGCCTTGATCACGTCGGCGTGCGAGACGATCGCCACGGTCTCGCCACCGTGCGCGGCGCACACGTCCTCGACCGCCGCCAGCGCCCGCGCCTGGGCGTCGCGCAAACGCTCGCCGCCCGGGAACCGCATGGCGCTCGGCTGGGCGATCACCGTCCGCCAGAGCGGGTCTTTGCGCAGATCGGCCAGCTTGCAGCCCGTCCAGTGCCCGAAATCCACCTCGCCGACACCCGGCAGCAGCCGCACATCGAGGTCGCGCGGCCGCGCCACGTAGCCGGCCGTCTCGCGCGTGCGGTCCAGCGGGCTGGCGTAGACCGCGCTGATCGGCGTATCCGTCAGCCGCGCCGCGAGCGCCGAAGCCTCGGCGCGGCCGGCGGCGTTCAGCGGGATGCCGGGCGTCAGGCCGGCGAGGCGATCGCCGACCCAATCCGTCTGGCCATGGCGGATGAGCAATAGCTGGGTCATGGTCGCTGCTCGTGCGGGCCGGCGGGCGGGCGGCGGCCGAGTATAGCATGTGTTTGACTCCCCCCTGCCGGACGCTACACTTGCCCTACCCGTCCGGGCGGCCCGTGACGAACCGTGGTTGCGCGCCGGCCCGTCCGCCGCCCCTTCTGTCTGGATCACCGCTCCGATGCCGATGCCGTTCGATGATGCGCTGGCCGCCCTCAAGCAGGTCGAGCAGAAAAAGGACGATCTCGACGACGCGGCCCTCGAATCGGAACTCGATTCGGAAGCCGTGGCGGAGGACGATTCGGCGCCGGACGGCGACGCGCTCGCTGGCCTGGCGGACGACCTCGACGACGTCGATCCGATCCTCGCCCTCGGCGACGACGAGCCGCCGCTCGAAGTGTTGGCCGAGCTCGAGGACTTGGATCTTGCGTCCTTGGCCGAACTCGACCCCTTCCTCTCGGGCCGCGGCATTCGATCGACGCCGCTCGACCTCTCGTTCAGCGACGGCGACGATGCCGTCAGCCTCTACCTGCGCGAGATCGGCTCGATCCCGCTCCTGACCGCCGATGACGAGAAGAGCCTCGCCCAGGCCTACCAGGCCGGCCGAAAGGCTGCCGAGGACCTCGTCGCGCTGCGGGCCGAAGGCAAGACGGACGCGGTGTTGCAGGCCGCCGTCAAGAAGGGGCTCGATGCGCGCGAGCGGTTGATCCAGGCGAACAGCCGACTCGTCGTCCACATCGCCAAGAAGTACAACAACAACGACGTGCCGCTGCTCGACCTCATCCAGGAGGGCAACGTCGGCCTGATTCGCGCCGTCGAGAAGTTCGACTGGACGCGCGGCTTCAAGTTCAGCACGTACGCCACGTGGTGGATCCGCCAGGCCATCACGCGCGCACTGGCCGACCAGGCCCGCACGATCCGCGTGCCCGTCCACATGAGCGAGCAGATCGCCAAGTACATGGCCATCTTCCGCCGCCTCGAACAGGAGCAGGGCCGCGCCCCGTCGTTGGCCGAGGTGGCGACCGAGATGGGCGTCAGCGTGAAGCGCGTCGAGCACATTCGCGAGATCGCCCAGCGGCCGCTCAGCCTGGAGAAGAAGGTCGGCGACGAGGCGGACAGCGAGCTCGGTGAGTTCCTGGCCGACGACGACTCGCCGGACCCGACCGAGCAAGCCGGCCGCGAGATGCTGCGCGAGGAGATCGAGCTGATCCTGGACGACCTCCTGCCCCGCGAGGCCGAGGTCCTCCAGCTCCGCTACGGCCTGATCGACGGCAAGCAGCACACGCTCGAAGAGGTCGGCGAACGCTTCGGCGTGACGCGCGAGCGGATCCGCCAGATCGAGACGAAAGCGATCCGGCGGCTGCGGCATCCGACGCGGTCAAAGAAGCTGCGCGATTTCCTGCGGTAGGGGCACGGCATGTCGCGCCCCTACCCACCGGTGTCGGTCAAGCCGGGGTGGCGCCGTTAACGCGGGTGCTTACGGCGCCGTACCATACCCATAGAACCCCCGCCCGCTCTTCCGCCCCAGCCACCCCGCCGCCACCATCTGCCGCAGCCGCGGCGGCGCGGCGTAGCGCGGGTCCTTCGTCTCGTCGTACATCGCGTCGGCGATGAAAAGCATCGTGTCCAGCCCCACGAAGTCCATCAGCGTGAACGGGCCCATCGGGTGGCTCATCCCGAGCTTCATCGCGGTGTCGAAGTCTTGAATCGTCGCCACGCCGTCGTCCAAGGCGCGGATCGCGTCGAGGCCGTACGGGATGAACAGGCGGTTGACGATGAAGCCGGGCGCGTCCTTCTGGCATAGGACGAGCGTCTTGCCGAGCCGCTCGCCCAGCGCGCACGCCGCCTGATACGTCGCGTCGCTCGTTTGCAGGCCGCGGACGAGCTCGAGCAGCGGCATGACGGGCACCGGGTTGAAGAAGTGCGTGCCGATCACGCGGTCGGCGCGCGACGTGGCGGCGGCAATCTTCGTGATGCTGATCGATGACGTGTTGCTCGACAACACGGTGTCCGGTCCGACGAGGCCGTCCAGCTCACGGAACGTCGCCTGCTTGATCGCCAGGTCCTCGACCGCCGCCTCGATCACCCAGTCGCAGTCCGCCAGATCGGCCAGCTCCGTCGTGCCCCGCACCCGGTCCAACGCCGCTGCGTGCTCGTCAGCCGTGAGCTTGCCGCGCTCGAGCCCCTTGTCCAGCGATGTCCGCAGCCGCCCGAGCCCGCCGTGCAGCGCGGGCTGCGACACCTCGCGCACCACCACGTTCAGTCCGCTGCGCACGCAGACCTCGACGATCCCCGAACCCATCAGGCCACAGCCGACGACGCCGATCGTGTGGAGTTCGGTGGTCATCGCAGGCACTCCTGTTTGTTGCGCGACATCGGTCTTGAGCGACGCGGGTCGCGGGCAGAACGAATCGAGTCCGTCATGGTAGGTCGGACGATCACGCGGTCAAGGGATGTCACATCGCACACGCTGCCGCCGTATGAGTCCCCGTGACGTGAGGATCCCTCGCGTCCGCATTGGCTTGGCGGTGCGGCCGACCCGGTCGCACGCATTTGTAAGGAAGGAAACGCCATGAACACGCGATTTGAGTCCACCGGGCGCTTGCGCCCCCATCGTTGGCAGCCGATCTCGTTGTTTGTCGCGCTCGGCATCGCCGTCGCCGGCATCGCCGTTCCGGGCCGCGCCGCGGCGCAGGACGCCCTCGGCGGCGGCGCGACGGCCGACGTCTCGCTCGTCGACGCAGCCATACCTGCTCAGGCGCAGGCGCCCGTGCCGTTCGTCGGCACCCTGACGACCGTGCCGGCGGATGCCGCCGCACCCGCCGGCCAGCTTCTGACCGGCGCCTTCGGCGACATCGCCGACCTCGTCGACGCGGGCGTCGAAGCGCTGCCGGCGGGCAGCGCGGCCGCGCTGGGCAACGAGGGCGCGACCGCGGACGGCACCGCCGCCGCGTACACCCCGTACGTCGAGCACGCCTGGACGACGGACCGCTACGGCCGGCCGCAGACGCGGTTCAGCCAGGGCGACAGCCTGCGGTTCTACTTCACGGCGGTGAACCCGGCCCGGAACTGGCAGTCGGCCTACCTGCGACTCGCCGCCCGGATGGACATCGTCTGCATCACGACGCCGTGCCTCGCGCCGGAGACGGTGCTCCTGCAGGGCCACAAGTGGTTCCCACCCGGCCGCGCGACGTACTACCTGCCGGTGCGCATCGAGCGCGATGACACGGTCGGCAACTGGCGCTTCGAGGCGACCGTCGGCCAGACGCTGGCCATGGCGCGCTTCGAGATCGCCCAGGGCGACGGCGGCACGCCGGGCCAGAACGGCGTGATCGTCTACAGCGGGGCCGAGTACTCGGGCCAGGCGATCGTCGTCGGCGCCGGCAACTGGCAGCTGCCGACCGGCTTCCGGCCGCAGTCCGTGCGCTTCAGCGGCGCCTACGCCTACGGCTGGCGCGTCGACCTCTACAACACGATCTGCCCATTCGTCCCGCCGTGCACGTACCACTACGTGGCCACGTACGGCAGCGACCAGATCGACCTCGGCGAGGTCGGGACGGGGCCGTACCGGTTGAGCGTGCATCGGTAAGCGAACGATGACGCGGGTGATGATGCCCGTGAACGCCAGTGGGGGCGGGCCTTCGGGTCCGCCCCCGCTGTCGTTGGAGCCCCATTGCGTCAGGGCAACGGATCTGCGTCAGGGCAACGGATACCCGCCCGCCATCTCCTCCACCGCCCCGCGAATCCGCCCGATCGTCGCCTCGTCTTCCGGCCCGTCGAGCGCCTCGTCCATCCAGCGGGCGATCGTCCGCATGTCGTCGGGCGTCATGCCCCGCGTCGTGACGGCCGGCGTGCCGAGGCGCAGGCCGCTCGTCGTGAACGGGCCCTCGGGGTCGAACGGGATCGTGTTCTTGTTCGTCGTGATGGCGGCACGGTCGAGGCGCGCCTCGGCCGCCTTGCCGGTCAGGCCCTTCGGCCGCAGGTCGACCAGGACGATGTGGTTGTCCGTGCCGCCCGAGACGATGCGAAAGCCGCGCCCGGCCAGCGCGTCGGCCAGCGCGCGCGCATTGGCGATGATCGCCGCCTGGTAGGCCGCGAACCCCGGCTGCGCCGCCTCGTGCAGCGCGACCGCCTTGCCGGCGATCACGTGCTCCAGCGGACCACCCTGCAGGTGCGGGAAGACGGCCTTGTCCACCGCCTTGGCATGCTCCGCCTTGCACAGGATCAACCCGCCGCGCGGCCCGCGCAGCGTCTTGTGCGTCGTCGTCGTGACGACGTCCGCCGTCGGAACGGGGTCCGGGTGGAGCCGGGCGGCCACGAGGCCGGCGATGTGGGCCATGTCCACGAGCAGCTTCGCCCCGACCTCGGCCGCGATTTCGGCCATGAACGGGAAGTCGATCGCCCGCGGGTAGGCCGTCGCGCCCCCGACGATCAGCGCCGGGCGGTGCGCGCGCGCCAGCGCGGCGAAGGCGTCGTGGTCGATCCGCTCCGTCGCCGCATCGACGCCGTACGCGACGACCTTGTAGTCCGTGCCGCTGAAGTTCACGGGGCTGCCGTGCGTCAGGTGGCCGCCCTGGTCGAGGCGCATCGCCATGATGAGGTCGCCCGGCCGGATGAGCGCCCGGTAGGCCGCCATGTTCGCCTGCGATCCGGCGTGCGGCTGCACGTTGGCGTGCTCGGCGCCGAAGAGCGCCTTGGCCCGCTCGCGCGCCAGGTCCTCGACGACGTCGACGACGGCGCAGCCGCCGTAGTACCGCTTGCCCGGCAGCCCCTCGGCGTACTTGTTCGTCAGGACCGAGCCGACGGCCTCGCGGACCGCCCGGCTCGTGAAGTTCTCAGAGGCGATCAGCTCGATGCCCGTCCGCTGCCGCTCGGCCTCTTGGGCGATGAGGTCGGCGATCGCGGGATCGACATCGGCGAGCGCGCGCTGCAAGGACGCGCCGACCGTCGGCGCCACGCCGTCGGGGACGGGTGCGGGCGGATCGAAACGGTGCATCGGCGCTGTCGACATGTCCCGCATTGTACACTTGGCCCATGATTGAGACTCCGCTGGGTGAAGCGACCGACGAAACGACAGAGACGGCGATCGACGAGGTGGCCGTTGAGGCGCTGGGCGAGGCGAAGAACGACGCGCTCGACGTGGCGCACCATGCAGCGCTCGACGCAGGGCGCGCCATTGCGCACGACATTGCACACGACGCAGCGCTCGATGACGCGGCCGCCGAAGCACTCGACGCCACCGTCCTGCGTGACGTGGCCGCCGCCCGCGGCATCGACCTGACGGACGCGCACGTGGCGGCGTTCACCCGGCTCGCCGCCGAACTCGTCGACCACAACCGGCGCGTGAACCTCACGCGGATCACCGCCCCGGCCGACATCGCCGTCCAGCACATCGTCGACAGCCTGATCGGCTTGCGGGCGCTGCGCGACCTCGATCCCGAGCGGCCGCTGCGGGTCGTCGATGTCGGCAGCGGGGCCGGCTTCCCGGGGCTGCCGCTGGCCGTGTTGCGCCCGAACTGGCACTTCACGCTCATCGAGGCCACCGGCAAGATCGTCGCCTGGCTCGAACACGCCGTCACCGCCCTCGGCCTGTCGAACGTGACCGCGCTGCACGTCCGCGTCGAGGACGCCGGCCGAACGCGCGAGCTGCGCGAGCGGTTCGATGTCGCGGTCGCCCGCGGCTTGGCGCCGCTGCCCGTCCTCCTCGAGTACACGCTGCCGCTCGTGGCCGTCGGCGGCCGGGTCGTGGCCTACAAGGGCGCGGACGCCGATGCCGAGGTTGCCGCCAGCGTCAACGCGCTTTCCATCCTGGGCGGCCGATCGCGGCCGCGGATCGCCTATCGGCTGCCCGGCCTCGACCGGCCCCGGCACCTCGTCGTCGTCGACAAGCGTCGGCCGACGCCGCGGGCTTATCCGCGCAAGGCGGGGACGCCGGGGCGGACGCCGCTTTAGGGCGGAGGGCAGCCACTGGGGCCCGCCCCAACCGGGGGATGGGGGGGGCGATCGCGACCTATCGTCACGTTTCCTTATGGGGTTACGTCACACTGCGATGTCGCGCGCACCTCATTGACACCGCTCCGGCGGGCCGTACGCTATGTGCCATACTCTGTAGACCGCTCTGTGGACCGTCCACGGCCCCGCTCGCTCGGCGCCCGATCCGGTCGTTGCGCGTCGCTTGTTCTTCACATCTTCTTCACATCTTCTTCACCTCTGGGTCGCTACGTTTACGCACTCTTCCCGTGACGCACTCTTCCCGATAGGATCCCCCATGAAGCGATTGCCGCGCCTCGCCGCGCTGCTGGCCGCCGCCGTCTTGGCGTCCTGCAGGCCCGGCGACTCAGGTTCCACGTTGCCCGACGCCCACGGCACGACACCCGCCGCTGCCGCCGCCCCGGCCGAACATGCCCATGGCGCCGAGGCGTTGCCCGGCCTTGCCGCCGCCGAACACCCACAGCACCCCGGCACCGTCATGATGGCCGCCCGATTGGCGCAGATCGTCGCCGGCCTGACGCTGGATTCGGCCACGTACGAGAGTTCGATCCGTCTCAAGGCGCTGCAGAGCGCGCCGACCCCGGCCGACCCGCAACAGGCGTTCACGCGCGCCTACAGCATCGGCGTCGAACAGCTCGGCGCCGGCCAGTTCGAAGCGGCCATCCAGACGTTCGAGGCGCTGCGGAGCCAGCTGCGGCAGCAGAGCCAGAGCATGACGGACTCGGAGGCGCTGCGGACGCTCACGTCGATGATCGGCGTCACATGGCTGCGCTTGGGCGAGGTCCGGAACTGCGCCGTGAACCACAACGCCGACTCGTGCCTGCTGCCGATCCAGGGCGGCGGCGTACATCAGGACACGACGGGCGTGGATCGCGCGATCCCCGAGTTCGAGCTCCTGCTCCGGGTCGACCCGGACGACCTGACGAGCCGCTGGCTGCTGAACGTCGCCCACATGGCCCGCGGCACCTGGCCGGACGGCGTGGCCGAGAAGCACCGCCTCGACGCGAGCCTGTTCGAATCGACCGCCGACATCGGCCGCTTCATGGATATCGCCCCCGCCCTCGGCGTCGACGCCGCGGGACTGGCAGGCGGCGTGATCATGGACGACTTCACGGGCGACGGGAACCTCGACATCCTGAACTCGTCGTGGGGCGTCTCGGACCCGTTGCACTTCTTCGTCAGCAACGGCGACGGCACGTTCGAGGACCGGACGGCGGCGGCCGGCCTGACCGGCCTCACCGGGGGGCTGAACATCGGCCAGGTGGACTACGACGGCGACGGCTGGCTCGACTTCGTCATCTACCGCGGCGCCTGGCGGCTCGGCAGCACGACGTTCCCGAGCTCGCTCGTGCGCAACCGGGGCGACGGCACGTTCGAGGACGTCACCGAGGCGGCGGGCCTGCTGAGCTACCACCCGACGCAAGCCGGCGCATGGGCCGACTTCGACGCGGACGGCGACCTCGACCTCTTCTGCGGCAACGAGAACGCCGACGGGGGAACGACGCACCCCAACCAGCTCTGGCGCAACAACGGAGACGGGACGTTCACGGATATCGCCCGCGCGTCCGGCGTCGAGCTGCCCGGCTACACGAAGGGTGCGGCATGGGGTGACTTCGACAACGACGGCCGCCCGGACCTCTACCTCAGCCGAATGGGCCAGGACGACGTGCTCTGGCACAACGACGGGCCCGGCGAGGACGGCGCATGGCGCTTCAGCGACGTCACCGCCGCGGCCGGCGTGCGCGGCCCGCGCAACAGCTTCTCCACGTGGTGGTGGGACTACGACAACGACGGCTGGCTCGACCTGATGGTCGCGCCGTTCGGCCAACAGGGTGCCGACGTCCGCCCGGCCGCCGACACATTGGCCGGTTTGCTCGATGTCCCGACGAACGCCTCCCGCCTCGCGCTGTACCGCAACAACGGCGACGGCACGTTCGAGGACGTGGCCCCCGCGGCCGGTGTCGACGGCGTGTTCTACGCCATGGGCACGAACTTCGGCGATCTGAACAACGACGGCTCGGAGGACTTCTACCTCGGCACCGGCAACCCCGACTACCGGGCGCTGGTGCCCAACAAGATGTTCCTGAACGCCGGCGACGGCACGTTCGACGACATCACGACCTCCGGCGGCTTTGGCAACCTCCAGAAGGGCCACGCCATCAGCTTCGCCGACCTCGACAACGACGGCGATCAGGACGTGTATGCCGATCTGGGCGGGGCGTACGAGGGCGACTGGTACCCCAACTCCCTGTTCGAGAACCCGGGCCACGGCCAGCACTGGGTGACGCTGCGCTTGAAGGGCGACCGCGCGAACGGCTTCGCCGTCGGGGCGCGCGTGAAGGTGCGGCTGGCCACGCCGGCCGGTCCGCGCACGCTGCACCGGCTGGTGGGCACGGGCAGCAGCTTCGGCGCGAACAGCCTGCAGATCGAGCTCGGCCTCGGCGACGCGACGGCGGTCGAGGCCGTTGACGTGACGTGGCCGGGCGCCACCGCGCCCGAGGCATTCAGCGGCGTCGGCATGGACGCGATCTGGCAGCTCCGACACGGCACCGGCACCGCATCGCCCGTCGCGCAAGCCCCGTTCGGCCTGGGCGGCGGCGCGGGGACGGGCGAGCCGGCGGCGCCCTAGTACTCCGTCACTGGACACGCTTCGGATATCCGACGGAGGTAGTTGTCCGCAGACCCTGCAATGACAGAGTACAAGCCGGCCGCTTCCGTCCGGCCAACGGGCCGACGCCACCGCTCCGCTATCGGCGGTCTTCAGCCGCGAGCATCTGCTTCAAGAACGCGCCCTCCGGTGCCGCCAGCACCGTGCCGATCGGCCCGGACTGCGCGATCCGGCCGCCCTCGAGCACCATCAGCCGATCGGCGAGCGCCTCGGCGTCGAGCGGGTCGTGCGTGATCAGGACGGCGACGCCTTCGAACGCACCGAGCACGTCGCCGAGCAGCGCGCGGATCCGCCCGCGGGCCGGGCGGTCGAGCGCGGCGAGCGGCTCGTCGAGCAGGAGGAGGCGCGGCTTGGCGATGAGGGCGCGGGCGAGTGCCACGCGCTGCGCCTCGCCGCCCGAGAGCGCGCCGGGCCGGGCATCGGCGCGGTGGCCGACGCCGAGGTGATCCAGGGCGTCCATTGCGCGCGCCCGGGCCTCGGCGGCGGGCACTGCGCGAGCGCGCAGCGGGAATGCGGCATTCTCGACGGCCGAGAGGTGCGGGAAGAGCGCGAGATCCTGGAAGACGACGCCGATCGGCCGCGCCTGCGGCGGGACATGGACCGGCGGCCGGACGGCGCGGCCCCGCTCGTCAACGGCGGCGTCGTCCCACACGACGCCGTCCAGCGCCACGCGCCCCGTGTCCGGCCGGACGAGCCCGGCGATCACCGCGAGCAGCGTGCTCTTCCCGGCGCCGTTCGGACCGACGACGGCGCACGTCTCACCGGCCGCCGCGGCGAACGCGACGTCAAGGCACAGCGGGCCGCGGCGGAGGCGAACGCCGACGTCGAGGCTCACGCGGGCGATCTCACGCCGCGCCGAAGAGGCGCCGGTGGAGGGCGATGAGCACCGTCGCCGCGACGGCGACGAGGAGCAGCGAGACGACGATCGCGGCGTCCGGGTCCGTCTGCAGCAGCTCGTACACCGCCAGCGGCAGCGTCTGCGTGCGGCCCTGCAGGTTGCCGGCGAACGTGATCGTGGCGCCGAACTCGCCGAGCGCGCGCGCCCAGCCAAGTGCGACGCCGGCGGCGACCTGCGCGCCGAGGAGCGGCAGCGTGACGCGCCGGAGCGTGTAGGCGCGCGACGAGCCCATGACGGCGGCCGCGTCGTCCAGCCGCGGGTCCAGCGCCCGGAAGCCCCCTTCGACGGCCAGCGCCACGAGCGGCAGGCTGACGAACGTGGCGGCGACGACCGCGCCGGCCGTCGTGAACGGCAGCTGGACGCCCAGCTGAGCGAGCGGAGCACCGACGATCCCGCGCCGACCGAGCGCCGCGAGCAGCCCGACGCCGCCGACGACCGGCGGCAGGACGAGCGGCAAGAGCACGACCGGACGGACGACGGCCATCGCGCGATCCCCGCCGCGCGCCAGCCACCAGCCGAGCGGGAAGCCGAAGACGAACGCCGCGGCCGTCGCCGCCGACGAGACGAGGAGCGACAGCCTGAGGGCGGCCAATGTCGACGGTTCGCCCAGGACGTCCATCGCACGGCCCCACGGTGCGCGAGCGGCAAGACCGACGAGCGGCAGCAACAGGAACGCAACGGCGACGAGGGCAGCGGCGCGGGCGAGGGCAGGGGCGCGGCGGGTGGGGTGGGCGGGGCGGGCGGGGGAGGGCATGGCGGGAGTATACCGTGGCGGAACGGCGCGTCGCGGCGGCGACGGTGGTGCTCACGGCAGCGACGACGGTGGCCGAGGGGGCCGGGCTATCATGTGGCGCATGGCTATCCGACCGCCCTTCGGCACTGCGCTCCGCCGTGCCGCCGCCCATGCGCTGGCTGCCGTCGCCCGCAGCGTCGGGACGCTGCTGCTGTTGTGCGGCGCGCTCCTTGTCGTCGTCGGGCTCGGCGTGCGCCTGTCCCGGCAGCGGCAACTGGCAGCCGACGAACGGCTGCGCCTCGCTCCGCGGTTCGAGGACACGGTGGGGCAGCGCGTGTTGGGCGCAGAAGCCGAACGGGCGCCGCGGGCGACGGGCGCGGCAGTGCCGCCGGCGGCCACGGCGCCTCCGACCACCCGGCCACCGAGCACGCCGGGTGCGAAGCGCGTGGCGGACCGGGGACCATCCGTGTCGCTGGCGCCGCGGGTGGTCGTGTTCGGCGCAGCCGACGAACGTGGGGCGGCCAGCGCGACGCCGCTGCGGCGGTTTGGCAAGGGGAGGGGAGGGGCTGGGCAAGGAACCGAAGGGACCGAAGGGACCGAAGGGACCGAAGGGACCTATGGGACCTAGGGACCTATGGGACCTATGGGATCTACGCGACGCCGACTCCAGAAGCGTTGGGTGCGGATTCAGGCCCGGGCCGTGTGGCAGCGCCGGACCGGATTCTCATCCAATCGATTGGTGTGGATCGGCCGGTGGTGCCGATCGGGTGGACGACGGAGGTCGTAGACAACGCGACGTTGCGCAGCGTATGGCGCACGGCCGACGATGCCGCGGGCTGGCACGAGACTTCGGCGCCGCTCGGCGGCGTCGGGAACACCGTCGTCAGCGGGCACAACAACATCGCCGGTGCGGTGTTCCGGTCGTTGCACGAGCTCGCGGTCGGCGACACCGTGACGCTGCGCGCCGGCGCGGCCGAGATCCGCTATGCCGTCGAGCGGACGTTCATCGTCCAGGAGGACGGCGCCACGGACGACGATCGGCGGGCCAACAACCGCTGGATCGAGCCGACGGACGACGAGCGTCTGACGCTGGTGACGTGCTACCCGCCGTGGGGGAACACGCATCGGCTCATCGTCATCGCCCGGCCGGTCGTGTACATTCTGCCGACGGCGGTTTCCGATGCCGCCGCGACAAGAGCCGCTACGGGAGAGGTGCGATGACCGCAGGGACGCGCAGCACGGCAGCAAACGTCGACGACCCCCGCCGCGCCCTGCCCGCCGTCGACGCCCTCGCCGACGCCGCCGCGGCCGCCGCGCCCTCCACCACCGACGCCGGCCGCGGCCTGCTCGTCGCCATCGCGCGCGAGGTGCTGGACGACGCGCGGGCGCGGCTGGCGGGGGCCGCGGGTGGGAATCACGACGGCGTCGGAACTTCCCGCACGGACGACCTCGCCGCGCCGTTCGGCGTCGACGACCTCATCGCCGATGTCGTCGAGCGCACAGCCGCGATCTTGACCCCACGACCCCGCCACGTCGTCAACGCCACCGGCGTGATCCTCCACACCAACCTCGGCCGGGCGCCCGTCAGCCGTGCCGCGGCAGCGGCGATGGCGGAAGCGGCGGCCGGCTACAACGACCTGGAGTACGACCTCGCCTCCGGCCGCCGCGGCAGCCGGCACGACGTCGTCGCGCCGCTCCTCGCACGCCTGTCGGGCGCCGAGGCGGCGCTCGTCGTGAACAACAACGCCGGGGCGACGCTGCTCGTCGTCGCGGCGCTGGCGGCCGGGCGGGGCGTCATCGTGTCGCGCGGGCAGCTCGTCGAGATCGGCGGCGGCTACCGGATCCCGGACGTGATGGCTGCCGGCGGCGCGCGGCTCGTCGAGGTCGGGACGACGAATCGGACGCGGCTGGCGGACTACGAGCGGGCGATCGACGAGACGACGGCGCTGCTGCTGCGGGTCCACACGAGCAACTTCCGGATCACCGGCTTCACCGCCGCGGTCGGCCTCGACGACCTCGTCGCCCTGGGCCGCAAGCACGCCGTGCCGGTCGTCGACGATCTCGGCAGCGGCAGCTTCATCGACGTGGCGCCGTTCGGCCTGTCGCCCGAGCCCACCGTGCAGGAGAGCATCGCCGCCGGCGCTGACGCGGTGACGTTCAGCGGCGACAAGCTCCTCGGCGGCCCGCAAGCCGGCCTGATCGTCGGACGCGCCGCGATCATCGCCCGCCTGCGCGCCCACCCGCTGTGCCGCGCGCTGCGGCCCGACAAGGCGACGCTGGCGGGACTGGCGGTGACGCTGCAGAGCTATCTGCGCGGGCGGGCGATCGACGACGTGCCGGTGTGGCGGATGATCGGCGCTGACGTCGAGGGATTGCGGACGCGAGCGACACGGTGGCTGGACGATCTGCCGGCCACCGGCCGGGGAAGCGCGACGCTCTCCGTGCGCACGTCGTCGAGCGCGATCGGCGGCGGGAGCCTGCCCGGCGAGACGCTGCCGACGTTCGTGCTGGCCGTCGCAACGCCCCACCCCGACGCCCTCGCCGCCCGGCTGCGCGCCGCCGACCCGCCCGTCATCGCCCGTGTCGAGGACGATGCGGTGCTCCTGGACCCGCGGACGGTGTTGCCGGACGAGGACGAGCACGTCGTCAAGGCCCTACGCCAATCCCTCGCCCCGGCCCACCTCCCAACGTCCGCGTAGGGGCGACGCATGCGTCGCCCGCAGGCCGCTCGCTCCCGTCACTTCCCCCGCCCCCCCATCACCGCCGTGAACACCCCGAGCCCGATGAACGCCCCGCCCGCCACCCACCGCCCCGCCACTTGCGCCCGCCGCCCGCCGCCCCGCACCAGCACCGGCCCTACCGTCCCGGCCGCGACCGCGTAGGCCGAGTCCGTGCAGGCGGCGATGGCGATGAACAGCGCCCCGAGGGCCAGGCTCTGCGGCAGGGCCGGCGCGTCCGCGCGCATGAACTGCGGCAGGAACGCGGCGAAGAAGAGCGCGGTCTTAGGGTTGAAGAGGGCGACGATGACGGCGTCGCGGAACACGCGGCGGACGTCGGGTGCGTGGGCGAGCGACGCCGTCGATGCGGACGACGTGCGCGACGCGGCTGCCTGCGCATCGGCAGACACGACAGCCGACGCCACCGGCGCGGTGCTGCGGATCGTCTGCACGCCCATATAGACGAGGTACAGCGCGCCCGCGTACTTCACGAGCGTGAACGCCACGGACGACGCCGCGAACAGCGCCGCCAGCCCGATCGATGCCCCGAGCATGTTGCCGAGGTTGCCGAGCGCGATGCCCCCGACGGACGCGAGGCCGACGCGCCGGCCCTGCAGGAGGCTGCGGGAGACGATGAAGACGACGGCCGGGCCGGGGGTGACGGCGAGGACGAGGCTGGCAAGGAGGAAGGTGGAGAGGACCGAGCCGCTGGGCAGCCATCGACCGAGCCCAGATTCGAGCTGCATGATCCCCCCGGCCTGTCGACCGCACGGTCATCGACGCAGAAAAGCCCGCCCCGTACACCCGCACGGGACGACGAACTCGAGGCTACGCGCGTTGCCGTGGCAGAGCAACTCGCCGCACAACAGCCGCCGACGCCGCTATCATCACCGCCGCCCGACTTCCTCTCCCCCCAACCCGTGATCCTCCCCCTCCCCCAGACTTGGGGGAGGGGGTCGGGGGGAGAGGGCCTCCCGCAACCCGTCGAGGACCCCGCCCCATGATCCGCCTCCGCCGCCTCGTCGCCCGCGAGTTCCGCCAGCTGACCGACATCGACCTCACGTTCCCCCCCCGCGGCAGGATCCTGGTCCAGGGGAACAACGAGGCCGGCAAGAGCACGCTCTTCGAGGCCGTGTTCGTGGCGCTGTTCGGCAAGCCGCTGGACGGGAAGAAACTGGACGACTGCGTCCAGTACGGCCAGGAACAGGCGTGGCTCGAGCTGGAGCTCGAGCTCTCGGGCGGCAGGACGATGACGGTCACGCGCCGGATCCGCGCGACGGCCGCGCGCAACCGCTACGAGCTCGTCCTCACCAAGCCGGACGGGACGACGGAGACCGTGCAGGGCGCGCCGGTCAGCGAACGGATCGAGGCCGAGCTCGGGCTCGACGGCGAGGCGCTCCTGAACACGTGCTTCGTCGAGCAGAAGAAGCTCGAGAAGCTGGAAGGGATGGGTCTGCGGGAGCGCGAGCAGAGCCTGATGAAGCTCCTCAACCTGGACCGCCTCGTCGCCCTGGCCGACGAGCTGAAGGTCACGCGCGCCGACCAAGCCGACGTCCAGCGCCTCCGCGACCGCCTCGCCCTGGCCACGCTGCAGGCCCGCCTCCCCGCCCTCGACGCCGAGCTCTCCGCCGCCACCACCGCCCTCGCCCGCGCCGAAGCCGCCGCCGCCCTCGCCGCCGCCGCCGCCGAGCGCCGCGCCTTGGACGCGCTGGCCGCCGAACGCGCCGCCGCCGAGGCTGAGGCAAACCGCATCGCCGCGCGCGCCGCCGCAGCGGAGCGCCTGCGCGACGCGATGCAGGCGCTCCGCGAAGCCGCCACCGCCCGCGACCGCGCCCGCGAAGCCGTCGCCGCCCGCGTGGAGGCCGACCGCGCCGCCGCCGAGGCAACGGCTGCGCGCGACGCCCTCCCGGCCGTTGCCGACACGGGTGCGCGACTCGCGACGCTCGGCCGAAGGCGCGACGGGCTCGACCGGCTGGTCGAGGAGCGCGCGACGACGGCCCGCTGGGGCGAGAGTGCCGACGCACAGTTGAAGCGGCTGGCCGAGGCGCGGGAGGCGCTGAACGACACGCGGCGCGCGCTCGTCGAGGCGCGGGCGGCGGAGCGCGAGGCAGCGGGGGACGCGGAAGTGGCGGCGCAGGACGGGCGGGCGTTCGACGTGCGGGAGGGGCTCAAGGGGTGGGTGGAGGCGACGCAAGCAATGGCAAGCGGCGACGAGCCGGTCCGGGCCATCGCTGCGGCGCGGGCGGAACGAACGGCGGCTACATCGGCGTTGGGACGAGCGGCGCTGTTGCCGGCGTTGCTGGGAGTGGCCGTCGCAGCGGCGGGACACATCGTTCACCTGGCGGCGACGAGCCGCCTTGCTACGCTGCGAACCGCGACCGTAACGCCCCAGCCGATAGGTCCGTGGCCGACGCTGCCGGCCTCTCCGTTATGGGAATGGGCCGCGCTGGCGGCCGGGGCGATAGGTCTGGCACTTGCTGCTCGACGTTATGCTCAGATTCAAGGTGCGGCATCGCGCCTCGACCGCACCATCGCCCGCCTCGAAGGCGAAGCCTCGGTCGCCGAAGCACGCCGCACGATGTGGGCCGAGCGCCGCACCGCCGCCGAGCATCGCCTGCGCGAACTCAACGCCGTCGCCCCCACCGACCCCGCCCGCGCCGCCGCCGCGCTCGCCGAGCTGGACGCGCGCCTCGGCGACCGCAGCCGAACGGACGTCGCCGAGGCGCTCGAAGCCGCCCGCGACACGCGGTCGCGCGCCGCGGCGCAGATCGAGGCGCTCGTGCGGCGGGAGGCCGAGCTGCGGCAGCTGGACGGGCCGGTCGACGCGCAGGCGCTCGCCCAGGAGCGGGCGGCGAAGGCGGCGCGGGTGGAGCGGCTGGGGCGGTTCATCGAGCGCGCGACGGCCCACATCGGCCGCAGCGCGGCACGGCTGGACGTCGCACCCGATCGGGCGGCGATTCAGGAGGCGGTGGCGAGCATGCGCGGGCGGTGGGCGGCGCTCAGGGAGCAGGCGGATCGGCTGCCGGCGCTCGTCGCGGCGCGCGCCAAGTGGGAAGGCGAGGCGGCGGGGCGGTGGGCGGAGGCGGAGGGGTGCTGGCGGAACATCGAGTCGCTCGTCGCCGACGTCCGCGAGCGGGCGTGGCCGGCGTGGGATCCGGCGGCGAGCGATCAGGCGTGGGCGCAGCAGGCCGGGTGGCTGGCGGATGAATACGCCGCGGCCGGCGGGGATGCCGTGCGGGAGGCGCATCGGGCGGCAGCGACGAAGGCGGCGGGGGTGGCGGCGCGGCATGGGGATGCGGTGGGGCGGTGGCGGGGGACGGTGCGGGGGGTGGGGGCTTGGGTGGCGGGGGTGGTGGGTGGTGCGGGGGGGGATGGGGATGCGGGCGTCATGGGCGACGCGTTCGCGTCGCCCCTACGCGGGGGGGAGGGCGAAGAGCGGGGGGGGGACATCTTGGGGGTAGATCACGTGGCGGCGTTGGTGGGGGATGACGATCCGTCGGTGGAGGCGCTTGTTGCGGCGCAGCAGGCGCTGGGGCGGCATGGGGCGGCGGACATCTCCGTGTTGGTGGATCGGCGGGATCGGTTGGTGCGGGATATCGATGTCGGGCGGCATGAGCAGGCGCGGTTGGCGACGGCGCTTGGGCTGCGGGGGGAGGCGCTGGACGTCGGGGCGTGCCGGGTGGCGGTGGATGAGGGGGAGCGGGGGCTGGCGGTGCGGGAGAAGGCGTACCGGATCGTCGACGATGCGGGGCGGAGCGTGGTGCATCAGGTGCTGCCGAGCACGCTGGACTACATGCGGCGGCTGCTGCCGGCGCTGACGGACGGGCGGTACTACGACGCGCGGCTGACGGACGACTATCGGATCGAGACGTGGGACGAGCGGGCGGAGCTGTGGCAGAAGAAGAACCTGTTCAGCGGCGGCACGAAGGACCAGTTCTCGCTGGCGCTGCGCCTCTCGTTCGCCATGGCCACGCTGCCCGAGGAGCGCGGCGCGGCGCCGAGCTTCCTCTTCCTCGACGAGCCCCTCGGCGCCTTCGACGACCAACGAGCCAGCGCGCTCGTCCACCTGCTCACCGAGGGCGAGGTGGCGGAGGCGTTCGATCAGATCTTCCTCATCAGCCACGTCCGCGTGGACGACAGATTGTTCGACCACCGGATCGTGCTCGAAGCCGGCCGCGTCGTCGAAGGGGATATGTAGGGGCGACGCATGCGTCGCCCGCAGGCCATGCGCAACACGTGATGCCCCGGCCCAACGTCGGCCACAACGTGTGTGATACCACGGCCGAACGTCGGCGCGTATCGTGCGGATATCGGGCGACGCATGCGTCGCCCCTACGCGGGGGTGGGATGCGGGAGCGGCGGCACGGACATCGTGGACGGTGATCACGGTTGTCGTTCGGTGCTACGGTACCGTGAACCGCCCATACTCCCCCTCGCTCGGCAACCCCCGAATCGCCCACATCTCCCCCGTCGCCGGCCGCGCGACGACGGCGCCGCACGTGGCGACGTCCTTGGGGGGCTTGGGGCGCACGCAGATCGCGTCGGGGTCGCGGGTGAGGGCGATGAGGGCATCGACGGTGATCGGGCGCGTGGCGAGCATGTCGTCGGCGCGGGCGAGGCGGGCTTCCGAGGCCGCTTGGAGGTCGGACGGGCGGATCTGCATCACCGCCCGCGTCGACGGGGCGAGGCAGTGGTTCGTGTGGACGAGCGGGGAGGCGGCCAGGGGCGTGACGTGGCACGCGCTCGGGAAGGCCTCGACGTTGTAGCCGTCGCCGGCGGCGTCGAGGACCAGGTAGTTGTGCGCACCGGCGAGCGGCGCCTCCGTGATGCAACGCAGCGCGCCGGCGGCGGACGATGCCTGCAGCGCCCGGCGCACGACGAACGGCCACGTCACGCCGATCCGCCCGTCCGCCCCCGCCAGGTTGTTGATCCCGACGACGACGCCGGCCGCATTCAGGCCGATCATCCCGAGGCAGCCGGCGGACGTGAAGACGAGCGCCCGCGGCCCGTCGTCGGGTGCGATGTCCAGCAACACGACGTGCTCGGCCGCCGTGGCGTGCATGTCCCACGTCTGCGCGTAGAGCGCCGCGCCGTCGTCCGTCGCGCCGGCGGGCACGAGGCAGGCGGTGCAGTCGTCGATCGGGCGGGGGGTCGCCGTAGGCGGCATCGGCGCGCGGGGCGCCGTCGAGGCATCTGTTGTGGCCGTCGAACGACGATCCGCATCACCCGCCTCGAGGTTGAACAACGTGTCCGTGAAGTCCGTGAACCCGCCGGCGACGATCAGCTCCGCCACCGACAGCCCCGTCGCCTCCGCCATGCCCTCGAGTTCGGCGAAGAGGTCGGCCGCGTACGCGCGATGCGCCGGCACGCACGCTTCGGCCACCGCCAGCACGGCCGCGCGCGACATCGTCCGCCCCGACCACAGCGGGTCGCCGGCCAGCGCGACGCGTTCGGCGGCGAAGTGGCGGATCGCCCCGGCCAGCGCGGCGCCGTGCGCCCGGCCGATGGCGCGCGGGGCGCCGGCGAGGGTGAGGACGGGGGCCGGTCCGGCGGGGGGCATCGGTGGGCGCATCGAGAGATCCTCTGATTCGTCGTGACGTTCGGGTGCGGCGTCGACGCCGCAAGCATTCTAACGTTGTCGGATGCGATTGCCTGGCATATCGTCCTGCCCCAGCCGACCGCCCGCGAGGAGCCGCCCGATGATCCGCCCGCCCCGCGCGTCGATGACAACTCTCCGTTCCACCGCGGTCGTCAAGACCGCCGCCCTCGCCCTCTTCGCCCTTATCGCCGTCGCCACCTTCCTCGTGCCCCTCGCCCGCCCCGCCACCCACCCACCCACCGCCCGCGCCCAAGCCGTCGACCCGACGTGGATCGACGCGCCCGTCGACCAGTTCGGCGGCCGCGTGGCCGTGATGGCCGCTGGCGACGACCGTTCGACGGTCTGGCTGGGGCAGGGGCCGCGCGTGCTGGCGCTGAACGTGGCCGATCCGGCGGCGCCTCGGCTGGGGGGTCGTTCGGCGTGGCTGGACGGCTTGGTGACGGGGCTGGCGATCGACGGCGGGCGGGCGGTGGCGATCACGAGCGGCGCCGATAACGCTGGTGGACTGACTGTCGGCACCCCCGGTCGACTGGTCGTGCTCGATGTCGCCGACCCGGCAACTCCGACGATCGTCGGCACCGTCCCGCTGCCCGGCGTGTTCGGCAACCGCACCGCCGTGGCGCTGCGCGGCGGCATCGCGTTCGTGGTCCGCACGTTCACCGCGACGCTGCCCGAAGACGGCAGCCTGACCACCCACACCGGCTTGAGCATGATCGACATCCGCCAGCCCGACGCCCCGCGCATCGTCGTCGACGACATCGTGCCGCCGCCGCTGGAAGTGACGGACGTCGTCGTCATCGGCGACGTGCTGGCCGTAACGGTGGCCAGCGGGACGGACGATTCCGTCGGGATCATCACCTCGCTCCTCCTCTACCGGCAGGCGGGCGACGCGCCGCCGACACTGCTGACCGAGCACGAGAACCCCGCCTGGCGCGTGCTCGCGCGGGAGGCCGGCCCGGCGCCGCGCGCGATCGTGTACGGCCAGGGCAGCGGCGGGCTGGCGCTCGACATCTCGAACCCGTCCGAGCCGCGCGAAGTCCGGCGTTGGGACGGCTCGACGTGGTGCCATGACTGCCTGCGGCTGCTCGTGGGCGAGGGCGGCGCGGTGTCGATGGTCTCGCCGGGCGGCTTCGGCGGCGGCTACATCGCCTCTGTCGGCGCAGGCGGCCAGGTGGCGACGGCCCTGTCGCTGCTCGTCCGCCCGGCCGGCGGCGCGGCGGTCGTCGGTGAGCACGTCGTCTTCGCCGACGTCGGGGGCGACGTGCGCGTCCTCGACATGCGCCTGGCGTCCACGGCGCGCGGGACGGACCCGACCGTCGGCCGGCTGGCGCTGCCGGGCGACGCCGTGGCGCTCGCCTTCCGCGACGACGCCGACGACGCGCACGCCTACACCGCTTCGTGGGAGGGCGGGCTGCGGACGCTGTCGCTGGCCCACCCGACGCATCCGCCGCTCATCGGCGGCTGGCGGAGCGCCAGCTACCGGTCGTCGCTGGACGTGGCCGGCGACTGGGCGCTGACGTCCTACGAGGGCGAGGGTGACGCGCTGACGCGGGCGCTCGATGTCTTCGCGCTGGGGCGCCCGGAGGAACCTGCGCACATCGGCCGGCTGTACGACGGCCAGATCGGCCGCCTGCTCCACGCCGCCGGCCGCGACTTTGCGGTCGTGGCCGGCGCGCGCCGCGGCGGACAGGGCGAACCCGCCCCCGGCGCCGCGCTGGCCGTCTACGCCCTGACCCCGGCCAGCGCGACCGAGCAGGAACCGAGCGTCGCCGACGTGCCGTCGGGCACGCTCGATCTGCAGCAATCCGTGGTGGACATCGACATCCACGGCCAGCGCCTGGCGGCCGTCGGCCGCGAATGGACGCCGCCCGACGACCCGCAGTCGGGCCTCTGGATCGAGGTCATCGACCTGACGAATCCGGCCGCGCCCGCCCGCCGCCTCTCCGCCGCGCTCGACGTCCCGCCCGCCGCCTACTCGGACGGCCTGCCGCATGTCGCACTCGATGGCGACGCGGCCGTCGTCGTCACGCCGCTCGGCCCGCCCGACCCGTTCGACGGTCTGACGACTTCGTCCCTCGTCTCCCGCGTCGACGTCTCGGGTGCCGCGCCGCGCGTGACCGCCAGCGTGGCGCTGAGCGGCACGGTCGTCAGCGTCGCGATGGCCGA
Organism: Candidatus Avedoeria danica; assembly: GCA_016703025.1. Lineage (NCBI taxonomy): Bacteria > Bacillati > Chloroflexota > Ardenticatenia > Candidatus Epilineales > Candidatus Epilineaceae > Candidatus Avedoeria > Candidatus Avedoeria danica. The sequence goes on from JADJCV010000004.1 coordinate 2,220,715, forward strand.
CGGCTACGCCTTCGCCGGCCCGGTGTCGTGCGACGCGGCGGCGACGTGCGTGGTCGTTCTCGATACGGGCACGCCCGACGCACTGCGCGTCGTCGGCTGGCTGACGGTGCCGGCCGGCATGGCGCCGTACGCCCTCGGGCGCGACGCGATCGCGCTGCGCGGTCGGCACGTGTACGTGGCGGCGGACAACGCGGGGGTGTGGGTGTTCACACCGCCGTTGGACTGGGCGCGGCCGGTGGATCGGGCGCCGGTGTGGCTGCCGTGGCTGGGGCGGGAGGCGTCGCGGCCATAGCGGGGCCATGCAACGAAAGCACGATGTCGCGGTGTCAACGTCTACGGCATCCGAACGAACACCGAGGAGCGTGCGCCGTGGTTCGCCGCCGACATCGCCTCCTTCGCCCGCTTCCGCTCTGCGTGTGCCTGCTCATCACCTCGGTACCCGCGCCGACCCGCGCTGACGTCCGTGCCGACAGCCCCGCCCCGCCCTGGACCGCCGCGCCCGTCGGCCAGTTCGGCGGGACGATTTCGGCGATGGCGGTGGACCGCGGCGGCCGGGGCGGGATCGTCTGGCTGGCCCAGGGACCGCGCGTCGTCGCGATCGACGTGCGCGACCCGGCGGCGCCGGCGGTGGTCGGGCGGTCGGGGTGGCTGGATCGCGTCGTCACCGCCTTGGCCGTCGATGGGCCGGCCGGCGTGGCGTTGACCGGCTTCCCATCCGATCGGCCGGACGAAGAGGCGATCCACACGCTCGACCTGTCCGATCCGTCCGCTCCACGCGTCGTCGCCCGGCTGCCGCTGGACGGCGCGGCGCACGCGGTCGCCCTCGCCGGCGGCATCGCCTACGTCGTGCGCGAGACGTACGACCCGCAGGCCGAAGGGAATCAGTACCGCAACACGGTCGCCGCCGTCGATGTGCGCGATCCGGCCGCCCCGCACGTCGTCCACGCCGACGTCGTGCCCGCGCCGTTCGACGTCATCGACGTGCAGGTGGTCGGGCAGGCGCTGGTGGTGACCGCGTCGGAGCCCCTCCAGCCGCCGCAGAGCGCCGCGTGGCGCAAGGTCCTCCACGTGTTCGATCTCGCCGACCCGGCGAACCCTGCGCCCGCCGCCAGGATCGTCGACGAGGCCTGGTGCCGGCTCGGCGAGCGGCCGGGCGCCGATCGCACCGGGATCGTGTACGGCTACGGGGACGGCGGCGGCATCGTGGCCCTCGACGTCAGTGTTGCGGCCACGCCGCGCGAGGTCCGGCGCTGGCCGGACGCGAGCGTCGGTGCGTGGGGCTGCGGCAAGGGAATCCAGCCGCTGTTCCTCGTCGACGAGCACGGACTGCCCTATCTGGCCACGCACGACGCGTACAACCTCAAGGGCGGCCTGCTCACCGCCATCGGTCCCCCCGCCGACGCGGCTGCCCGCCGGCCGATCCACCGGCTCGCCGTCGGACCGGCGGCCGCCGCCCTCGTCGGACCGCACGCGCTCATCGCCGATGACAGCGGCGACGTCACCGTCATCGACACCCGGGCGCTGGCCGTCGGCGACGGCGCCGTCGAGGTCGTCGGCACGCTGCCGCTCCTCGGCGGCGCGAGCGCGATCGCGACACGGCAGGACCGGGACGACGGGCGGCTCTACGCAGCCCTCGGGCACGGCGGGATCTCGGTCCTGTCGCTCGACCGGCCGCACGGCCGGCCGCTCGACCCGCCGGTCACCGGGCGCTTCGTCGACGGCTTGTCACGCAGCGCGCTGCATGTCGCCGGACGCTGGGTGGTCGCCGGCCGCACGGGCCTGGCGATCGGTCAGCGCGTGCCGTTCGTGGACGAATCCGAGGTGGTGGACGCGACGGACCCGACCGCGCCGCGGCTCCGCGGCGCCTTCCGCGACGGACGCTTCGCCCGCATCTGGACGACGCCGGCCGGCGACTGGGTCGTCCACGGCCGATCCGGCAGCACAGGCCCTGCCAGCGCGCCGGTCGCGTCGCCCCTCGGCGATCCGCCGGGGCGCGCCGACGTCCCGGTCCCGCTCGACATGCGGCTGTTCGACGGCGCGACGGTCGGCGGCCGCTTCGTCGCCGTCGGCACGCACCCGCGGATCCCCGCGACGGGCGGGTGCTCCGTGAAGCGGCTCGCCGTCTGGGCGCTGTCGGACGCGAACACGGCGCGCTTGGAGGGCGAGATCGACCTCGGACCGTGCGACATGGCGCCCAAGGAGGTCGTCGTCGCGGCCGCCGGCGACGTCGCCTACGTCAGCACCGTGCTGGAGGCGCCGATGCCGCCCGGTGTCGGGCGGTCGCAGCTGACGATCGTCGCGCTGAGCGGCCCTTCGGCGCCGCGCATCGTCGCCCAACTGGCGCTCAGCGGCACCGTCACGACCCTCGCCGTTCGCGACGGCTACGTCTTCGCCAGCGGCGGCCGCGCCCTAGACGGGAGCCCGTCCGTGGTCGCCGTCGACGCGCGCGACCCGTCGGCACCGGCCGTCGTCGGGTCGCTGCCCGGCACGGGCAGCTTGGCGGTGGCCGGCGGGCGGGTCTACGTGTCGGCGGGTCAATCGGGCGTCTGGGTCTTCGAGCCGCCGCTGGCGTGGCGGAGGCCGCGGGGGGAGGCGTGGGTGGCGCTGCCGTGGGTGGGCGTGCACGCGATGCGTTGATGTTGCCGTTGCGACGGATGACCGTTGAACCGTCCGGCGCGCACCCACAACTTCAGGCGGCCGAGACTTCGATGCCGTTTCTGTCGTAGGATCTGCCAGCACCGGTCCAACAGCATCGCCGCCAACGCGAGCCGCCTCAAACGGGAGTTCCATCGCATGCCCTCGCGCCGTCCCTCCACGCTCGCTCCGCACACCGCCATTGTCGTCAGCGTCTTCATCCTCGCGCTTGCCGCACCTGGCTGCGCCGTCATCCCGGCCGACGCCACGCCTGAAGCCCCGCCCGGCCCGCGCAGCCACGCCAGCGTCGCATCGGACGCCGCAGCGGACGTCCCAGCGGACGTCGCAGCGAACGTCGCAGCGAACGTTGAATCGGACGTTGCAGCGGACGCGCCATGGATCGCCGCGCCCGTCGGCCAGTTCGGCGGCGGCATTCAGGCGATGGCCGCCGACACCGAGCGCGGCATCGTTTGGGTCGGTATCGGGCCGCGGGTGGCGGCACTCGACGTAAGCGACCCCGCGGCGCCGACCGTTGTCGGGCGGACGGCGCTGATGGCCGGCGCCGTGACCGGGATGGCCGTTCAGGGCACGACCGGCGTTGCGTTGGGATGGGCGAGGGCCACCACGGACGACACGTTTCACGTCCTTGACCTGCACGAGCCGACAGCGCCGCAGGTCGTCGGTGGCTTGTCGCTGCCCGGGACGATGGTCAGCGTCGCGATCGGACACGGCCATGCCTACGCGCTGCGGGATACGACGGATCCGGACACGTTCATCCGACGATTCCGTCTCGTCGCCGTCGACATCCGCGACCCGCAGCAGCCTCGTTTGGTGAACGACGACGTCGTTTCCGGCGCGGACGACGTCGTCGACGTCCAGGTCAAGGGGGACGTGCTGGCCGTGACGGTCCGCCACACCCGCTCGGAAGCGGACCCGACCGACCGCTACTTGCTGCACCTGCTGCGCCTGACCGACCCCGCAGCGCCGACCGCTGTCCAGGTAATCGCCGATGCGGCGTGGTGCCGCCTTGCCGACGGGCCGGGCGCCGATGTCGACGGGATGCTCTACGGCCACGGCTACCGCGGCGGGATCGTCGCGCTCGACGTCTCCGTGCCCGAATCGCCGCGCGAGGTCCGGCGCTGGTCGGCTGCCGAGAGCGGCGACTCCACGTGCGGGCCCGTCGATGTCGCCCCCTTCCTCGTCGATGCGGCTGGATCGCCCTTTCTGACAACGTTCGATGAGCACGACCGGCGGGGCAACCGGCTGACCGCCGTCGATGCGCCCCCCGACGCGCGCGGGCGGCGACCGAGCCACTTCTTCGACATCTGGGCCCAGGCGGCGGCGCTCGTCGGACCGCACGCCGTCATGGCTGAGGCCAGCGGGGACATCACCGTGCTCGACACGCGCGCGATGACCGCGGCGGAGGGCGCCGCCGACGTCGTCGGCCAATTGGCACAACTCGGCTGGACGACCACGATCGCCGTGCGGGAAGACTTCGACGACGGCATGCTCTACGCCGCGACCGTCGTGGGCGGCCTCACGATGCTGTCGCTCGACACACCGCTCAACCCGCCCGTCGCGGGACGCCTTGTCGATGGCCGGCACCAGCGCTATTCGCTGCACGTTGCGGGCGGAATGGCGGCCATTGGCCGTGGCAGACAGGCAACCGATCCCGGGCAGCCGGATGTCCACGAGGCCGAGGTGATCGATGTCACGGATCCGACAACGCCTCGGCCGCGTGCAGTGTTCGGCGGTGGGCGGTTCGCGCGTCTGCTGACGACGAACAGCGGCCCATCGATTGTCCACGGTCCTTCCGGAGTCTTCGGCGAGGGCCCGGCGCCGGTGCTTTCCGGCGTGGACGATCCGCCCAGCCGCGCGGGCACGTCGGTCCCGATCGACATGCGACTTCTGGACGGCGTCACCGTCGGCGAGCGCTTCGTCGCGGTCGGCTCCGCGCCGTCCGCTCCGTCCGCCCGGTGCACGACGAAGCGGCTGTCGCTCTGGAACCTGGCCGATTCGCGGCAACCGCGGCTGGAGAGCAAGCTCGATCTCGGCGCTTGCTCGAATGAGCCCAACCGCTTGGTCGTCGCCGCCACCGACCGTGTCGCGTTCGTCGGCGCAGCGCTGGACTGGACGGAATGGCCCGAGGTCGGTCACTCACGGCTGACCGTCGTCGCCATCGACGACCGGAGCACGCTGCGCGTCCTCGCCCAGCTACCGATCGTTGGCACGGTCAACAACCTGACCGAACACGACGGCTTTGTCTACGCCGGGACGTCCGGGTGCCTCGCGGACGGTCGCGGATGCGTCGTCGTCGTCGACGCGCACGACCCGTCCGCGCCGCGCATCGTCGGCCTGCTCGACGCCGGGTCGGCCGGCGAGCGGGACACCGTCGCCGTGCGGGGCGGGCGGGTGTACGTGGCATCCGACACCAACGGGGTGATGGTCTTCGAGCCGCCGCTGGCGTGGCGGAGGCCGCGGGGGGAGGCGTGGGTGGCGCTGCCGTGGGTAGACAGGCAGGCGGGCGACTAACCCGCGACGATCGCCGCCAAGTCGAACAGCCGCACGTCCGACCGCTCCCGCACCACCGCCCGCACACCGGCCGTAAAGCCGCTCCGCGAGCACAGCCCGTACCACACGGCCGCCCTGTCGCCGACCCCGGCGAGCGCTGTAGTGCGTGCTTCCAGGCGTGCCAATATGTCCGTGCCGACCGGCCGGCTGCTCCACCTGCACTCGAATGCCATCGCCGAATCGCCTCCAAGGGCGATCAGGTCGATCTCGGCGTCACCGCCCCACCACCCGCCGACACGTTCAGGCACGAGCGGCAGCCGCCCGCTCAGGCCAAGCCGCCAGACGAACTGTTCGCAGACCTGCTCGAACGCCGGGCCGGTGAACGCATCGAGTTGCGGCACGACCTTGGTCTCGAGAACCACCTGTGCGCCGCCGCGCTCGAGGAGCGTGCGGTTGGCGTGGACGAACCGGAGCCAGAAGCGGAAGAACGGGTCACGCAGGCGGTAGATACCGCGACGGCTCTTGTGCGGCTGTGTCTCGGTTACCGGGACGATGCGCTCGACGAGCTTAAGCTCCTGCAGTGTGCCCAGGTAGGCGCTGACCCCGTCGATGCCGGTCGCCTGCTTGATCTCGTTCTGCCGCGTCCGACCCCCGGCAATCGCTTCGAGCACCGCGAAGTAGTTCCGCGGCTCGCGCAGCTCCTGCTGCAACAGGAAGCGCACCTCGTCGTAGAAGAACGTCCCTCGCTGCAGCACCCGGCTCTGAATCGTCTCGACCAGCGGGGCCGTCAATTGGGCCGCCGTCAGATACGCCGGCGTGCCTCCGAACACCGCGAACGCCCGAACCTGGTCCTCGGCAGAGTACGACGGGCAGAAGGCGCGCGCGTCATGGAAGCCCAGGGGTTCGAGGAGCGCTTGGCCGGTGCGGCGGCCGTAGAGCGGCGCTTGATAGCCGAGGACTTCCGACTCCATCATGCCGATATGGGAGCCGCAGAGAACGAGCTTGAGGCGCGTGTGCCGAAGCTCGCTGTCCCACAACCGCTGGAGAATGGACGCCAGCGGCGGATGGGCTGCCAACAGGTACGTAAACTCGTCGAGGACGACCACCAGCGGTTCGTGCTGCGCGTGTGATGCCAGCAGCCGAAACAACGCCTCCCACGTCGGATACACTGCGCTCGCCGCCGCCTCTCCCAACAGTCGCGTGTTGACCTCGGCTGACAGCCCGGCCCTCAGCCGCGGCTCGGCATCCTGGTCGGCGACATAGAAGACGTATCGCTTGCCCTCGCAGAACCGCCCGAGCAACTCCGTCTTGCCGACACGACGCCGGCCGTAGAGAACAAACAGCTCGGCCACTTCGGACGAGTAACACTGCTCCAGCAATGCCAGCTCTTGCTCACGGTCGAGGAACACGAGGCTCTCCTTTAGATAAACACGATTATGATAATCAGGGACGCCCATATTTCAATGCCGTGAGCGCACCACGCGGCGTCGCCCTGTCGTCGGCACGCATCCTGCAGCGCCGCTCTCCCCATGCCCCCGAACGACAGATCGTGCCCGCACTCGGAACGTGCGATGCAACTTCGCCTCGCCCCCACCGCCCTGGCGCTGTGCCTGTCCACCCTCTCCTGCGCCCCGCGCCCCGCGCCCACCGTGCCGCCACTCGCCACCGCCGGCCGCACGATCCCCGCCACCGCCGCACCAACGTCGTCCGCGTCACTGTCGCCCGCCACGCCTTCGCCTTCGCCGCTCCCCTCGCTCTCCCCGCCCATCCCGCCCCCCGCCGCATGGACTCCCGCCGAGCGCCTCCCCCTCATCCCGCTCGCCCCGCCGCCCCCCGGCGACCTCTCGCCGGACGGCCTGCGCCTGATCGACCGCGTCGGACGGGAGCCAGGCAACGTGCTCGTCGACGGCCGCCGCGCCTTCGTCCACCGCGACCAGCGCCTGCAGGTCATCGACCTGAGCGACCCTGCGTCCGCGGCGACGTTCGATGCCGGCCCGATCGGCCCCGACGGCCCGACGCTCCTGCCAGGCGGCCTCGCGAACATGGCGGTGCATGGCGACCGCCTGTACGGCCTCGTCGACTGGGACCGCACCGTGCGCGACGGCGCTGCCATGCCGGCCTGGTTGGTGACGCTGGATGCCGCGGACGAGCGTGCGATCCGCGTGCTGAGCGTCGTGCAGCTGCCGATCGGCACCGGCCGGGCGACCGCCAACGGCGAGTCGGCTCTCATCGCGCTCGACGGTGACATCGTCGTCGTCACCGGATCGGAAGGACCGGGCGGACCGGACGGATCGCTGGAATCGAACGACGCAGGCACGGGTCCCCGCCATGACGTCTTGGCCACCGTCGACACTTCTGATCCCCACGCGCCAAAGCTGCACGCGCTGATGCCGCTCAGTGGCACGCTCGTCGGAGCCGCCGTGGACGGCAGAACGATGTACATCCTGGCGCGTCACGACGACCTCCGGGTGCAAAACCCGGCCCTCGCGGACGCGTCCGCCTCCCTCACCGCCATCGACCTGCGCGATCCCGCCGCGCCACGCATGGGCCAACCGGCGCGCTTCGCCCGCCCGGCGATCGACGTTCACCTCATATCCGGGCGGGCCGTCGTGCTCAGCCCGGGCATCGTCGACGTATTCGCACTCGACGACCCATCGGCGCCCGTCGCCATCGCCAACAGCGCGCCCGCGACCGCGACGCCGCGGGGGCCGGGATGGCCGACGGCGGTCCCGCGGCCGACGTCGCCGCTGTCCGGCGACTACACCTGGTACATGCGCCCGGGCGCGCATGCGGTCGTCGACAGTCCGCTGGCGTGCGTGCCGGGCCTGCACGGTATGGACGATTTCGACCTCTCGGACGTCGACCATCCCCGCCTCACGACGCATGTGCCGTTCAACGACTTCCACACCGCCTGCCCGGCGCGCTTCGACGGTCGCCCGGTCGACGGGCTCGCGTACTCGCAGGACGGCGAGTTGCAGCGCTGGATGCCGGACGACACGTGGTGGAAGCTCAAGGAGGCCGATGTCGAGCGCCGCCTTGCCTCAGCGACACGTGCGGCCGAGTTTGTCGCAGCCAATATGTCGGCTCCGGTGACAACCGACGGCCAGCGGCTGATGACCGAGGTCGGCGGACGGATCTACACGTTCGACGAACGCGCGCAGCCGGCCGTCCGAGTGTGGCCGAACGCCCTGCCCGAAGGCGCGTGGCGCTTCGCCGCGAGCAGGACCCGTTTCGCGGCTGCGTTCGACGAGGCGATCCAGATCTTTGATGCCCTCGACCCGGCACAGCGGACGGTCACCGGCACCGTGGCGATCAGCTCCACCCACCTAGCCTTCGACGGCACGATGCTGTTCATCGCCGTCGAAGAGCGCCGCCTGTCGCTCGACCCGGAACGCTACCTTATGCTCGCCGCGATCGACACCTCCGACGCAGCGCGCCCATTCGTCGTCGACCGACTGCCGCTGGAACAGGATCCGGTCAGCATCGCCGCCGGTCAAGGGCATGTGTTCGTCTCGACCTGGGACGGTCTCGCCGCCTATGCGCTCGTTGGCGGACGGTCGCTCACGAAGGTCGGCGCCACCATGGACTTCATGCCGAGCGGCCTTGCCCTTCAATGGCCCTTCCTCTTGGTCGGCGGCCTGACGGTCCTCGACGTCAGCACGCCGTCGGCGCCGCAGGTCATCGCCCAGCATCGCTTGGCGTTTCGTCCGTGGCAGTGTCCGCCGAGTGCCACGTGCCACTACTGGCCGGCGCCCGAGCCCGTCACGTGGCGCGAATCGTCCGCATTCGTCGGCGACCCGGGCTCCACCGTCTGGACGTTCGACACGCGCCAGATCACCCGCCAACCCGCCCGGCCGACCACCCCCTGAACACAGCGGCAATCTCCCCCCATCGTCCTTCCCGGCAAAGCATCCTCTCCCTCCCCCCGGTTTGGGGGAGGGGGTCAGGGGGTGAGGGCCTTCGGCCGTCGGCCAACACCAGCCCCCGCCTTTTGACCCACCCCCACCCCACCCCTTACACTCCTCCAACCCCTGAATCGCCCCCGAACCGCCCCTGTGCCGCCCACCTTGCCGGCCGCTGGAGGAAACGCACCTCATGCGCATCGTCATCACCGGCGGCGCCGGATTCGTCGGCTCGCACCTCGTCGAACGCTATCTGGCGGCGGGCGACGAAGTCGTCGTCGTCGACAACCTGATCACCGGCAGCCTTCGCAACCTCGAGAGCGTGGCGGATCACCCGCGGCTGGCGTTCATCGAGCACGACATCTCGCGCCCTCTGACCATCGACGGTCCGGTGGACGCGATCGCTCACCTCGCCTCGCCCGCCAGCCCGATCGACTTCCTGCGGCTGCCGATCCAGATCCTCAAGGTGAACAGCCTCGGCACCTACCACGCGCTCGGCATGGCCCGGGCCAAAGGCGCGCGCTTCCTGCTGGCCTCGACGAGCGAGATCTACGGCGACCCCGACGTCCACCCGCAGACCGAGGACTACCACGGCAACGTCGACACGCTCGGCCCGCGCGGCGCCTACGACGAGGCCAAGCGCTTCGCCGAGGCGATCACGATGGCCTATCACCGGATGCACGGCGTGCCGATCCGGATCGTCCGCATCTTCAACACCTACGGCCCGCGGATGCGCCTGGACGACGGCCGCGTCGTCCCGAACTTCGTCGGCCAGTCGCTCAAGGGCGAACCGCTGACGGCCTTCGGCGACGGCCAGCAAACGCGGTCCTTCTGTTATGTCGACGATCTGGTCGACGGCATCGTCCGCCTCATGGCCAGCGACGTGACCGGGCCGGTGAACATCGGCAACCCGCTCGAGCTCACCGTGCTCGAGTTCGCCCAGCGGATCAACGCCCATACCGGCAACCCGGCCGGCGTCGCCCTCCTGCCGCTGCCCACCGAGCGCACCGGCGATCCGTCCCGCCGCTGCCCCGACATCACGCGCGCCACGACGCTCCTCGGCTGGCAGCCGACCATCAGCCTGGACGACGGGCTGGCACGGACGGTGGCGTGGTTCGCCAGCGAGATCCAGCGGGCCGGCCGCTAGCGTGATCGCCGCCGAATCGAGTCGCGTGACGACCACCGCCCTTAGGCGGGCGGCCGTGCGTGCTTGGCCGCTCGGTCTGGCGACGTCGCTGTCCGCCGCCCTCGCCTGGCTCCCCATTCGCGACCTCGCCCCCCTCCTCGCCGCCGCCCTCTCAGTCGCCGCCCTCCTCGCGATGACCCGCGCCCCCGCCCTCGCGCTGGCCGCCGCCGTCGCGCTCGTCCCGTTCGGCCCACGCATGGCGCTGCCCCTCGGCGGCGCCGCGCTCACGCCCCCGACACCGCTCATCGCGCTGGCCATCGGCGGCGTCGCGCTCGGCCACCTGGCGACGCGGCGCCGACCGAAACCGGCCCCGGGCGTCGTCTTCATCGCGGGCATGACGGCGGCTTGGCTGACGGTGCTCGCCGCCAGCGCCTTGCACGCGCCGTCGCCCACGACGGCCGCCCTCGAGATCGTGCGCTGGGGCGTCTTCGGCGCCGCCGTCGCCGTCGCCGGTACGCTCCGCGGGGCGCGCGGACGCCGCTGGGGCGTCGTCGTCGTCCTGGCGATCCTGGCCAGCGGCGCCGCCGAGGCCGCGTACGGCAGCCGCCTCGCGCTGGCCGGCATCGGCCCCGACGCCTTCGGGCTGGCCGGCGGCCGGTCGCGCGCCTTCGGCAACTTCGGCCAGCCCAACCCGTTCGGCGGCTACATGAACCTCATCTGGCCGCTCGGGGTCGCGCTCATCGCCGAACGGTTGTGGCCGCGGCGCGATGCGCGCGGCGGGCGGTTGCCGCTCGCGCCCGGCCACCACCTGGCGCTGCCGATCGCCGCGCTGGCGGCCGCCGCCTGCCTGGCCGGCCTCGGCCTGTCGTGGTCGCGCGGCGCGTGGCTCGCCGCCGTCGCCGGGGGCGGCGCGATGGCGGTGCTGCGCTGCGCTGCCGGCCTGCGGCGGCCCCGCGATGCCTTTGCCGTCGTCCTGCCCTACATCGCCGTCACGACGCTCGTCGCGGCGTTCACCTTCGGCGTCGCGCCAGGCATCCCGGCCTCCGTTGCGAACCGCGTCGCAACGATCACCGGCGCCGCCGGCGCCGGCGCCGCGTCCAACGGCGCCGACAGGCTCGACCTGGCGCGCGCCGACGTCACCGGCGCCAACTTCTCGACGATCGAGCGCCTGGCGCACTGGGACGCCGCGACGCGGATGTGGGCCGACCGGCCGTGGCTCGGGCAAGGCCCCGGGCACTTTGCGCTCCGCTACCAGGCCTACCGCCTGCCCCGCTGGCCGTACGATCTGGGCCACGCCCACAACGCCTACCTGAACACGCTCGCCGAGACCGGCCTGCTCGGCCTGCTGGCGAACGTCGCGCTCATGGCCGCCGCCCTCGCCCTGGCCGTGCGGGCCGCCGTTGCGCCGCACAACGCGCTCGAGGGCGCGCTCGGCCTGGCCGCGGCCGGCAGCTTGACGGCGGTGGCGGTGCACAGCCTGTTCGACTTGCTTTGGGTGCACGATATGACGGTGCTCTTGGGGGTGTTGATCGGGCTGACGTTGGCGGCGCGGACGTGGGAACCCGGAGGCGAGACGCGATGAACCCGCCGTCCCACGACGTCGACACCCACCCTACCCCCGAGCCCGACCCCAACGAGATCCTCGACGTCCTCGACGTCCTCGGCCACCTCCACCCCGACGACCTCGCCGAAGCAGCCGCCGCCGAAGCCGCGATCGACGCCGCCGAGCACGCCGCCCACACCCCCGCCGACCCGCCGTCCACCCGCCCGCCGTCGCTCTGGCGCCGCCTGGCAAGCCCGCGCACGCTGCTGTCGTTCGCCGTTGCGGGCGGCCTCGTGTGGTTCACGCTGCAGCGCCAGGACCAGGGCGAGCTGGCCAAGGCCGGCGCGATGCTGCGGTCCGTGCGGCCGATGTGGTTCGTGACGGCGCTGGCCGTCTACTACGCCAGCTTCCCACTGCGCGCGCTCCGCTGGCGGATCCTGCTCGGCAACGCCGGCGAGCGGCCGGAGCACATCCCGCGGCTGCGCGACCTCGTCGAGATCATCTACCTCTCATGGTTCGTGAACACGCTCGTGCCGGCCAAGCTGGGTGACGTCTACCGCGGCTGGCTGTACGGGCGCACGTCGCGGGCGCTCGTTTCGCGGGATGCGGCCCGTGGTTCGGGCGGCCCAATCCACGTCGGCGTCCCTGCCGGCGGCGGCTGGTCGCGCGGCATGGGCACGATCGTCGCCGAGCGGGCGCTCGACCTGATCGTCCTCGTCGTCCTGATGGTCACGGCCGGCATCCTGACGTACGGCGACGTCGTCGCCAAGAGCACGCACGGCGATGTGGCGGCGTGCTTCCGGCACGGGCTGGACGTGACGGACCTGGGCTGCGTGCTGGCCGAGCTCTTCGTCGTCGGCGGTGTCGGCGTCGTCCTCCTCGTCGGCGGCCTCGTCGGCTTCGCCCGCTTCGGCGTCCACGTGGAGCGCTGGATCCCGCGCCGGTTCGAGCGCCTCGGGACGGCCTACACCACGTTCGCGCACGGCCTCGTGCTGTCGTTCGGCCGCTTCGGGCCGCTGCTCGGGCTGAGCGCCGGCGCCTGGCTGTGCGAGGGCGCCGCGTTCTGGTGCGTCAGCCGCGCGCTGGCGGTGCCGCTGCCGGTGCCGCTCGTCCTGTTCTTCAGCCTGCTGCAAGCGTTCCTCACCGCCATCCCGGCCACACCGGGCGCCCTCGGCTTCGAGGGCATCCTGAAGGCCGCGATCGAGCTGAAGGGCTTCGCCGCCGGGCCGGCGATCGCGTTGACGGTGTTGTATCGGGCGATCAGTTACTTGAGCTTATTGGTGGGCGGAATGATCGTGTTCGTCGTCAGCAACAAGACCCGGTAGGGGCAGGCCTCGTGCCTGCCCTCCCTCACCCCGCGAAATCCTCACCTCACCCGATGAACCCCCGCCTCCTCCGCGTCGCCTACGACCTCACCCCCGCCGTCCGCCAGCGCGCCGGCATCGGCCGCTACGCGCGCGAACTCGGGCGGGCGATTGCGGTGCGCGGGGACGTCGACGTCGTGTGGTTCGTCGCCGACAGGCTGGACGATGCGGGGCGGGCGGCGGCGGCGGCGCTCGTGGGCGCGGAGGCGCGGGATGTGCGGTCGATGCGGATCGGCGCGCGGTGGGTGACGTTGTTGTGGCATCGGGTGGGGGTGCCGGGGGGGGTTGGGATGGGGCGATGGGGCGACGGCGGGGGTGGTGGGGGGATCGATGTGTTTCATGCGACGGACTACCTTGCTCCGCCCCGTCCCGGTGCACCGACCGTCGTGACGATCCACGATCTGAGCTTCCTGCGCCACCCCGACCTCGCCGAACCGTCCCTGGCCCGCTTCCTGCGCCGCACCGTCCCGCGCGCCGCCCGCCGTGCCGCCCACGTCCTGGCGGACTCGGCCTGGACGCGGGACGACGTGATCGACCTCCTCGACGTGCCGCCCGAGCGGGTCAGTGTGGCGTATGCCGGCGTCGACGCGGCCTTCCGGCCGAGGGTCGACCGCGCCGACGCCGGCATTCGTGCCCGCTTGGGGATCGACAAGCCGTACGTCCTCGGCGTCGGGACGATCGAGCCGCGCAAGGACTGGCCGACGCTCATCGCCGCCTTCGGCACGGCGTTCGCGGGCGGCGGTGCGACGGGCGACTCCGGCGACCGGGCCCTCGTCCTCGCCGGCGGCCTCGGCTGGCGGACGGAGGGGACGGTGGCGGCGGCTTCGGCGGCCCGTGCGGCGGGAGTCGACGTCCGGCTCCTCGGCTTCGTGGCCGACGACGACCTGCCGGCGCTCTACCGCGGCGCGGACGCCTTTGCCTTCCCGAGTCGCTACGAGGGCTTCGGCCTGCCGCCGCTCGAGGCGATGGCGTGCGGCGTTCCGACGGCGGTGAGCGATGCGAGCTGCCTGCCGGAGGTGACGGGCGACGCGGCGCTCCACGTGCCTGCGGGCGACGTGGAGGGCTGGGCGGCGGCGCTGCGGGCACTCGTCGGCGACGCGGCGCTGCGGGCGCGGCTGGCGGCGGCGGGGCCGGTGCGGGCGGCGGGGTTCACGTGGGCGGGGGGGGCGGAGGCGGCGGTGGGGGCGTATCGGGCGGTGGTCGACTGAGCGAGCGGCACCCGGGGCCTCGGCCCCGGGCATCGGCAGCATGCGTTTGCGCTGCCGCACATCCCTGTACGTTCCCTGTCGTGGTATTAATGACGAACTCACGTCGTGCGCCTATCCTCCCCCTGTCAGCGCCCGGCGCAGGAACCAACCTGCGCCTTTCGCCCGCCCCACAAGAGGCCTCTCCCATGCCCGACCACATCCTGATCGTCGAGGACGACGAGCGCATCGCCAACATGCTCCGCCGCGGCCTGATCTTCGAGGGCTACGAGGCCGACGTGGCGCACACCGGCACGGACGGACTGGCCAAGGCGCGCGAGCGGATGCCGGAGATGGTCATCCTGGACCTCATGCTGCCCGAGATGGACGGCATGGAGGTCTGCCGCCGCCTCCGCGCCGCCGGCGACGTCCCGATCCTCATGCTCACCGCCAAGGACGCCATCGGCGACCGAGTGGCCGGCCTGGACGCCGGGGCGGACGACTACCTCGCCAAGCCGTTCGCGTTCGAGGAGCTCCTGGCCCGCGTCCGGGCGCTCCTTCGGCGGGCCGTCAAGGCGCCGACGTCGACGACGCCCGAGGTGATCAAGTTCATGGACCTCGAGCTCGACACCGGCACGCGCCAAGCCCGGCGCGGGGCCAAGGTCATCGACCTGACGGCCAAGGAGTACGACCTCCTTCACCTCTTCATGCGCCACCCCCGCCAGGTACTGACCCGCGACCAGATCTTCGACGACGTCTGGGGCTACGACTTCGGTGGCGAGAGCAACATCATCGAGGTCTACGTCCGCTACCTGCGGATGAAGCTCGAGGACGACGAGCTCACGCGCCTGATCCACACCGCTCGCGGCGTCGGCTACGTCCTGCGGGAGCCGACGTGACCGTGGCCGATCCGGCCTTGGCGGGGACGTGCTGCGCGGGGGGTCGGCTCGCGGGGGGCTCGGGCGGCGGCGCAGTCGCGACCGTTGGCGCGACGGCGACGGACGCTGCCGCCCGCCGCACCTTCGTTCGCATCACGCTGCCGTCGCTGTCCTTCGTGCGCGGCGTGCTGTCGTCCCTGCGCTGGCGGCTGACGCTGACGTTCACCATCGTCGTCTTCCTCATGCTCAGCTCGTTCAGCATGGGCGCGTACTACTACTTCGCCCAGCGCGCGATCGCCGACATCCAGAGCGCCAGCCGCAGCGGCGCCGACTTCGCCAACGAGCAGATCGGCGGCGCGCTGTATCGCGCGCAGGCGATCAGCGCGGCCGTGGCGCAGGCGGCCGGCACGGAGATGTCGCCGGAGCTGCGCGACCTCGTCCTCCGCGCCGCGCGGAGCCAGAGCGTCGGCGAAAAGCTGGACGAGCTCCGGCTGCCCGGGCTCGACTTCCAGTTGTTCTGGGCGAATGGGCAGCAGATCTACTCCTCGCGCCAAAGCGCACGGGCGAGCCGACCGCCGGCGGGCGAGGGGCTGCTCATCGAACCGGACAAGGACGATGCGATCGAGCGCGGGACGCAGCTCATCCCGCTCGACGTCCGCCACCGCATCGCCCAGGTCGGCCACGACGCGCGCATCGCCCAGTTCGACACCGAGTCGATGTACATCTTCAGCCGGCCGATCATCATGCAGGTCGACCGCGTGCGGGGACGGGCCGAGCCGGTGGCCTACATCCAGATCCTCACGTCGCTGACGCCGCACAACCGCGCCCTGGCGCAGCTGCGGCGAATGCTCGTCCTCGGCACGCTGTTCGCGACGATGCTCTCGCTCTTGATCGGCGCCGCGCTGGCCCAGACCGCCATCGCCCCGATCGGGCGGATCCAGCGGACCGCGGACCGGATCAACCGCGAGCAGGACCTCGGCCGGCGGATCGCCAGCACGGGCGCCGAGGACGAGCTCGGCCGGCTGGCGGTGACGATCAACCTCATGCTCGACCGGATCGAGGGGATGTTCGATCGCCAGCGGCGCTTCCTGGCCGACGTCTCGCACGAGCTCCGCACACCGCTCACGACGATCCGCGGCGAGGTCGAACTCATGAGCCGCACCGGCATCACGGACCCCGACGCGCTCAAGGCCGTCCAAGCCGAGGCCGAGCGGATGAGCCGGATGATCGACGACCTCCTCATGCTCGCCCGCGCCGACTCCGGCGTGCCGGTCGTGAAGGACGCGCGGCCGGTCTCGGTCGACGGCCTGCTGCTCGACGTCTACCAGCAAGCGTGCATGCTGTCGCGCGGCAGCCACCGCGTCGAGCTCGACATCGACCAGCCGGCGGTCGTCATCGGCGATCCGGACCGGCTGAAGCAGCTCGTCCTCAACCTCATGATGAACGCCCTCACCCACACGCCCGCCGGCACGATGGTCCGCCTCGGCCTGCGCCCCGCCGGCCGGGACGTCGTCGTGACCGTGGCGGACAACGGCCCCGGCATCCCGGAAGCCGACCTCCTCCACATCTGGGACCGCTTCTTCCGCGCCGACAAGGCCCGCGCCCGCGCCTCCGGCGGCACCGGCCTCGGCCTCGCGATCGTCCAGTCCATCGCCCAAGCCCACGGCGGCAGCGTGGCCGTCGAGAGCGCGCCGGGCACGGGGACGACGTTCAGCGTCCGGCTGCCGGCCGGGGGCTGATCATTCCCGCGCGCCAGGCCCGCCTCAGCGCCGACGTTCAGCCTGCGCCTATCGCCTTCTCATCCGCACCGCCTATCGTCAACCGCACGCACGTTCGGTGCGATTGGAGGACTCCATGAACCCCTACGACTGGTCGGACGATTCGCCGGCGTCGGATTCGACGGCCCTGACGACGACAACCCCCGCCACGCCCCCCGCCACACCGACAGCCACACCGACAGCCACACCGACAGCCACGCCCCCGGCGGCCTGGACGCCGATCGATGCCGCCGCATCCCGCATCCCGCCGCCCGCCCGGCCGCGCCGACGGCGCATCCTCGGCCTTGGCGTCGTGCTCGGCGTGAGCGCGCTGGTGGCCATGACGATCATCGGCGGCGCGATCGGCGGGGCGGCGACGGCGCTCTGGTTGGATGCACGCGACGGGTCGACGCCGGCACCTGCGGCCGTGGCGGGCAACGGCGACGTCTGGCTTGCGGAGCCGGCAGCCAACACCGAGACCGGCGAGGGCACGCTCCTGCAGGCGGTGCGCGCGACGCGGCCGGCCGTCGTCACCGTCTGGAACATGCAGTACGTCCGCCAGAGCTGGAACGCACCGGCCCAGCTGGCGCCGGCGTCCAGCGGCTCGGGCGTGATCTTCGACGCCCGCGGATACGTGGCCACCAACGCCCACGTCGTGGACGGCGCGCGGTCGCTCGAGATCGTGCTGATCAACGGCCAGCGCGCGGCCGCCACGCTCGTCAACCTGGACACGAACTACGACGTCGCGATCCTGAAAGTGGCCGACGGGACCGTGCTGCCGGCCGTCGCCCCGCTGGCCGATTCGGCGGCGCTCGAGCCCGGGATGGCGGTCATCGCCATCGGCAGCCCGCTGGGCACGGACTACCAGAACAGCGTGACGAGCGGGATCATCGCCGGGCTGAACCGCCGGGTGAAGGACCTCGCGCCGCGCTCCGCCGGCCCGTGGGGCTACACGCTGGAAGAGCGCGACGTGAACGGCGCCCCGCTCATCCAGACGGACGCGGCCATCAACTCCGGCAACTCGGGCGGCCCGCTGATCGACCTGCGCGGTCAGATCGTCGGCCTGAACACGCTCATCGTGCGCCGCGAGGGCCAATCCGACGTCGAGGGCTTCGGCTTCGCGATCCCGAGCAACGTCGTGAACGCGCTGGCCGACGAGTGGATCGACAATCAGCCCCGCGGCTGCCTCGGCATCACGTTCGCCCCCCTCGATCCCGAGGTGGCGCGCGAGCTCAGCCTGTCCCGCGCCGCCGGCGCCTACGTCTCCGGCGTCCCGAACGCCGCCGGCACCGGCGCGTTGGCCGGCATGCGCGAGGGGGACGTGATCATCGCCGTCGACAAGGTGGACCTGAACCTCGACCGCGGCCTGCGCGACGTCCTGTGGCGCTACCGCGCCGGCGACAGCGTGACGCTGACGATCGACCGCGGCGGACAGCTCGTCGAAACCTCGCTCGTGCTGGATCGGTGCGAAGCGGCGGTGCAGCCGACGAATTGAGCGCGTCGGGGCGGATGGTCGAACGCCCCGCGGAGTTCCTGCGGCACCCTGTTTCCTGGTAACGTAGCCCTCAGTACATGCCGTCCTTCCGCCCAGGAGATGACTTCGATGAACGACAGCCCCACGACCAGCGGCGTCCGTGCCCCCGTCGCGCTGCTCGCAGCGCTCGGCGCGCTCCTCGTCGGCCTGGCCGGCGGCGCGGCCATCGGCGGGATGCTCGGCTACGTCGCGGGCCAGCGGGCTGCCGGCGGCGACGTCGTCGTCCCGGCGGCGATCGAGCGCCTCGGCCTCGTGCCGCGTGCGGCGGAAGCGCCGTCGGAGTCGGCGTCGGACGACGACACCGCGGACGCGGATGGCGCGTCGGAGGGTGGGTCGGAGGGTGAATCGGCCGGATCGCCCGATGCCGACGACGGCTCCGACGCGGCCGAAGGCTCCGACGCGGCCGACGCGACCGACAACCGCGACGCACCCGGCCCGGGCAGCGCGGGCCGTTCGAAGGGCGGCCGGCAGGCCGGCATGTCGGGCGATCGGCCGCGCCTCGGCGTCGAGGTGGCCACGGAGCCGCTGGCGGTGGACGATTACGCGTCCGGGGCGCGGGTGATGACCGTGACGCCCGGCTCCGCCGCGGCGGCGGCCGGGATTCGGGAGGGCGACGTCATCGTCGCCGTCGACGGCGCGCCGGTGCGAACGAGCGACGAGCTGGCCGCGGCGATCGCAGCGCACGCATCCGGGGACGCCGTGGCGCTTGTCGTGCTCCGCGGCGAGGCCGAGCTGGAGTTCGAGGCGACGCTGGGCGCGGCGCAGCCGTGACGGGCTGGCGGGGCGTCGCGCTCGCGGCGGCGCTCGTTGCCGTCGTCGCGCTCGCGGTGTACGGCGGTTCACGCTATCGAGCGGCCATCCTTCGGTCGAACGCCGACGACGCGTCCACCGCGGTCGAAGGCGGCGGGACATTGCCGGGTGATGGGCCAGCAGCCGGAGCCTCAGGGCCGAGCGAGGCCGACGTCGCGCGCGTGATCGCCCAATTGCGATCCGACCCGCCGGCGCGCGATCAGGCCGTGATCGCCCGTCGCATGGGCCGCATCCCGGCGGACGGCCCCCTGCCGAGGCAGGTCGCAGCCGGCACGCCCCGTGTCTACGCCGAGGGCGACGTCGAGCCGTTCTGGGTACACGACATCCCGAACAACCGCCACCTGCGCGTCCAGGCCCGCCTCGAGGTGATCGGCGCGCACGCCTATCTGTGGGTACAGGAGGGCCAGCCCTTCGATCGACCGGGGCTCGAATCCGGTTCCCGCGCGTTCGACACCGAGATCTACCCCAAGGTCCGCGCCGTTTTCGGCAGCGAGTGGTCACCGGGCGTCGACAACGACCCGCGGGTCCACATCCTCCACACCGAGCCGATCGCCGGCATCGCCGGCTTCTATTCCTCGGCCGACGAGGCGACGCACGCGGTCGACGAGAAGTCGAACGCGAAAGAGATCTTCTACGTCAACCTCCAGACCTATGCCCCCGGCACGCCCGACTACCTCCAGCTCCTGGCGCACGAGTTCCAGCACATGATCCACTGGCACCAGGACCTGGGCGAGCCCGTTTGGGTGAACGAGGGGCTGAGCGAAGTCGCGCCGTACATCGCGGGTTACGGGCGGCAGAACGGAGCGGCGTACCTCTCGGACACGGACGTCTCGCTTCCGAACTGGGAGGCGACGGGGGGCAACAACGGGCCGCACTACGCCGCCGGCTTCCTGTTTTTCGAATGGCTGCGGGGGCTGTACGGGGATGCGTTCCTGACGGCGCTCGTGGGGGCACAGGGGAACGGGATGAACGGGGTGGATGAGGCGTTGGCGTTGGCGAACGCGAAAGTCGAGGCAACCCCGATGGCCGACTTCGACTTCGTGCGCGAATCCGGCTGCATGCCGACAACATTCGATGTCGCGTTCCAGTGTTGGGCCATCGCCAATGTCGTCCGCAACGTCCAACGCATGCGCATCGGCTACGCCGATCCAGGCATCGGCACGGCGCGCATCGAGGGACTGCCGCCCGGCGGCATCTCGTCCACCGTGCAGCCTTACGGCGTCGACTACTGGGATGTCACGTCGCTCGTCGGCGCGGACGGCCGAATCGCACTGCAGTTCGAAGGCGATCCGACCGTGCCGCTGCTGCCCGATGCGCCGCCCGGCCACATCTGGTGGTCGAACAGCGCCGACAGCGCGGACAGCCGCCTGATGCGCACCTTCGACCTCACCGACGTCGCCGCCGACGCGGCGCCGGTGCTCACGTGGCGCAGCTGGTACGCCCTCGAGGACAGCTGGGACTACGCTTACCTGATGGCTTCGACGGACGGCGGCAGCACGTGGCGCACGGTCCCGACGCTGAACACCCGCACGGACAACCCGAACGGCAACAGCCTCGGCGACGGGTTGACCGGAGAAGCCTACGGCTGGATCGACGACTCGGCGGACCTCACCCCGTTCGCCGGCCAGCGCGTCGACATCGCGTTCGAGGTCATCACGGACGACGCCGTCAGCCTCGAGGGCTGGGCGATCGACGACATCGCGCTCGACGCCCTCGGCTTCCACGACGACGCCGAGGCGGACGGCGACTGGATGGCCGAAGGCTGGCTGCGCGTCGATCCGACGTTGCCGCAGCGGTGGTCCGTCCAGTACGTCCAGCGCGGGGCGACGACGGACGGAATGCAACTCGACACGGGCACCGGGCCCTGGCCCGCCAGCCAAACGATCGAAGTCGACGACGTCGATCCCGACGGCCAAGTCATCGTCATCGTCAGCGCGATGACGCCGGGCACGCGGCACCCCGGCCGCTACCGGCTCTGGCCGCAGGGCGGAGCGACGCCGGTCGAGGGCGCGTATCCGGGGCCGGGCAGCACGGTGCGGGACGGGGGCGGAACGGGGTACCCGTAGGATTGCCTGCGCACTTGCGCTCACCGACCTACACCCCGACGGATTCGCATCCCAGTGTCGCGCCGCGCGCACTTACGTCGCTCGATCCGGCTACGCACGTTCGACTACGCATCTACCGCAGTGCACTTCGTGACGCTGTGCGTGCGGGGGCGGGAGAAAGCGCTGGGCGAGGTTGCGGACGGGCGGGTGGTGCTGAGCGCGGACGGGCGGATTGTCGAGGAGGCTTGGCGGGCGCTGGCCGACCGCTTCCCGTACGTTTGGCTCGACGACAACGTCGTGATGCCCGACCATTTCCACGGGATCATCGCGCTGAACGCCGGTCACACGCCGGGCGGCAAGGAGCACTCCAACATCTTCCGACCCGGACCGCCACCGCGATCCCTGGGCGCCGTGATCGGCGCCTTCAAGACCGTATCGGCCAAACAAATCAACGCGTTGCGCGGCACGCCTGGGCAACCCGTCTGGCAACGGAATTACTACGAACACGTCGTCCGCAACGAACCCGACCTCCAACGCATCCGCCAATACATCGCCAACAACCCGCTTCTCTGGCGACCCAACGCCCCAGATGCATGATCCACGGCTCCTGCACACCCCACGCGTAGGGGCGACGCGAACGCGTCGCCCGTGGGCCATCGCCCATGCGAACCGGGATCGGGTGATGCCATCGCGTCGCCCGTGACGCGCGGCCCGTGGGATGCGGTTCGCCGAATCGTGGGATGCGGACGACGGCGTGGGGCGAACGTTGGATCCGGGCGACGCGTTCGCGTCGCCCCTACGCGGATGGGGGCGTTGCGGCCGACGTGCCGTCATCTGGGGCGGCAATCACGCCGTTCGGCGCCGTGGCGACCGCACCGTTGATCGCACCGTTGCTCTCGACGTCGCCGTCGATCTCGTCATCCGCGTCCCCATCCCCTGCCGCCCGCCCCGGCATGTATGCCACCGCGGCCACCTTCTGGCCGCTGTCCAGGCGGATCACGCGCACGCCGCGGGTCAGGCGGCCCATGCGGCTGATCTCGTCCGTGGAGGTGCGGATGATGATGCCGCGGTCCGTGATGACGGTCAGCTCGGTGCCGTCCTCGACGACGCGGGCGTCGACGATCTCGCCGATCTCGTCCAGGCGGCCGATGTCGATCGTCCGCACGCCCTGGTTGTAGCGCCCGAGCGAGCGGTACTCGTTCAATGGTGAACGCTTGCCGTAGCCCTTGGTCGTGATGACGAACAGGTCGGCCTCGGGCTTGACGAGGTCGACGGCGGTGACGATGTCGCCCTTCTTCAGGCGCATCGCGTTCACGCCGCCGGCCGCCCGGCCCATCGGGCGAACGGTGCGCTCGTGGAAGCGCAGCGCCATGCCCAGGCGCGTGACGAAGATCAACTCGTCCTCGCCGGTCGTGATCTTCACCCAGTCGAGCGAGTCGTCCGCGTCCAGGTTCACGGCGATCAGGCCGCTCGGGCGGACGCCGTCGTACTCGGAGAGGACGGTGCGCTTGATCCGGCCGCGGCGGGTGGCCATGATCAGGAAGTTGCCGTGCTCGAACTGCCACTCCGGGGCGGCGACGGCCACCGTGACCTTCTCGCCGGATTGGATCTGGATCAGGTTGATCAGCGGCGTGCCGGCCGCCTCGCGGCTCGAGGCCGGGATGTGGTGCGCCCGGAGCTGGTAGACGCGGCCGCGGTCCGTGAAGAACAGCAGACGGTCGCGCGTGTTCGCCAGGAAGACGTGCTGGAGCGCGTCCTCGTCGCGGGTGCGCGCGCCGATGATCCCGCGGCCGCCGCGGCGCTGGCTGCGGTACGTGTCGGCCGGGACGCGCTTGATGTAGCCGCGGTCCGTCAGCGTGACGAGGACGTCCTCGGAGGCGATGAGGTCGTCCTCCGAGAACTCGCCGGCGCCGGCCACGATCTCGGTCCGGCGCGGATCGCCATAGGTGGTCTTGATGTCCTGCAGGTCGTCGCGGATGACGCCGAGAACCTTCTCGGGGTGCGCCAGGAGGTCGAGCAGGAATTGGATGCGGGCCGTGATCTCCGCGTGCTCGTTCTCGATCTTCAAGCGCTCGAGCGCGGCCAGGCGGCGCAGCTGCATGTCCAGGATGGCCTGCGCCTGCACCTCGGTGATCGACAGGAGGGCCATCAGCGCGTCGCGCGCGTCCGCCACGTCGTCGGCGGCGCGGATCGTGCGGATCACGTCGTCCAGGGCGCTGATCGCCTTCAGGAGGCCTTCCAGGATGTGCTGGCGTTGGCGCGCCTTCTCGAGCTCGTGCTCGCTGCGGCGGCGGATGACCTCGCGGCGGTGCTCCAGGAAGTGGACGAGCATCCGCTTGAGCGGCAGCATCGTGGGCTGGCCGTCCACGAGCGCCAGCGTGTTGATGCCGAACGTTTGCTGCAACGCGCTGTACTTGAGGAGTCGGTTCAGCGTCGAGTGCGCGTCCGCACCCTTCTTCAGCTCGATGACGATCCGCATCCCGTCGCGGTCGGACTCGTCGCGCAGGTCGTGGATCGTATCGATCCGCTTCGTGCGGGCGAGCTCGGCGATCCGCTCGAGCAGCGTCGATTTGTTCACCTGGAACGGGATCTCGGTGACGACGATCGCCAGGCGCTCGCCGCGCACCTCCTCGAACTCGCTCTTGGCGCGCATGATCACCCGCCCGCGCCCGGTGCCGTACGCCGAAGCGATCCCCTCGAAGCCGACGATCTGCCCGCCGGTCGGGAAGTCAGGGCCGTGGATGAACTGCCGAATGTCCTCCGGCGTCACGTCGTCGAGCGTCGCCCAGTGGTCGATGCAGTACATGAGCGCATCGCAGACCTCGCCGAGGTTGTGCGGCGGGATGTTCGTGGCCATGCCGACCGCGATGCCGGACGCGCCGTTGATGAGCAGGTTGGGGATGCGCGCCGGCAGCACCGTCGGCTCTTGGCGCGAGTCGTCGTAGTTCGGCCGCCAGTCGACGGTGTCCTCGTCGATGTCGGCGAGGAGCTCCATCGCCATCCGCGACGGCCGCGCTTCGGTGTAGCGGTAGGCCGCCGCCCGGTCGCCGTCCACCGAGCCGAAGTTGCCCTGGCCGTCGATGAGCATGTAGCGCATCGAGAAGTCCTGCGCCATGCGAACCATCGCATCGTAGACGGACGAGTCCCCGTGCGGGTGGTATTTGCCGAGCACGTCGCCGACGGTGGCGGCGCTCTTCTTGTAGGCGCGGTCCGGCCGCAGGCCGGCGTCGTACATCGTGTAGAGGATGCGGCGCTGCACGGGCTTGAGGCCGTCGCGGACATCGGGCAGCGCGCGGCTCGTGATCACGCTCATCGCGTAATCCAGGTAGGCCTCGCGCATCTCCTTGTCGATGTTGACGAGCGTGACGGCGGCGTTCGTGGTCTCGCCTTCCATGCTACCCCCAGGGGTGCGACGCGGCGTCGGGAGGGGACGGCGTCAAGGGGGGAATTGTACCATGGGGGGCTTATTTAACAGTCATCCCGTTACGGTTTCTTCTTCCGCTCCGCCCGCCGCCGCCGCAGCTCCCAGAAGTCCAGCCCCCGCTCGATCCGGCCCGCCCACCGGCGCGGCCCGGCCAGCGCCATGCGCATCGCCTGGCGGGTGCGCTTGTAGGGCGACCAGCGCCGGTCCTCGGGGCTGTAGCTCCACTGGACCAGACAAGCGCCCCACGTCAGGCCGCCGCCGAAGCCGATCATCAGGACGTGGTCGCCGGCGTGCAGGCGGCCCTCCTTGAGCGCATCGATCATCGCGATCGGGATGCTGGCCGCCGAGGTGTTGCCGACACGCTCCAGGTTGGAGTAGATCCGGTCGATCGGGTAGTTCAGCTGCTTGGCGGCGGTGGCCAGGATCCGCTGGTTCGCCTGGTGCGGGATGATCAGGTCGATGTCGTCCACCGCGATGCCGGCCTCGGCCGCCACCTGGCGGGTCACCTGGTTCATCGTCTTCGTCGCGAAGCGGAAGACCTCGTTGCCCGACATCGTCATGTACGGGCCGTTGCCGTTCACCATGTTCAGCGGGTTCAGGGGCACACGCGTGCCGAGCGTGACCTTGAGGACGTCCGCGCTCGAGCCGTCCGAGCCGAGCCGGCAGCTCATCACGCCGCCCGGCTCGTCGCTGGCCTCGAGGACGACGGCACCGGCGCCGTCGCCGAAGAGAACGCACGTCGTGCGGTCCGTCCAGTCCATCACGCGGCTCATCGCCTCGGCGCCGATGACGAGGACGTTCTTGTACAGGCCGCTCTTGAGCATCGCCGCGCCGACGGTCAGGCCGTACACGAAGCCCGAACACGCCGCGTTCAGGTCGAACGCGCCGGCGTGCGAGGCGCCGAGGCCGTCCTGGACCAGGCTGGCCGTGTTCGGCATCAGGTAGTCGGGCGTGCTCGTGGCGCAGATGACGAGATCCAGCTTGGCGGGATCGAGGTTGGCCACCTTGAGCGCCTCGCGCCCGGCCTTGATCGCCATCGTGCTCGTGTGGTCCTCGGCGTCGGCGATGTGCCGCGTCTTGATGCCGGTGCGCTCGACGATCCACTCGTCGGAGGTCTCGACGAGATGGCTCAGCTCTTCGTTCGTGACGATACGGGGCGGCGTGTAGGCGC
The DNA here is from genome assembly GCA_016703025.1 of Candidatus Avedoeria danica. Lineage (NCBI taxonomy): Bacteria > Bacillati > Chloroflexota > Ardenticatenia > Candidatus Epilineales > Candidatus Epilineaceae > Candidatus Avedoeria > Candidatus Avedoeria danica. The sequence goes on from JADJCV010000004.1 coordinate 2,246,598, forward strand.
CCCAGCCGGTGATGTGCGCGTAGCGCATGACGGGCCTCCGATCGGCCTATACCTGCTGATACCCTTACGGAACCTTAAAGAACCTTGCGAAACACGAGCGCCGCGTTGTGGCCGCCAAAGCCGGCCGAGTTCAGGAGGACGCTGTTGACGCCGCCCGGGATCGTGCGCGCCGCGTTCGGCACGTAGTCGAGGTCGCACGCCGGGTCGGGCGTGTGGAGGTTGATCGTCGGCGTGACGATGCCGGTCTGAATCGTCCGGCAGCTGGCCAGCGCGGCCACGGCCCCGCTGGCGCCCAGCAGGTGTCCGATCATGCTCTTCACGGCGCTCACCGGCACAGCGTACGCCCGCTCGCCGAACAGCGACTTCAGCGCGACGGTCTCGACCTTGTCGTTGATCGGCGTGCTCGTGCCGTGCGCGCTGACGACGTCGATGTCGGCGGGCGTCACGCCGGCCGAGTCGAACGCCATCGTGACGGCGCGGATCAGGCCGTCGCCGTCCTCGCTGGGGGCCGTGATGTGCCCGGCATCCGCCGAGAGGCCGTAGCCGGCGAGCTCGGCGTAGATCCGGGCGCCGCGGGCTTGGGCGATGTCCAGCCGCTCGAGGATCAGGACGGCCGCGCCCTCGCCGATGACGAAGCCGTCGCGCGCGGCGTCGAACGGGCGGCTGGCGAGCGGCGGATCGCCCGCCCACTTGGACAGCGCGCCCATGTTCTGGAAGCCGGCGACGACGACCGGCAGGATCGCGGCCTCCGATCCGCCGGCGACCATCATGTCCGCCGCGCCGCGCCGGATGAGTTCGAGCGCCTCGCCGATCGCGTTGGCGGCCGAGGCGCAGGCGCTGACCATCGACATGTTCGGCCCCTTCAGGCCGTGCTGGATGGACACCGCACCCGGCGTCGAGTCGTTCAGGATCATCGGCACCGCCAGCGGGCTGATCCGGTTCTGGCCCTTCTCGAGCCGAACGTTCTCGCTGTCCACCAGCGTCCCGACGCCGCCGACGCCCGAGCCCATGTAGCACCCGGCGCGGTTCGGGTCGTACGCCGCCGCGTCGATCCGCCCGTCGGCGTCGAGCAGGCCGGCGTCGGCCAGCGCCTCGCGCGCCGCAGCGATCGCGAACTGCATGACGCGATCGGATCGCCGCGCGACCTTGCGGTCCATGTAGTTCTCGGGCACGAAGCCCTTCACCTCGGCCGCGACCTTGGCCTCGAAGCCCATGCCCGCGGCATCGAACAAGGCGATCGGCGCGACGCCGCTGCGTCCGGCGACGAACGCGTCCCACGTGGACGGCGCGTCGAGGCCGACGGGGGTGACGGCGCCGAGGCCGGTGACGACGACGCGGTGGGTTGGCGGATGAGGTGCGTTCATGCGAATCTCCCGGGGGTGCAGAGATCGCACATTGTACATGGCGCGGCGATCCGGATGCGGCCTCAGGCGCCATGCTACACTTCCCCGCACACCCCGCCCCTGCGCCCGAAAGCCGCCGCGTGACCCCCGACTTCATCCCGTCCGACCCCGCCATCCTGGCTCTCGAAGACGACATCGACGACGTGTTCGCCATCCACGAAGTCCGCGTGCAGGCGGGCGGGCGCGGGGTGATGTTCGTCGGTGAGTTCCTGCGCAGCCCGGCCCTCGTCTTCGAGACCGTGGCGGAGCGCTTCAAGGCGCGCGATCGGATCCCGGTCCTGCGGCGCGAGGGCGGCAGGGACATCCTGATCGCCCAGACGGCCCCGCCGGCGCGCGGCCGGCGACGGGTGCGGATCAACGTCCTCCTGTTCGCGCTGACCGTCCTGTCCGTGCTGTACGCCGGGGTGATGATGAACCTGTCCGGCCCGGCGGCCGCCGCCTACGACGCGGCCCTCACCCGCCTGGCCGTCGCACCCGGCGCCGATCTGTCCGCCCGACTGGCATGCAGCATGGCCAGCAAGGGCGTGACGGGGTCGATGTTCGCCGCCAACTGGCGCGCCGGCCTCCCGTTCATGCTCGCCCTGCTCGGCATCCTCGGCGTGCACGAGTTCGGCCACTACTTCGCCGCCCGCCGCTACAAGCTGGACACCAGCCTGCCCTACTTCCTCCCGTTCCCGAACCCGTTCACCGGCACGCTCGGAGCGGTGATCCGGATCGACTCGCCGTTCACATCCCGCAGGTCCCTGTTCGACGTCGGCATCGCGGGGCCGCTGGCGGGGCTGGCGGTGGCCGTTCCGGTGCTGATCGCCGGCCTATCGCACGCGACGTTCCTGCCGATCGTCACGCCCGAGACGAGCGGCGTGGTCTTCAACGAGCCGCTCCTCTTCCGCGGCTTGGCGTGGCTCGTCATCGGCGCGCGGCCGGCCGGGATGGACATCGAGATGAACCCGCTCATCATGGCCGGCTGGTGGGGCCTGCTGGTGACGGCGATCAACCTGCTGCCGGTTTCGCAACTGGACGGCGGCCACATCAACTACGCCGTCTTCGGCCGCGCCCACCGCTACGTGGCCTGGGCGATGTACGGCGCCGCGGTCCTCGTGGCCGTCACGATGTCGACGAGCTACGTGATCATGCTCGTCCTCATCCTGTTCATGGGCCTCCAACACCCGCCCGCCCTGGACGACATCACGGACGTCGGGCGGTTCAGGCGGGTGCTCGGGATCGGGACGCTGTTGTTGTTCTTCGTGCTCGTGACGCCGGTGCCGTTGCAGTTCATGGGGGTGGTCGGTGGGGGGCGTCGTTGTGCGGGTTGCCGTTTTGAGCGCGCCCACTCTCCTTCTCACCGGTGCAACCGGCTACGTCGGCGGCCGCCTGCTTCAGTTGCTGGAGCAGCAGGGGCACCGCGTCCGTTGCCTGGCCCGGCGCCCCGAGATCCTCACGCCGAAGACCCATCCGCCCACCGAGGTCGTCGCGGGCGACGTTCTCGATCGCGACAGCCTCGACGCCGCGTTGCGCGGGATCGAGGCGGCCTACTATCTCGTTCACTCGATGGGATCGACGGGCTCCTTCGAAGACGCGGACCGGCAGGCGGCGACGAACTTCGGTGAGGCGGCGAAGGCGGCGGGTGTCGGACGCATCATCTACCTCGGGGGCCTCGGCCGCAGCGAAGATGCGCTCTCGCCGCACCTGCGCAGCCGGCACGAGGTGGGCGAGATCTTGCGCCGGTCGGGCGTGCCGGTCATCGAGTTTCGCGCATCGATCGTCGTCGGTCCCGGCAGCTTGTCGTTCGAGATGATCCGGTCGCTGGTGGAGCGGCTGCCGTTCATGATCACCCCCAAGTGGGTGAATGTGCCGGCGCAGCCCATCGCCGTCGACGACGTTTTGGCGTACCTGGTGGCGGCGCTTCAGCTCCCGGTGGCGCAGTGCCGGGTGTACGAAATCGGTGGGGCCGACCAGGTGTCCTATGCCGACATCATGCGGGCGTACGCGCGGCAGCGCGGGATGCGGCTGCGAATGATCTCGGTGCCGGTCCTGACGCCCTTCCTGTCCAGCCTGTGGCTCGGCCTTGTCACGCCGCTGTACGCGCGCATCGGGCGCAAGCTGATCGAGAGCATCATCCACTCCACCGTGGTGCGCGACGCCGCGGCGCTCACGACGTTTCCCGTGCGCCCGATCGGGATCGACGAGGCCGTCCGCCGCGCCCTCGCCAGCGAAGACCTTCAGTACGCGACGCGCTGGTCCGACGCCCTGTCGTCCTCCGGCGCGGTGCCGACGTGGGGCGGCGTGCAGTTCGGATCGCGGCTGGTGGACTCGCGCACGATCACCGTCGCCGCACCGCCCGCCGTCGCCTTCGCACCCATTCAGCGCATCGGCGGCGACACGGGCTGGTACGCCTGGAACGGGCTGTGGCGCCTGCGCGGCTTTCTCGACCTGATGGCCGGCGGCGTCGGCCTGCGACGCGGCCGGCCATCGCCCACGGCCCTCCGCGTCGGCGACACCGTCGACTTCTGGCGCGTCGAAGCGCTCGAGCCGGACCGCCGGCTGCGGCTCATCGCCGAGATGAAGGTGCCCGGGCGGGCGTGGCTCGAGTTCGAGGTTGAGGCGGACGGGCGCGACGGCTCGTCTGCGACGATCCGGCAGACGGCGGTGTTCGATCCGGTCGGGCTCTTCGGACGCATGTATTGGTACGCGCTGTTCCCGCTGCATCAGCTGGTGTTCGGCGGGATGCTGCGGGGGATTGCGCGACAAGTTGCAGTGGAGCGTGAACGCACCGCGGATCGTGGCCCGAATCACAGTGGGCCGTCGGGGACGGCGCGTCGATCGCGATGAACCCGCTTCTCATGGCCGGCCAGTCGTTAGTCGGTATGACGTTGCAGAATCACCGTGTGTTGGCTATCGTAACAAACCTACATGGACTTCGAGTTCGATCCGGACAAGAGCACCGCCAACCTGCGCAAGCACGGCATCAGCTTCGCCGTCGCGCGGGCGCTATGGGACGATCCCGATCGTCTTGAGGTTCCGGCGCGCACGGACGACGAACCGCGTCATGCGCTGATCGCGACGCTGCGAGGCCGAGTCTGGATCGCCATCTTCACCTGGCGCGAGGGGCGGGTCAGGATCATCTCCGTGCGCAGGGCACGGCCGTTGGAACGGAGGCTGTATCGTGAAGGCAGCTGAACTTGATGCCCGGTTCGACGCGGGCGAAGACATCGTCGAGCATCTCGACGTGAGTCAGGCGCGCCGGCCCGGGCACGCACAGCGCCGGATCACGGTCGACTTCCCCGTGTGGGTTATCGCCGCCCTCGATCAAGAAGCCGGCCGTCTCGGCGTCACGCGACAGGCCGTGATCAAAATGTGGGTCGCGGAGCGGCTCGATCAGCGGCGTGCCGGCGTCGGTTGATGTCGGGTTCGCGTCCCGACACGTATTCGCGTCCCGCCATGTAGAGGAGACCCCCCATGTCCATCACGCACCGCTTCACCCCCTGCCTCTGGTTCGACCACCAAGCCGAGGAAGCCGCCAACTACTACGTCGGCATCTTCAAGAACGCCCGGATCGTGCAGATCGCACGCTACGGCGAGGCGGGCTTCGAGGTCCACGGACAGCCGGCGGGGTCCGTCCTGACCGTGGAGTTCGAGCTGGACGGGCAGCCCTTCACCGCGCTGAACGGCGGGCCGGCGTTCACGTTCAACGAGGCGCTGTCGCTCCAGGTGAACTGCGAGACGCAGGACGAGGTGGACCACTACTGGATGAAGCTCGCCGGCGGCGGCGACGAGTCGGCGCAGGCGTGCGGCTGGCTCAAGGACAAGTACGGCGTCTCATGGCAGGTCGTCCCGACGACGATCAACCGCATGTTCCTCGACCACACCTCCGCCGGCGCAAAGCGGGCGATGGAGGCGATGCTGAAGATGAAGAAGCTGGACATCGCCGAGCTCGAGCGCGCGTACGCGGGCTGAGGGTTCGGATGTCCCAACGCGCCGCGGCCCCACCGCCCCCCGTCCCGATCGTCAACGTCGGCTACCGTTCGACGAACTTCTGGGTGATCGGTGCCGGTCCGTCGCGTCTCCTCGTCGACCTCGGCTGGCCGGGCTCGATGGGCACGATGCGGGCGAACCTGACCCGCATGGGGATCCCGCTCAGCGAGCTCCGCTACGGCGTCGCGACGCACTACCATATTGACCACGCCGGCGTGGCACAGGAGCTCAAAGACGCGGGCGTGCCACTCCTCGTTCTCGAACCGCAGGTGCCGTGGATCCCGCGGATGAAGCGCTGGACGAAGCCGGCGGATCGGTACCTCGACATCGCCCTGCACGACAACGTGACGATCTCGTTCGCCGAGAGCCGCGCCGTGCTCGCGCACATCGGCCTTGCCGGCGAGATTGTGCCCACGCCGGGGCACTCGGACGACAGCGTCTCGGTCGTGCTCGACGACGGCGCGGCGTTCACGGGGGACCTCACGCATCCGCAGATGATCGGCCAGGAGGACGCGGCCGTCGTCGCCGCCAGCTGGCAGCGGCTGCGAGAACATGGCGCGACGTGGGTGTATCCGGGGCACGGGCCGGTGCGGGGGATGGAGGCGGTGGTGGGAGGGCGAGCTGAATCATGATGGTGACGGACACCGTATCGTGGGGCCCATCCACGATCGAACTGACGTTTGAGCCGTGGGACCCGGCGGTCGACGGCGGCGACGTATCCTCGGTTAGAGCCATCATTCTGGCAGGAGACAAAGTGCTCGTCGTGACGAACGAACATGAGATGCACATCGTTCCCGGCGGACAGCCCCAGGAAGGGGAAACGCACGACGACGCACTGCGCAGGGAGCTGCTCGAGGAGACCGGATGGACGATCGAGTCTGCCGTTCCGTTGGGGTGCCTACGCTGTAGGCACGTGACGCCGAAGCCCGAAGGATACCGTCATCCCTATCCGGAATTCGTTCAGAAGGTCTATGTGGCTTGGGCCGACCAATTCACGCCTGAAGCCAAGCATGCGGACGACTATGAGCGGCTCGCAGAGTTCCGGCCGATCGGCAAACTGGCGCCGAACGAGCTGCCGAACACGCAGTGGGCGATGCTGCAAGCCGCCGTCCGTGTGCCGCGTCCTGGACGTCCCGGATGTTGACCGACATGCCGACGGGCCTATCATGCGCGACCTGTCTCTGCTCAACAGTCCGTGGCACGAGAAGAACGGGATGCCGTCGAGCACACAAATCAAGAAGTTGTGCGCGTTATGGCCAGTGAGTTCCACCTATCGGATGACGAACGCGCGCAGCTTCTCCCCCGTGGAGGCCAAACCGTACTGGCGAACAGACTCGCATGGGCCAAGGCACATTTCAAGCGGGCCGGTCTACTGGAAGCCACCGGACGGGGCGTATATCGAATTGCGGAGCGGGGCCGGGAAGTCAATGGACGCAGTCCTGATCGAATAGATCTGAAATACCTTGACCAGTTTCCAGGGCATCGCGAATTCCGAACGTCGCCGCGAAGATCTTCTCGTTGCGATGGGCTATGGTGGTTCACGGCAGGATGCCGGTCGAGCAATTGGGCGAGGCGGTGATGGCGGTATCGACGGGATCATCAAGGAGGATCGACTGGGCCTTGACGTGATTTATCTTCAGGCCAAACGCTGGGAGGGAGTCGTGGGGCGGCCTGAAATCCAGAAATTTGCCGGCGCCTTGCAGGGTCAACGGGCACGAAAAGGGATATTCATCACAACATCTTCCTTTACAAAAGATGCAGTCGACTTCGCTGCTGCAATCGAAAGTAAGCTGATACTTATGGACGGAGAAGATCTTGCTGGTCATATGATTGACCATGGCGTCGGTGTGAGTCATGTAGCATTATACGCCGTGAAACGAATTGACTCAGACTACTTCGTTCAGGAGTAACGGCTAGCAATTGACCGCCGTGTGACAAGTCCGCCGAATCACTGTGCATCGCTTCCGCATGCACTGTGCTCCGCGGCCCGATTCACAGTGCATCGCCGCTCGTTACACAGTGCTTCGCTCGTCGATTCACCGTACCTGTCGCCCTCTGCCCACCTTCCTGCGACACCCGCACAAGAAGAAGGGGCGGGGTGCTGCTCCTCAGCAGCTCCCCGCCCCTCAGAATCGTCGCCATCTACGTGGCGCAGGGCATCATTGCCCGCGCAACTCCGGAACCACTGTACGCGTGGCCGCCGATCGGACGTCTTGGCACGGCCACCGCCGCACGGAGCCGAACTGCGACCGCCCAGCCGCCTCGCCGACCATCCCCCCGACCGTCCACGCTAGCCCGCGGGTGATCCACATCGCTGAAGCCAGTCGCCCGACAAGCAAGCCCAAATCCATCGTCGCGATAGTCAAGACGCGCATGCACAAGTGGTTCGCGATTTCGATCAAGTATGCCATCACACTCCACCTCCTATGGCTGCCGTGGCCCGCCGACCACGGCTGCGAGCGTGCGTCCAGCATACGAGGTCGCGACGTCGATGGAAGGCCCTCGAGCCGCCGCGCAACCGCCGCGCAACCGTTAACCATCGCGCTTGACCTCCCCATCGCGGCCCATTGCCTCCCCCACCAACCCATGATCCTCCCCCTCCCCCAGACTGTTCGACGGGGTCCCCACCGCGCCGAAGGTGCGGTGGGGTTCGGGAGGGGGTCGGGGGGTGAGGGCCGCAGGCCGCCGCCTCTCGACGGCTACCGCCGCAAGGCCGCCCATTACGCGCCGCGACGACGAGGGCACGGCATGCCGTGCCCCTACACGCACCGGGATCGTGTAGAGCGCATCTCGTCGTAGCGAGCACGCCCTACCCGACCGGCGCGGCTCCACCCAGCCGCCCCTCCGCCATCCCCGCCACCACCCCCTTCAACCGCCGCGCCTCCCCCGGCGCCAGCGCGCTCTGCCGCCGCCCCTCGTCCCGCAGCCAGCCGCGCAGCTCGGTGGCGCGGACGGCCATCGGGGTCGGGGCGTTCGTCGTCAGGACGAGGCCGGGGCGGGTGAAGACGACGACGGGGATGATCGGGACGTTGCGCAGCGCGTCGTTCGCGTCACCCGTAGCGACCACGGCGGCGCGGAGGGCGGCGATGTCGGCGTCGATGAGCGGGCTCGGGTTGCGGACCGCCCGGCGGCCGAAGGCCAGGAAGCGGCGCCAGAGCGGGCGGCGGTCGCGCCACCGGGCGCCGTCGATGTCGATCGGGCCCTCGGTGCTGAAGACGTGCACCACGGCCAGGCCCCACGGCGCCACGATCACGTGCTCCGCCGCCGGGAGCGCCCAGTTGTAGAGCGTGAAGAGCGGCCCGGCGTCGGCCAGCGCCGCCGCGAGCGCCACCTCGGCGCGCGGGACCGCCACCCAGCGGTCCATCAGCGCGATGCCGAACCAGGACGCCAACGTGCCGGCGACAAGACAGAAAAGGGCGATCGGCTGCGTGCGCGGGCTGTTCAGGAAGAGGCCGCCCAACAGGAGCCCGAAGCCGAGCACCGCGACGCGCACGGCGAGGCTGCGCCGCTTGCGGGCATAGTCCGCCGCGGTGAAGATCATGGCCCCGCCGTGCGGCGCGGGCGCGCCTCTACGCGCCACGGGACGCAAGCGCGATCTCGGACGCGTGCCCGACGGCAGCCTCCGCCTCGACCACCGCCTCCACGCGCGCGATCCCGTCGGCGATCGCGTCGACCAAGTGTTGCTCGACGCCGCGCCGGGCGACGGCCACCGCACTGGCCACGGCCATCGCATCCGATCGCCCGTGGCCGATGACGACGGCGCCCCGCACCCCGAGCAGCATCGCGCCGCCGTGACCGCGGTAGTCCCAGCCGCGGCGGATCCGGCCGAGGGCCGGACGCATGAGGAACCCGCCGAGTGCGCTCAGGAAGTCCGCCTTGGCCTCGCGCTTGAGCGTGGCCGTCACCAAGCCGGCGATGCCCTCGGACAGCTTGAGCATGACGTTGCCCGTGAAGCCGTCCGTGACGGCCACGTCCACCCGGCTCTGCGGCACGTCGTGGCCCTCGATGTTGCCGATGAAGTGCAGCGGCGCGGCCTCGAGCAGCGGCAACGCCGCCTGGACCAGCGCCGTGCCCTTGCCGCGCTCCTCGCCGATCGAGATCAAGCCGACGCGCGGCCGCTCGATGCCGAGGACGCGCTCGGCGTACGCGGCGCCCATCATCGCGAACTGGAGGAGATGCTCCGGCCGAACTTCGGGGTTCGCACCGACGTCGAGGAGCGCCACCGGGCCGTCGATCGCCGGGAAGACCATCGCCAGCGCCGGCCGCAGGACGCCCTTCACCCGCCCGAGCCCGAACGTGGCCGCGGTCATCGCCGCACCGGTGTTGCCGGCCGTGACGAACGCATCGGCCGAACCGTGCCGCACCAGCTGGACGCCGACGGACATCGAGTTGTCCCGCCGGGAGCGCACGGCCTCCGCCGGCGCCTTCTCGTCCATCCCGATGACGGCATCCGCGTTCACGACTTCGATCGGCAGCCCGCGCACGTCGTGCCGATCGAGCTCGCGCACGACCTCCGCCTCCCGGCCGACGAGAACGATGCCGGTGCCGGCGCGCGCGGCGAGAACGGCGCCGGCCACGCTGCTGGCCGCGCCGTGGTCACCGCCCATCGCATCCACCACTATCCGCACGGCCGGCGATTCTAGCATAGCGCCGTGGCCGGCTCACCCGTTGTACCCGCCGATCGAGGCGCCTAGAATGGGCGCCGTCCGGCTCGCCTCGTCGCCCAGGTCCTCAGTCGGCTGGATAAGCCTCGGATCTCCGACAGAAATCTCCGACAGAGGCAGCGATCCGTAAGACTCTGCGGGGACAGAGTACTCGCCCTGGAGACCGTCATGCGCTTGCCTGCCGCACTGGCGTCCGCGCTCGGCCTCGCCGCCCTGGCGCTGCTGACCGCCGCTCCGCCCCATCCCCCCGCCGCCGCCGCCCTGATCCGCCAGGAAACGACCCCGATCGTCGTTCCGCCGGACCCGACACCGCGACCGATCTACGCGCCGTACGTGAACCGGAACTGGGACCCGCTGGCGCCCGAGCCCGTGGACAACGTCGCCCTCGGCTGGCTCGCCGCCCTGCAACCCGAGGGTCGTACCGCGTGCACCCCGGCAACGCACGTCCTGCTGCGGTTCCCGGAAGGGGCGCTGAACAACGTCGTCGAGGCCGTCGTCGCCCCGGCAGCGCCCGGCCTGACGCTCGACCTGTTCGTGAACGACTACGTCCGCCTCAACGGCGGCGTCGACTTGGCGCCGGACCGATGCCGCTTCCTGACGTGGCGGATGATCCTGGTGACGCGCGTACGGTCGATGGTGCCGCCACCGCCGTAGGGGTGGTGGGGGTGTGATCGCGGGATGTTTCGGGGGCGGACGGCGGGCGACGCATGCGTCGCCCCTACGCGGGGGGGGATGGGAGCCGGGGATCATGCGTCCGGGGGGTGGGATCAGGGAACGCGGGGCCTACGGGCGCCGCGTCCTTGTGGCAACCGCCTGCGGTGCCGGCGCCGCCGTCAGCGTCGCGTCGACATCGATCCGCCGCGGTGTCGCGACGGTCGACGCGCCTTGCCCGCGGGTGCCTTCCGACCCGTTCGTCCCCGCCCGCGGCGTCGCGGTCGGCCGCGGGCGGCGGGTGCGCGTCGGCGTGGCGGTGGGGTCGACGCCGGCGGTGGCGGTGGCGGCGGCGGCACGGACGCGTTCGCTGTCCGGGAAGTGCACACGGAAGCCGAGCGAGACGTCGTTGTAGAGCGGCGCCGTGGCGCGGAGCACGTCGACCCAGGCGTTGTCGCGCGTGCGGGGCTCGCCGGCGGGGTAGAGCTGGTTCAGGACGCCGACCAAGTTGGCGAGCGTCTCCTCGTTCCAGCCGACGTGCGGCATCGCATGGCCATCCACGATGAGGTAGAGGCCTGAGTTCGTGAGCTGCAGTTCGGCGTCGTCGACGGACGCACGCTGCAGACGCGTCTGCAGGTCGCTCCGCAGGCGCAGGAGCGGCGATTTCACGTCGGCCGGCGCCAGCAGCGTGCGCAGATCGTCCGTGCTGAAGCCGAGCCAGCTCGGCACCCAGCTCCGGTCGGCGCCGCGGCGCTCGTAGTCGAGGTCGATGTCGATCGTCTGGCTCGGCAGCGTCTCGCGCTCGGCGTCGGTCAGCGAGATGATGAACGCGTCCGCGTCCGGCGACGGGGGCTTGGGGGCGCGCGGCGCGCCCTTGGAAGGCGGGAAGTTGAAGTCCAGCTGGAGCGGCACGGACTGCAGGAGCGGCGCCAGATCGGCCAGCATGTCGCGCTGCTCGGCGGACAGGAGCGGATCGCCGTCGTCGTCGACGGCCATACGGTCGATGAGGTCGAGTGCGTTGTCGAGCTCGCGCGTGCCCCAGGCGATGTACGGCAGCGGTCGACCGTTCACGAGCACGTACAGGCCGTCGCGGCGCGAGGCCACCGTCATCTGGCGGATGCCGGCGCGGGCGAACCAGCGGGTGTAACTCTCGCCGTCCTCGTCGTCGCTGAAGAACCGCACCCGCCCGACGAGCGGGTTGCCCGTGATCCGCTCCCAGAGCTCGTCGACCTGCGCGCTCTTGAACCCACCGATCCGCGCGATCCGGCCGTCGTTGTCGACCTCGATCGGGATCGGCGGCAGGCTGAAGATCGAGGCGCCGCCGAGCACCGTCGTCATCGGCTCGAGGTCGCGCTTCAGCTGGGACAACGAAGCGCCCTTGTCGTCGCCCTGGCAACCGGCCACGGCGCCGCCGGCCGCAAGCAGCAGGACGACGGCCAGCCAAACGCCTCCGTGGCGGCGGATGGGCATGTGGACCTCCAGAAACGTCGGCCACCGACACGACACGTGATCCGTGGGGCATCGGCGGGGATACGAGCTTCTTAATGCAACGGTAACCAGGATAGCGCCGCGTACGCGCGTCGTCAACCCCCTGTGACGCGGGCGCCACCGGCGGGCGGCGCTGCATCGGGCGACGCGAACACATGGCCGCGTCGAGGGATGCGCCCGCGGAGCCATCGGTCGACGCGCACGCTTCATCCCTGCGCGGGGAGGTGAATTTCGAGCGGACGGCGCTCCACAAGCGCATCGCGCAGGAGTTGTAACCACGCGCCGCCACGGCCAGAATGGGCGCCGGCTCATCCGGAGCGACACGACTGCGCGGTCCAATGGCCCATCGCCCCATTCCGCTCGCCATCCTAGACGGTCTGGCCGCCGTCGCCAGCGGCCTCACCGAGCACGAGGCGGCCGAACGCCTTGGCGAGTTCGGGCCGAACGACATCGTCGAAGCCCCATCCCACCCGTGGCGGGCGCTCATCGCGGATACCGCCAAGGATCCGATGCTCTGGTTCTTCTCCGCGACCGCCGGTCTCTATGCGCTCGTCGGGCAGCACTCGGAGGCCGTCACGCTGGTACTGGCCATCCTGCCGCTGCTGGGCATGGACGTCTACCTGCACCGCCGCACCCAGGCGTCGACCGAGGGCCTCACGTCGCGGCTGGCCACGACGGCGACCGTCGTCCGTAACGGGGTGACAAGGACTTTGCCGACCATCGCCCTCGTCCCCGGCGATCGGGTGGTCGTGTCCATCGGCGAGCCCTTCCCGGCCGACGTGATCATCGTGGCCGGCGCGGACCTCCAGGTCGACGAGTCCGCGCTCACCGGCGAGGCGTTCCCGGTCGCAAAGCGCCCGCTCGACGCACAACCGCCGCGTGAGACATCTCACGAAGGCGCCGGACCGCGCGTCGCCGAAGCGCACTGGGGGTTCGCCGGGACGCGCCTCTTGACGGGCCACGCGCAGGCGTGCGTCGCACACACAGGCGGCGCGACGCTGTACGGCGAGATCGCCCGCTCCGCTCTGGGCGGCGGGCACGAGCGTACGCCAATCCAGGCCGCCATCGACCACCTCGTGCGGCGACTGCTCGTCGTCGCGATCGCATTGTGCGTGGTGCTCGCCGCCGTCCGGCTCGCCCAGGGCAACTCATGGCTCGACGCGCTCGTGAGCGCGGTGACGCTGGCCACGGCCGCGATCCCCGAGGAGTTCCCGGTCGTCTTCACGTTCTACCTCAGCGTTGGCGTGTACCGGCTGGCGCGGCGTCAGGCGCTGGTCCGGCGCGCCGTGACGGTCGAGAACATCGGCCGCGTGACGTGCATCTGCTCCGACAAGACGGGCACGATCACCGAAGGGCGGCTGCAGCTCACCCATGTGCTGCCGGCGCCGGGCACGTCGGCACCGCGGCTGCTCGAGGTGGCCCGCGCGGCCGCGCGGGCCGAGACGGGCGACCCGCTGGACGAGGCGATCCTGCTCGCCGCCGGCGCCACCACGGACATCGCGCCCGCGTCGGTTCGGGTGACGACGTTTCCGTTCACCGAGGATCGCCAGCGTGAAACGGCCGTCGTCGAAACGCCGGCGCACGAGCGCTGGGTCGCAACCAAGGGCGCGGCCGAGGTGGTCATGGCTATGTGCGACGCTGTCGACGGCGCGGTGCAGGCCGAGCGCACCGCCGCGATCCAGGCGTTCGCGACCGATGCCCACAAGGTCGTCGCCGTGGCATGGCGGCCGCTCGACGCGGCGGCGGATGTCGGTACGGAGCCGGCGTCGGGCTATCGGTTCGCCGGCCTTCTGGCGTTCGAGGACCCGGTGCGTGAGGGCGTGCGCGAGGCGGTGACGGCGTGCCGCGTGGCCGGCATCCACACGATCATGGTGACAGGCGATCACCCGGTTACCGCCGCCGCCGTAGCCCGCGCGGTCGGGCTCGGCGGTCGCGAGCCGCGGGTCGTCCTGGGCGACGCGCTGGAGGCGATGGTCGCCGACGGGCTGGGTGGGACGCTGCGCGACGTCGATGTCGTGGCCCGCGCCAAGCCCGCTCAGAAGCTCCTGCTCGTCAAGACGCTGCAGTCGCTCGGCGAGATCGTCGCGGTGACGGGCGACGGCGTGAACGACGTCCCGGCACTTCAAGCGGCCGACATCGGCGTCGCGATGGGCGCGCGCGGCACGCGCAGCGCACGTGAGGTCGCGGCCATCGTGCTCATGGACGACAACTTCCGGACGATCGTCGGCGCGATCGGCGAGGGTCGGCAGCTGTTCCAGAACCTTCAGATCAGCTTCCAGTACCTGCTGATCACGCACATTCCGCTCGTGCTCACCGCCGCGCTGATCCCCCTGGCCGGCTATCCGCTGCTCTACCTGCCGACCCACATCGTGTGGCTCGAGATGTTGATCCACCCGACGGCAATGCTGGTGTTCCAGGCGCTGCCAACGCGCGACCTCGTGCCGCACGCCCGATCGGTCGGGCGGGCGCGGTTCTTCGATCCGGTCCAAATGACGACGATCGTGGTCACCGGACTGCTGGTGGCCGCCGCCGTAACCGCCGGGTACCTGCGCAGCCTCGGCGTCGTCGCCGACGTCGATCACGGCCGCGCGATGGCGCTGGCGACGTTCACCCTGGCTAGCGCCGGCGTGACGGCCGGGCTGAGCGGCCTGCGATCGCGCGCGGCGTGGTTCATGTGTCTCGGCACCTTGGCGAGCTCGTGGCTGCTGATCCAGACGCCGGCGGTGGCGGCTAAGCTGCACCTGCGTCCGCTGGATCCCGACGACTGGGCGCTGGCGCTCGGCGGGGCGATCATCGCGGGGGCCATCCCGTGGTTGGCGCGGTGGATTCGTGGATAGTGGGGAGGATTGCATGACCTGCACGCTCACGAACAAAGTGGTGGTGATCACCGGCGGCACACGCGGGATCGGCCTTGCCATCGCCGAGGCCTGCGCGGCGGAGGGCGCCGCCGTGGTGATCGCATCCCGGGCGGGCGATGCGGTGGCGGCGGCCATGGCGCGGCTGGCGAGCGGCGGTGCGCGAGCTGACGGCATCGCGTGCGACGTGGCCGACGCGCGCCAAGTCGAGGCGCTGGCCGACCACGCCGTTCGCGCGTTTGGGTGCATCGATGTCTGGTTCAACAACGCGGGCATCGCGGCGCCGTACGGCCCGACGCTCGACATCCCGCCGGCGCGATTCGAGCGCGTCGTTGCGACGAACATTATCGGCACGTACCACGGCAGCACCACCGCGCTGCGCCGATTCCTGGCGCAGGGGCACGGCAAGCTCGTGAACTCGGTCGGGCGCGGCGAGCGCGGACCGGTGGCGCTCCAAAGCCCTTACGCGTCGTCGAAGGCATGGGTGCGCAACTTCACGCTGGCCATGGCCAAAGAGTACGCCGACCGAGGCGTCGGCATCTTCGGCTTCAACCCCGGCCTGACGATCACCGACCTCGTGACGGACCTCGAGGTAACGCCGGGCCAATCGGAGGGCGTGGCCGTCTTCGGGACGGTGCTCCGTTGGCTCGGCCACTCGGTCGAGGTCGCGGCGGCCAAGGCCGCCTGGGTCGCCGGCCCGGAGACGGACGGGCGTACCGGCCGCGTCTACCGTGTTTCAACCGCGGCCACGCTGGCAGTCAACCTGCGCAACGAAGTGGCCGGGCGGCTGGCGGGCCGGCCTCGGAAGGCCGTGTCGATGCGCGTACGAACGATCGGCCCCGACAACGATGCGGGCGCCGCCGGGTCGCGGCGGCCATGGCACCATTCGGCGATGACGACTCAGCCGCCGGCAGCCGATACATCGAACGTCTGCTCTCCGCCGCTGTGACGCTCGGCCTTTAGAATCGGACCCTGTTCGCCCACCTCACCGACGGGATCACGGCGTACTTCGCGGGCAAGCCGGCGCCAACCCTGTTGCCGGCAGCTTCGGAGGGGTGAACGCGCACGCCGAGGGTACAATCGCCCCATGCCCGAGCTCCCCGAGGTCGAGACCTACGCCCGCGACCTGGCCGCCGTCCTGCCGGGCCGCCGCCTCGTCGGCGCCCGCGTCGGCTGGCCGCGCCAAGCGCCGCGCAGCGCGCCGGAGGAGATGGCCGCGCGCCTCGCCGGCCAGACGATCCTGGCGGTGGGACGGCGCGGCAAGTACCTCTGCCTCCAGCTGTCGGACGACTGGCTGATCCTCCATCTCAAGATGAGCGGCCGGCTCGAACTCGTTCCCGCCGCCCACCCGCGCAACCCGCACGCCCACACCGTCTTCGCGCTCGACCGGGGCGACGAGCTGCGCTTCCACGACCCGCGCAAGTTCGGCCGCGTCTACGTGGTGGCCGATCCGGCGGCCGTCACCGGCGCCCTCGGCCCCGAGCCGCTGGACGACGCTTTCACGTTGGCCGCATTCGCGGCGCGCCTGCGCGGGCGCCGCGGCCGCCTCAAGCCGCTCCTGCTCGACCAGCGCTTCGTGGCCGGCCTCGGGAACATCTACGTCGACGAGGCGCTGTTCACCGCCCGCCTCCACCCGCTGGCCACGGCCGACGGGCTGACGGACGATGACGTCCGGCGGCTGCACGGCGCCATCCGCGCTGTGTTGGCGCGCGGCGTCGAGCTGCGCGGAACGAGCTTCTCGACCGGCGGCTACCGAGACCTGACGGGCAACCGCGGCGAGATGCAGGGCACGCTGCTGGTGTTTCGGCGAACCGGCGAGCCCTGCCCGGCCTGCGGCACGCCGATCGAGCGCCTGGTCGTCGGCGGGCGGAGCACGCACGTCTGTCCGGCGTGCCAGGCAGCGCCCGTTTCGGGACGGCGCTGATCGGCGTTCGCGCACAGGCGCCGCGTGGCGCACAGGCCCCGCGCTGACGGAAACACCCCATGCCGTTGGCGCGCGAACCGGATTGCGGCAACCCCGACGGCACGGGATAATCGTCAGGATCATTCCAGGAACGAGGAGGCAACCCGAATCATGACCACTTCCACGCTGTCCGCGCCCCGCGTCTCGGGCTGGGCGGGTATGATGGATCGCCTGAACAACGTTTGGCACGAGCGCGCGCTGCAGGTCTACCTGTTCATCGTGCTCGCGCACTGGGCCGAGCACCTCACCCAGGCTGTCCAGGTGTTCGTCCTCGGGTGGCCGCGTCCGGAGTCGCGGGGCTTCCTCGGGCAGTTCTTCCCGTGGCTCGCCAAGAGCGAGACGCTCCACTACGGCTACGCGATCGTCATGCTGATCGGCCTCTTCCTGCTGCGGCCGGGCTTCAAGGGCTCATCGCGCACATGGTGGACGATTTCGCTCGCGATCCAGTTCTGGCACCACATCGAGCACTTGCTGCTCCAGGCACAGTACGCGCTGCATCAGAACCTGTTCGGCTCGGCTGTCCCGACGAGCGTCATCCAATGGCTGCTGTTCCAGGTCGGCGACAAGCCTCACCAGTTCCGCGTCGAGCTCCACCTCTTCTACAACACGATCGTGTTCATCCCGATGGTCATTGCGATGTACAAGCACATGTACCCGTCGAAGGCCGAGTATGCCGCGCATCCCCCGACGTGCTCGTGCACGCGGAAGCCGGCAGGCATGACGAGCGCCGCATAGGGGCGCTCGGGCGACCGAAATCATGTACGGTCCGTCATCATAAACCTCCTGTACACTGGCCGCCGTCCCGCACGGCGGCCAGCGTGCATTCCGGCAACTGCGACAGGACGATAACCCCATGACGACTCCCGAACGACGCACGTCGCCCGGCTCCCGGTGGTTGGCCCCTTTGGCCCTCGCGGCGCTCCTGGCCGCCGGCGCCCTGATCGCTCGACAGGTGATCACGACGCCGCCGCACCCGTCCGTCCGGCCGGACGTGCCCGCCGACGACCCGGCAGCCGGAGCTGCCGACGAAACTGCGCCTGCCGCGTCCAACGGCGTGCCCGCCGACGGCGACGCCGCCGAGCTGCACGGCTTCGTGCTCTCACCCGCCCTGCCGGCCCCCGACGTCCGCGCCGCGGACACCGCCGGCGCACCGTGGGACCTGGCCGACCGCCGCGGCAACGTCGTGGCCCTGTTCTTCGGCTACACCACCTGCCCGGACGTCTGCCCCCAGACGCTGGCCCTCCTCGCCGCCACGAAGGCCGCCCTCGGCGACGGGTCGATCCCGTTCGACGTGGCGATGATCACCGTCGATCCGGAACGCGACACGCCCGACGTTCTCGGCCGCTACATGGCCGGCTTCGACCCGTCGTTCGTCGGCCTCGAAGCGGGCGATGGATTGGCGACGATCGCTGATGCCTTCGGGGCGACCTACACGCGCGATCTCCCACCGGACCTCGCGACACAGGCGGCGCAGATCGCCGGGCACGACGAGGCGGAGGGCGACGGCCAAGGCGGAGATGCGGATCACCCCGTCGACGACGACCACCAGGGCGACGAGGCGGCGGGCGACGGCGACCACGACGCCGCCGAACCCGCGGCCCTCGGCCACAGCGCCGGCCTGCCCGGCGGCTTCGAGCCCGGCTCGCCGGCCTACACCGTCGCGCACTCGGGCGTCGTGTTCCTGATCGACCCCGAGGGCCGGCTGCGCTCATCCTACCTGGCGCCCTTCGATCCGGCCGAACTGGCCGCCGACGTCACGGTCCTGCTCGCCGGTGATCACCGCTCCGCCAAGGCTCGATGAGGCCCACGGAGGCGCCGCCGATGCACGACACGATGCACGAGACCCCCACGTCGATCGCCACCGCGCCCCGCCGGGCGCGCGCCGGCCGCGGCGCGGTGGCATTGGCCGTGCTCGGCGCCGTGGCCATCGCCGCCGCGGCACGCCTCGATCCGGTGCGCCGCGCCACCCGCGACGACGTGTACACGATCCCTCCGGGCACCGCCCAGCGTGTCGCGCGCGGCGAGTCCGTGGCCGACGTGCTGCCGCAGCGCGTCGGCACCACCGTCGGCAACCAGCTGATCGTCGTCAACCACGACGTCCAGGACCATGCCTTCGGGCCGTTCATCCTGGCACCCGGACAGCGTTGGGCGCGCCGGTTCGCGGTCGTCGGCGACTACGCGATGGACTGCACGATCTACCCCGATGCCGGCTTCACCGTGCACGTCGAACCCGGCCCGACACCCGCCGGCGGGCCGACGCTGCGGCTGCATCAGCTGTTCCTCATCGCTTGGCTGTCCGCCGCGGCCGTCGTCGCCGGGATGCATCTGGCGGCCGCGGCGACGCTCGGCGGTTCGCCGTCCGAGACCGCCTTCGCCGCACGGATGCTCTCGGTCAGCCGCGCCGTGCGCTCCTTCCTGCCCGTCTTGGCGGTGCTGTCGGCCGTCGCGCTCGGGACGGCGCTCGCACGCATCGTGCCGTGGCGTTCCGCGCTGTCCGGAACGGCATCGCTCGATGCCTGGTTCGCCGCCGTCTGGACGTTGGTGGCGGTCCTGGTCATGCGCCGCTTGCTGCCCGCATCGACCGCGCCGTCGGCCTGGAACCTGTCGATGTGGGCCCTCGTCGTGCTCTGGCCGGCGTCCCGCATCCTCGTCCCGGCGGTCAGCCCGCTGTCCATGCTCCTCGTGCTCACCGGCACCGGGCTGCTGGCGGCGGTGGTCGTCGGCCAGCGGGCGGCAGCGCGCGCGGCAGAGAGCGCTCCACCGTCCGTCTTCGGCTGGCTGGCCGCGGCGGGCATCGCGTTCGTCGTCGCCGGCGCGCCGCTGCCCCCGACCGGCATCACGCCGCGGCTCGTGGCCGGCGGCCTCGACCTGGCGATCGGGCTGGCCCTCATCGTCGCCCTGACCCGAGCCGCACCGCGCGTCGAGCTGGCGAGGCTCGGCTACGCCGCAGCGTTTGCGGCCGGCGCAATGGGTGCGTTCCAGATGGCGTTGGCGGCCGTTGGCGGGGTCATGACGGGCTAGTACTCCGTCACTGCAGGGTCTGCGGCCCCCATGCCCTGCCGGGCCCCCCAGGCATGCTCAGTGGCGGGGTGCTAGCCGACCGCCCGCCCCTCGAAGAAGCACACCAGCGGATGGTCACCCGCCAGCGCCACGCGCACCGGCGCGCCGTCGGCGAGCACGACCTCGTGCGGCGTCGCGGCCTTGATCGCGACGCCGGAGGGAAGGCGCACGCGGTAGAGGTTGTGCATCCCCTGGAAATAGCGTCGCTCGACGCGGGCCGTCGCGCCGCCGTCCGCCGCCACGTGGACGTCATCCGGACGGGCGAGGACTTGGACCGCCGTGCCCACCGGCAGCGAGCACAGCTGCGGCAGCAGGCCAAGCTCGGTGGCGATGCCGCCCGGCACGACGGTGCCGTCAAGGAAGCCGGTGTGGCCGAGGAAATCGGCGACGAAGCGGCTGGCGGGCGCGTGGAACACGGCCTCGGGCGTCCCGATCTGCTCGAGCCGGCCGCCGTTGAGGACCGCCACCCGATCGCCCATCAGGAAGGCCTCTTCCTGATCGTGCGTGACGAAGATCGATGCGACGGCGGCGGCCGTGAGGATGTCGCGCACCTCGTCGCGGACCAGGTGGCGCATCCGGGCGTCCAGGTTCGAGAACGGCTCGTCCAGCAGGAGGAGCGCCGGCCGCGGCGCGAGCGCCCGGGCGAGTGCGACGCGCTGCTGCTGGCCGCCGGACAACTCGTTCGGCAGACGCCCCGCCAAGCCGGACAGCCCCACGAGCGCGAGCGCCCGCGCCACCTCGGCCTGGCGCGCGGCGCGGTCGCGGACGCGGTGGAGCCCGTAGGCCACGTTCCGCGCCACGGTGAGATGTGGGAACAGCGCGAAGTCCTGGAAGACGACGCCGACATTGCGCGCCTCGGGCGGCACCCAGAGACCGTCGCCCGCCACCGTCCGGCCGTGGACCGTGATCCGTCCCGCGTCGGGCGCCACGAAGCCGGCGATGAGCCGCAGCGTCGTCGTCTTGCCGCAGCCGCTCGGTCCGAGCAGCGCGACGATCTCGCCGGCGGCGACGGCCAGATCGAGGCTGTCGAGGGCCCGGACCGGACCGTAGTGCTTCGTCAGGCCGTCGCAGACGACGACGGGCGCGCCGTCGCCGGGACGATCGTCCGTCATGGCCCGCCCCGGCGCCGGCTGCGGTCCCAGCCGAACGCCAGCCAAGCGGACGGGATGCTGGCCACGATCAGGAGCGCCAGCGCCGGGGCAGCGGCCTGCGCCTGGCGGCCCTCGGTGGCCGCCGACCAAACCTCGGTGGCCAGGGTGTGGAAGCCGTACGGGCCGAGCAGCAGCGTCGCCGGCAGCTCCTTGACGGCCGTCAGGAACACGAGCGCCGCGCCGGCCGCCACGCCGGGGGCGGCGAGAGGCAGCGTGATCGTCCGGAAGACCGCCGCCGGCGACCGGCCGAGGACGCGGGCGCTCTCCTCGATGCCCGGTGAGAGCTGCGCGAAGGCCGCCTCGTCGTAGCCGACGGCCTCGGGCAGGAACAGGACGACGTAGGCGAAGACGAGCAGCGGCAGCGTCTGGTAGAGCGCCGGCACGACCCCGAGTCCGAGGAAGACGACGGCCAGCGCGACGGTGATCGGCGGGAGCGCAAGGCCGGTGTAGGACAGCCGACCAAGCCAACGCCCGGCCCCCCCCGGCCAGCTCCGCGCCGCCGCCGCCACGGGCAGCGCGGCGAGCACGGTGGCCGCAGCGGCCAGCCCGGCGGCCAGCGCGCTGTTCCGGAGCGCGCCCAACAGGCGCCCGCCATCGATCACTTGCCCCCTGACCAGCCCCCGCCCGAGTTCGAAGCCAAGCTCGATGCCCGGCACCGCCAACGCCAGCAGCACCGTCGCGGCACAGCCGAGGAGCGCCGCGACCCGCCAGCGGCCGAGCGGCACGCGCAGCGGAACGGCCGCCGCACGCGACGTCGCCGCCGCGACGCGCGGCGCGCGCGAGGCGAGGAGCCGCTCCAAGCCGAGGACGGCGACGGTGATCCCGACGACGACGAGCGAGAGCATGGCCGCGCCGGGCCGGTCGAGGCTGGCGCGGAGCGTGAGATAGATCACCTGTGAGAGCGCGTCGAAGCGCAGCACGGAGACCGCGCCGAAGTCGCGCAGCGTATAGAGCGCCACAAGGAGCGCGCCGGCGGCGATCGACGGCCGAAGGCCGGGCAGCGTGACGCGCAGGAACGTGGCCCACGGGCCGCGGCCGAGGCTGCGCGACGCCTCGGTCAGGGCGGGGTCCAGGCGGCGCAGGGCGCTCTGGGCAGTGAGGAGAACGTACGGATACGTGGCCAGGCTGAGGACGAGCCACGCCCCGACGAAGCCTGCGACCCGGGGCAGGCGCTCGATGCCGAGCGGCGCGAGCGCGACGCCGAGGCTGCCGCGCGGGCCGAGGGCGGCGCTGTACAGGTAAGCGCTGACGTAGCTCGGCACAACGAGCGGCAGCGCGAGGGCGACGGACCACGCCCGCCGGCCGGGCAGGTCGGTCGACGTCGTCAGCCACGCCAAGGGCACGGCCAGCGCGACGGCCGTGGCGGTGACGGCCGCCATCAGCGCGAGCGTGCGCAACACCGTCCAAGCCGTCTGTGGCCGGCGCAGCACGGCGAGCGCCGCATCGCTGCCCTGCGCCGCGCGCAGCGCGAGATAGCCGAGCGGCAGGAGCGCGACGACGACGATCGCCGCCGCCGCCGCGCGCAACAGCCAGGTGCGCGGGGCGACCGGGACGGGCACGGGGCGACGGCGCGCGGCGGTGAGCGCGCCCATCACGGCGCCCGCTTCACAGGGCTCCCATCACAGGACCCCCACGCCAAGACCCCGTTCGATGGGACGGCCGTCGAAGAATCCAAGACCCCCACTATGGCAACGCGCCCGCGTCGCGCAGCATCGCCACCGAGCCCGCGATGTCGTCCAGCGCGCCGAGGTCGAGCGTCGTGAGCTTCAGATCGGCGAGGGCCGGCAGCTGCGCGTCGGGCTGGACGCCGGCGGAGAGCGGGTACTCCCACGTCCGCTCGGCGAAGAAGTGCTGCGCTTCAGTTCCCTGCAGGAAGCGGACGAACCGCTCGGCGGCCTCCGGGTGGGCAGCGGTCTTCAGGATCGCGGCGCCGGCGACGAGCAGGATCGAGGCCGGCCCGCCCTCACGCAACACGGCATTGCGGGCTTTGAACGCCTCGCCTTCCTCGGCCAGGAAGCCGTACAGGTAATAGTGGTTGACGAAGCCGACGTCGATCTCGCCGTCGGCCACGGCCTGGACGATCGGCCCGTTCTTCGGGAACGCGACGGCCCCGTTGGCGACCATGCCCTCGACCCAGCGACGCGTTTCGTCCTCACCCCACGTCCGCCGCATCGCCGTCACCATCGACTGGAACGACGCGTTGGCGGGCGCCCAGCCGACCCGGCCCTTCCATTCGGGTCCGATGAACGCCCGGATATCCGCGGGCAGATCCTCGGCCATGAGCTTGTCGGTGTTGAAGACGACGACGCGGGCGCGGCCCGAGATGCCCACCCAGCTGCCATCCGCGGCGCGGTACTGCGGCTCGACGGCGCCGAGGACGTCGGCGGGGAGCGGCGCGAGCATTGCGGCCACCTCACCGAGCCCGCCCGGCTCCTGCGCGAAGAACACGTCGGCCGGCGAGCGGTCGCCCTCCTCGAGCAGCGTGACCGCCAGCTCGCCGGTGTCGCCGTAGCGAACGTCCACCTGCAGACCGCTCGTCGCCTCGAACGCTTCGATCAGCGGGCCGACAAGGCTCTCGGTGCGGCCGGAATAGACGACGAGACCGGCCGGGCCGGACGTCTCACGCGCGGCGTGTTCGGGGTCGGGCTCGGGCATGGGCAACGGGTAGGCCTCGGCCGCGGTGGCGGCTGCGGCGGGCGGCGACGCGGTCTCGGCGCCGCCGATCGACGTTGCGGCCGGTGCGCTGCAGCCGGCGATCTGCAGCAGAGAGAACGACAGACACACGGCCGCCCACGCACCGCGCGCAGCGACGAGCGGTGCGTGGGCGCGGGATGGAGTAGCGCCGGATAGGGACATCGACCACCTGCCAGTCCTGATTATTGCTGATCGCTGGTATCATTTTTCCGTGCGGCCCGCATCCAGGTCAAGAGCAGCGGGTGCTTGCGGGCCGCAACGACCATCCCATCCTCCTCACAACCGCGGTTGATCGGTGCTTCAACGGGGCGCCGGGCCGTCGGTGGTGCGCAACCGACGACGATCCCCATGGGCCATTCGACCCCGACCGAAGAAGTCGACACCGCCGCGCTCACGCGCGCCATGCAGCGCTACGCCGCCGAGATCTACCGGCTCCAGCAGGACCACGATCACGTGAGCCTTGCCCGGCTGGCGGACATGCTCGAGGTCACGGCGCAGGCCGTGTCCCGCATGGTCCGCCGCCTCGATGCGGCCGGGCTCGTCCAGCACACCCGCTACCGCGGCGTGCGCCTCACCCCCGCCGGCGAGCGCTTCAGCCTGCCGGCGATCCGCCGCCACCGCCTCGTCGAGGTCTTCCTGGTCGACGTGATGCGCTTCGGCATCGACGAGGTGCACCCGTTGGCCGACGTCCTCGAGAACGGCATCGACGATCATATCGAGGCCCGCATCGACGACCTCACCGGCCACCCGCGCCACTGCCCCCACGGCGACCCGATCCCCGACCGCGACGGCCGAATGCCCGCGCTGGACGACGGCCCGCTCTCGGCGTACGACGGTGCGCGCGCCGCCGTCAGCCGCGTCCGGACGCACGACGGCGAGAAGATGCGCTACATCTACCGGATCGGCGCACGCCCCGGCGCAGCGCTCGAGATCGTCTCGCGCGCACCGTTCAACGGCCCGCTCACGCTGCGGATCGGGGGCGACAGCGTCGTCATCGGGCGCGAGGTGGCGGACGCGATCTGGGTACGGCGGGACAGGTCGGCGGCCGACTGAGCGCCATCGGGCGGCGGCGGGTGTAACACGCGCCGGGCTGAGGAGACGGACCCACCGTTCGCGCACCCGACATCACCCGCCCGATGTCGCCTGCCCGATGTCACCTGCCCGATGTCGCCTGCCCGATGTCGCCTGCCCGATGTCACCTGCCCGATATCACCCGCCCGAGGAGCAACCCACCGCATGAGCGCCTCGACGTCCGCGTCGGATCCGGCCGACATGGGCCGCATCATCGTCACCGGCGGCTCCGGCCTCATCGGCCGCCGCCTCGTCACCGAACTCGCCGGCCGCGGCCACGAGGTCGTCGTCCTTTCGCGCACCCCTGCGCGCATCACCGGGCTGCCGGCCGGCGCGCGGGCGGTCGGCTGGGACGGCCGAACGGCGGCGGGCTGGGGCGACCTGGCGGACGGCGCCCTGGCGATCGTGAACCTGGCCGGCGAAACGATTGCCAAGCGCTGGACGGCGGACCACAAGACGCGCATCCTCGAAAGCCGCCTGAACGCCGGCGCGGCCGTCGTCGAGGCGATCCGCGGGACGGCGGTCAAGCCGCGCGTGCTCGTCCAGGCTGCGGCCGTCGGCTTCTACGGCGCGTGCGGCGGCGAGGTCGTAACCGAGGACAGCCCGAGCAAGCCCGGGCAGTTCCTGTCGGACGTCGTCGTGGCCTGGGAGGCCTCGACCTCGGCCGTCGAGGCGATGGGCGTCCGGCGCGCGGTGGTCCGCACCGGCCTCGTCCTGGCGAAGGAAGGCGGTGCGCTGCCGCCGATGGCCCTGCCGTTCCGCCTGTTCGTCGGCGGCCCGACCGGCAGCGGCCGGCAGTACTACCCCTGGATCCACATCGACGACGTCGTCGGTGCGATCATCCATCTGATCGGCGACCCACAGGCGCGCGGCGCGTACAACCTGACGGCCCCAACGCCCGTCACGAACCGCGCCTTCGCCGCCGCGCTCGGCCGCGCCCTCCACCGCCCCGCGCTCATCCCGACCCCGGGCTTCGCGCTCCGCCTGGTCCTCGGCGAGATGGCGACGCTCATCCTCGACGGCCAACAGGCCGTGCCGGCGCGGCTGCTGGCGCAGGGTTACCGCCACCGCCACGCCAACCTCGACGACGCCCTCAAGGACCTCGCGTAGGGGCGGCCACGCGTCGCACCTACATTCGCCCCGGTGCAGGATCACGGTACACTGTGACCGAGGTGACGATGACCGATCCGCCGCTCCGCCCCCCACCCTCGCCGTTCGGCGACGACAACCCGCTCGCGGCGCCGCTCGGCGTCGGCGACGTCCTGGACGGCGCGTTTCGGTTGTACCGGGCCCACTTCGGGCCGATGCTCCTCTCGGCGGCCATCGTCATGGTGCCGCTCGGGATCATGGCGGCGCAGATGCTCGGACCGACACAGGCCGCGCAGCTGGGCGTCTTCCAGGCGATGCTCCGGCAGCGCGAAGCGTTCGACGCGTCGGCCTTGGACTCCGCGGCGCCGTTTCCGATCCTGGCGATGTGCCTCCTCGTGCCATTGCAGATTCTCGGAACCCTGCTCACCCGCCTCGTCCTGACCCAGCAGGCGGTCGATGCCTTCAAGGGCCGGACGCGCAGCGTGGGCGATCGGTTCCGGATCGCGTTCCCCCGGCTGCCGAGCTACGCCGCGATGGGCTGTCTCGTCTGGCTGCTGATCGGCATCGTCGTCATCGCCCTCGGTCTGGCCGGCGCCGTGGCGATGGGGGCCGTCGGCGTGTTCGCCGCCGCGGCCGGCGCCGGGTCGGGGGCGACGGTGCTCGCGGCCGTGCTCGTCGGCGCCGCGCTGCTCGCGATGTTCGTCGGGATCGGCGGCGCCGCGCTCTACCTGTCCGGCCGCTGGGTCGCGGCGCTGCCAACCCTGGTGCTCGTCACGCCGGACCCGATCGCCGCCCTCGGCACGAGCTGGCAGCTCACGGCGCGCCGCCCGTGGCGCGCGATGGGATTCACGCTGCTGCTGTTGCTGTTGAACTACGCCCTGACAGCCATTCTCACGACGCCGCTCTACTTCGCTTCGGTCCTGATGCCGCCCTCGACCGCCGCCGCACTCGGCATGGTGATCCAGGCGCTCGGGGCGATCGTCGCGATCCTCATCCTGCCCCTGTCGACCGCTGCCGTCGTCGTGTTCCACTACGACCTCCGCCTGCGCGCCGAACGGGCGCCGTGACCGCGGTCGACCGCCTGCGCGATGCAGGCCGGTGGTGGATCGCTCGGACGGCAGTGCTCGGCATCCTCGTCGCCCTCGGCGGCGTCGCCGGCTGCCGCGGCACGCCAGCGTCAACGCCGTCGTCGGCACCGCCCGCCCGCCCGTTGGGCACCCCGACCGCGCTGACGCTGGCCGCGTACGGCGACCGCGTCGGAACGGCCGCCGCCGTGCTGGCGAACGCGCCCCGCGCTGCCACGACGCGCGCCGCGGCGCGCACCCAGCCTGACGTCCTTGCGACGATGCGGGCCCTCGTCGGCTCGCCGGCGCCGGTCGCGCTGCGTCCGAACGCCGTCGGGGAGGCAGGGTCGGCCGCGGAAGGAGCGGCCGTGGAAGGAGATCCTTCGGGGCGTGTGATCCTTGCCCAGCCGCTGGCGGCGGGAGCGCGCGGGACGGCCGAAGGGACCTCGCAGCCGAGCGGCACGCAAGCGTCCACGTCGAGCGACGCGGCCGTGAGCGCAATGGCCCGGCTCGAGATCGTTCGCGACGAGTTGGACGCGAGCCGTGCGGATGACACGGCGGCACATGCGGCGGCGCTGGACCGTGTGCTGGCGGATCCGGCGTTCCGCGACCCGCGCTCGCTCTGGCAGCGCGGGTGGGAATGGGTGACGGACCGGTTCCGGCGCTGGTGGGGCAGCCGCGGGCTGTCGAGCGGCGCGGGCGAGACCGCGCTGCGGCTCGGCCAGGCCATCGGCTGGGCGGTCGCATTCATCGTCGTCGCGACCACCGCCGTCTGGGTCGCCCGCCTGATCGCCCGCCTCACCGACGCCCCGCGCGTTCCGAACGCGCCGGGCTCACCGCCGTCCACGCCGGCCGAAGCGCGCGCACGGGCCGAGGCCGATGCCGGCGCGGGCGACTTCCGCTCGGCCGTCCGCCAGCTCTACCTGGCGGCGCTCCTCGTCCTCGAGTCGAACGGCCTGCTGCGCCCGGACCGCAGCCGGACGAACCGCGAGCAGCTGGCGTCGCTGGCCGGCGACGAGGCGCTGCGCGCGCACATGGCCGCCGTCGTCGACACGTTCGATCGGGTGTGGTACGGCGTGACCGTGCCCGACGGCGCGACGTTTCGCACATATGCGGACGATGTCCACCAGCTCGAGGTCCTCGCGCGGCGCGCATCCGCCCCGCCGCGTGCGGGGGCCCGGCCGACGTCGACGCCCGGCGTGCCAGCGGCGCCGGCCGGGGACACGCAGTGACCGCGTCCCCATCGGCGCGCCTGTCGCGCAGCGCAGCCGGACTGCTGGCCGCGCTGCTCGGCGCCCTCCTGCTGGCCGGCGTGCTCTTCGGCGGCGGGCCGGCCGCGGCGCCGCGGCCGCCGTACGCCCTCGACAGCGCCCAGCCCGACGGCCTGCTCGCCCTCGTCCGGTGGCTCGAACGCCTGGACTACGACGTCGCGACGCTGGACTCCGCCGCCCCGCCGGCCGAGGACGACGCGCTGCTGTTCATCTGGCCGGGCACGGAACGCTACACGCCGGACGAGGCAGCGGCGCTCGAGCGGTGGGTGCATGCCGGCGGCACGCTGGCCCTCATCGGGCCCGGTTTCCGCGAGCAGGCGCTGGCGACTCGCTTCGGCGTGCGGCTCGGTGAATCGGGCGGGCCCGGCGGCGGGCCGAGCGGCCCGCTGTCGCGCCCGACGCTCGCCGCCCAGCAGCCGCTCGTCCCGGACGGTCCGACCGGCTACGGCGCGCTCGTCCGATCGCCCCTCGACCTCGACGACGCCCCCGCCGCCGTGGCGGTCATCGGCGCGCCGGGACGGCCGACCGTGGCCGTGCAGCGGCTCGGCACGGGCCGGATCTGGCACTTCGCGCCGCAGCACGACTTCACGAACGAACGGTTGGCGGACAGCGCCGACCGCGCCTTCATGGCCCCGCTCGTGCGCCATGTTCCGGCGGGCGGCCGCGTGCGACTGGACGCCTATCATCTGGGCGTCGAAGCAGCCGCGGACGGCGGCGACGGAACGGGCACGCTGCGCGGCTGGCTCTGGGCGAGCGGTCCGGGCCGGGCGGTCCTCTGGCTTGCGGCGCTCGCGTTCGCCGCGCTGGCCCTTGCCGGCGTCCGCCTCGGCCCGCCGCTCCCGTTCGCGGCTGCCGGCGCGCGGCGCACCGAGGCGGAGTTCGTTACGGCGATGGCAGCGCTCCACCGCCGCGCCGGGGACCGCGCGCTCGTGGCCGACCATGCCCGCGCGCGGCTGCTCGGCAGGGCGGGCAAGGACGATCTCGACGCGGCGACGGCAGCGCGGGTGGAGGCGGCGGTCGCAGGATTGGCGGCGGCGCGTGATGAGGCAGCGGTGCTGCGGTGGGTCGTCGAGGCGGACGACATCCTGACCGCGTTGAACGGCGGCACGAAACCCCAAGCGACACGAGGACGACGACGATGACGATGACCCTTCACGACCTCAGCGACCGCTGGCAGGCGCTGCGCGACCAAGCGGCCAAGGTGGTCGTCGGGCAGGACGATGCGTTCGAGCAGGTGATCGTGGCCGTCGTGGCCGGCGGGCACGTCCTGCTGGAGGGCGTGCCCGGCATCGGCAAGACGCTGCTGGCGCGCACCGTGGCCGGGCTGATCGACGCGCCGTTCCGGCGGGTGCAGTTCACGCCCGACCTCATGCCGTCGGACATCATCGGCACCCAGGTGTTCGATCTGACGCGGGGCCAGTTCTTCCTCAAGAAGGGTCCGGTGTTCACGTCCGTCCTGCTGGCCGACGAGATCAACCGCGCCCCGGCCAAGACGCAGGCCGGCCTGCTCGAGGCGATGGAGGAGCGCCAGGTGACGATCGAGGGCGAGCGGCACGCGTTGCCCGACCCGTACATCGTCATCGCCACGCAGAACCCGGTGGAGTACGAGGGCACGTACCCGCTGCCCGAGGCGCAACTCGACCGCTTCTTGTTCAAGATCGTCCTGCCCTACCCGCCCGCGGCGGTGGAGCGCGAGGTGCTCCGCCGCTACCACACCGGCTTCGACGCCCGCAACCTGGCCGCCGCCGGCCTGACGCCGGTCCTCCACCCGAACGACCTGCCGGCCGTGCGCGCCGTCGTGGCGGCCGTCACCGTCGAGGACGGCGTGCTGGACTACATCGGCCGGATCACCGGCGCCACGCGCGAGAGCTCTGATCTCTTGCTCGGCGCAAGCCCGCGCGCCTCGATCGGCCTGCTGCTGGCCAGCAAGGCCGCCGCCGCCCTCGCCGGCCGGGACTACGTCACCCCCGACGACGTGAAGCGCCTCGCGCCGGCGATCTACCGCCACCGGATCATCCTGCGCCCCGAGGCCGAGATCGACGGGCTGGACGCGGACGCCGTGATCGGTCGGTTGCTCGACGGCATCCCGGTGCCGCGGTAGGGCCGATGACGGACGCCGTCGCCGGGGCCGCCCGATGATCACGCCCACCCGCCGCGCACTCGCCCTCGCGGCCGTGGCCGCCGCCGCGTTCGCCGGGTCCGGCCGTGTGCCGGTGCTCCACTGGCTGGCGCTGGCGTCGATCGCGGTCGTCGCTGCCGCGGTGGCGTTCGACGCCTGGCTGGCGCCGCGGGCACGTGACTGGGACGTCGTTCGGCTCGTCCCGACGCGGCTGTCCGTTGCGGCATGGAACGCTGTGCCGCTCGTCGTCCGGTTGCGCCGGGCGCGGCTCGCGGCGGCGGTGCCGTTCCTCGTGCGCGATCTGCCGCCGTCCGACTTCGCGGTGGCCGAGGGCGAGCGCGTCATCGGCGGCGACGTGGCGCCCGGGCAGGCGGTGCGGCTGGCCTACCACGTCCGGCCGCCGCGGCGCGGTGCGTTCGCGTTCGGCGACGTCCACATCGCGTGGCGCGGCCCGTTCGGGCTGGCGGAGCGGCGGGCGCGGCTGCCGCTGGCGGCGCCGGTGGCGGTGTTCCCGAACCTGATCGACGTTCGCAAGTACGATCTCCTGCACCGCCGCAGCGCGCTGCGCGAGATGGGCATGCGCCCGGTGCGCGTCGTCGGGGCCGGCCGCGAGTTCGAGCGTCTGCGGGACTACACGCTCGACGACCCGTACCGGCACATCAACTGGGCCGCCACAGCCCGCCGCGGCACGCCGATCAGCGTGCAGTACCAGGTCGAGATCCGCCAGAACGTCGTGGCGATGGTGGATGTCGGTCGGATGATGCGCTCGCCGGTCGGCGACGTGGCGCGGATGGACTATGCGCTGAACGCGGTGCTCCTGCTGTGCTACGTCGCGGCGCGCAAGGGCGATCGGATCGGCGCGCTGACGTTCGCGGACGCGCCGATGCAGTGGCTGGCGCCCGCCGGCGGCACGGCCCAGTTCCACAAAGCGCTCGAGCTGCTCTACGCCGTGGAAGGCCAGCCCGTGGAGCCGGACTACGATGCGGCGTTCGCGTTCCTGCAGACCAAGCTACGGCAGCGCAGCCTCGTCGTCCTCTTCACCGAGCTCACGGGCGCCGTCTCGGTCGACCGCCTGGTCGCCCACGTCCTGCGCCTGCGACGCCACCACCTGCCGCTCGTCGTCACCGTCGCCGACCCGTCCGTCGAGGCGCTCGCCCGCCGCCCGCTCACCTCGACCGAAGCGCTGTACGAGCGAACGGTGGCGGAGCGCCTGCTGGCCGAGCGCGCCGCGGCGCTGTCCGCGCTGCGCGCCCGCGGCGTGGCCACGCTGGACGTGCCCGCCGATCGGCTGAGCGTGGCCGTTATCGACCGCTACCTGGCGCTCAAGGCGCGGCAGGCGATCTGAGGCGTGAGGCGTTCGCCCACGGGGCGCGCGACCGGGTCGGCGATTGTCGCGTAGAATCCGCCGTCCGTCCGCGCGACCGCTCCACATGCTGCGCCACGAGGTGCCCCGTGCCCCCGATCACCGAACAGCAGATCCGCCAGACCGCCGTCCTGTGCCACCTGGCCGCCTTCCTGGGAATGGTCATCCCGCTCGGCTCGCTCTTCGGCCCGCTCGCCGTCTGGCTGGTCAAGCGGGCTGACGATCCGTTCATCGACGAGAACGGCCGGGAAGCCGTGAACTTCCAGCTCTCGAAGCTGATCTACTTCGTCGTCCTGATCTTTGTCGGCATCGTGACGACGTTCGGGTCCGTGGGCGGCATGATGGCCGGCTCCGGAATGGACTCGTCGGCCCTATCGTTCGGCGCGGTGGCAGCCATGTTCGGCAGCTTCGGGCTGATCGGCATCGGACTGCTGGCAGTCTTCCTCCTCGGCCTGATCTGCCCGATCATCGCCGCGCTCAAGGCCGACAAGGGCGAGGCGTTCCGCTATCCGGTGACGATGCGGTTCGTGCGGTAGCCGGCCGTCGACGCCGTGCCCGGCGCGATGCGCGCCCCTCACGGCGCGCGCATCGCCGCCCCGTCCGCCAGGCGCACCGGTATGAGCAGCCGGTTGCCCTCGACCCGCGCCGCCAGTCCCGCCGCCGCCAGTCCCGCGACCTCGATCCCGTGCGTCGGCAGTGCCTCCCAATCGCCGTCGCTGGCCGTGTACGTGCCGATCGACAGCGTGTAGTCACCCGCCGGCAGGCCGCGCACGTCCAGCGCGTGCCGCGTCGCGACGTCGACGCCGGGCGTCCAATCGTCCGTCCCGTCGCCTGCGTCATCGACCAACCGCTCGTCCAGCTGGGCGCGCTGGGCGCCGGTGGCATCCATCAGCTGCACGCTCAGCGTGGCGGGCGGGTCGATCGGGCCGACGGCCCGCCAGGCGAACCGGAGCGCGCCCTGACGGTCGTTGGGCCAGGGCCCGTCCGGCAGGGCGAGCCCGTGCAGGCGGAGGGTGCCGGCAGCGCCGAAGTCGACGGACAGTCGGCGCGACACGGCCGGAAGGAGCGCCCGCGGGTCGGCATCCCGGTAGCCGTCGATCACGAGGTCGCCGATGACGTGGTGATCGAAGCGATGCGCGCCGGTCTCCAGCAAGAGCGTCATGCGCGCGTCGGCGGGTGCGCGTTCGCCCTCTGCGCGGTGGACGTGCCAGACGCGCGGCAGACGCCCGAGCGCGTCGATCACGCCGCGGGCCATGTGCACGTCGTCCGTCGCGTCGCCGTACTTGATGATCGGGAGAGGGCCGGCGTAGCGGCGGACCAGGATGTTGCGCGAACGCATGACCAGCGCGTCCATCGCCGGATCCCCGTTGGCGTCGAGGAACGCCGCGACCTCCTCGTCGGCCCGGTTGCGATAGACCCAGGCCAACGTGATCCCGCCGATCTCGGCAGCGAACGCGGGCGGGTCGACGCCCATGTACTTGGCCAACAGCTCCGGGTCCTGGTGGCGCTGCACCTGGTTGAGCATCACCACGAGGTAGTCCGTCGTGTCCGGCGCGTAATCGTCCGTCTGGACGTTCCGGCCGTCGAACAACAGCCCGAACGCCGCCCGGTAGCGGCCGGCGACCTCGAGGTCCGCCGCGCCCGGCTGGCCGTTCAGGAACGCCGCCGCCTGATCGAGCCCTTCGCCCCACCCGACGAGCACCAGCTGCTGCGCCCGCTCCGCCCCGCCGGCGAGCGGGTCGTACCACGTCACCCAGTACGGTCCGATCGGCAGGACGAGCGCCAGCTGCGTCGCCAACACGAACATCACGGCGAGGGGTACGGCATGCCGTGCCCCTGCACGGACGTTTGTGGGCTGTCCGGCGCGCCTCGATGTTCGCGCCGCCCACCACTGCCCCAGCCACCCGACCGCCCCCACCCACCCCGCCGCCGCGACAATGTCCGCCGCCGGGAACGCGGGCAACAGATAGCGATCGAACTCCTTGCTTGCCGCCGTGAGAAACACCGTGAACAGGATGATGAAGCCGAGCAGCGCGCCGACGACAATCCGGCGCTCGAGCCCTCGCGCCCCCGCATTGCCCCGCACCCCACCTTCGCCCGCGATGCCCGAGATACCCGCGATGCCTGCGACCCCCACCAACCCCACCCCTCCCACCACCCAAGGGCTCGTCCGCAGCCACCACACGATCCCGTAAAACCCCGGCCCCGCATCATCCCTTACCTCGCCCGCGAAGAAGCTCGCCCGCTCCAACGTCGCCGTGCCATGGGACGCAAGCTCGCTCAAGTACAGCCGGGCCACCGCAAGCGGCTCCGCCCACAGCGCCGGCCACAGCGCGACGAGCGTCACGCCCGCCACGGCCAGCCAGAGCGCACCCTCGCCGATCATCGTCCGGAGCCCCGTCCGACGCCATCGAGCCAGCGCGAGCCAAAGCACGCCCCCGTAGCCCACGACGAAGAGGGCCGGCGACTTGGCCGCCAGCGCCATGCCGAGCAAGACGCCGCTGACGATCAGCCAGCGCCGGCCGGCCGGACGACGGTCGTCGCCTGGCCCGACGACCTCCCGGTCGCCCGCCCCATCGCCCACCAGGAAGAGCAACAACGTCAGCAGCGCCACGCTCACGAGCCCGGTCAGCACGCCGTCCAGATGAAGGAACCGCGAATGCGCCAGCCAAAACGGGTCGAGCGCCACGAGCGGCGCGGCCAAGAGCGCCGTGCGCCGGCCGAGCAGGCGGGCGGTCAGCCAGACGGTCACGCCCGCCAGGAAGGCCGTGAACCACGCGATGCGGCGGCGGCCGGCGTACAGCCGGTCGAGGATCACCTGTCGATCGGCCGGCGCGAGCTCGTAGAGCAGCTCGCTGCTGTCCGAGCCGAGGCACGCCTTCGACCACGCCGCTTCCGGCGCCACCGGCAGCCCGATCCCGCCCAGCCACATCGTGATCACCCCGGGGTGTCCGGTCTGGAGCGTGAGCGCCAGGTCGCCGGTCCGCAGGCCGGTGTGGAAGCCGACCGTCCGGCAGACCCAGCGCAGCTCGTCAGGCGTCAGATGGGCATCGATGCGCCAGAGGCGGGGGACGAGGGCGAGGGCGAAGACCGCCACGGCGAGCGCCGCCAGCGTGCGTTGGGCGCGGATGGATGAACGGGGCGGGAACATAGGGCGATTATACGGCGGCCGACCGGCCCTCACGCCCCGGTCGCCACCCCGCGCGCCGGATCGACGATCCACTCCGACCACGACCCCGCGTACAACCGCGGCAGCGGCCGTCCGGCGTGCGCCGCGGCCAGCACGAGGTGAGCGGCGGTCACGCCCGAGCCGCAGTAGACGATCGCCTCCGCCGCGTCGGCGCCGGCGAGGGCCCCGTCGAAGCGCGACGCGAGCACAGCCGGCGACAGCAGCCGCCCGTCCGGCCCGAGGCCGCCCGCGAAGGGCAGCGACACCGCGCCCGGGATGTGGCCGGCCACCGGATCGATCGTTTCGTTCTGCCCGGCGAACCGGTCCGCCGCCCGCGCGTCCAGCACGCGCACCGTGCCGCCTGCCGCGGCCGCCGCGGTCGTGTCGGCGTCGGCGACCATCGCGGGCCGGGGGCGCGGCGCGAACGTTCGTGCCGCGCGATGCTCGACGCCGCTGCGCACGGGCAGCCCGGCCGCCAGCCAGGCGGGCCAGCCGCCGTCGACGACCGCGACGGCATCGTGCCCGAGCCACTTCAGCAGCCACCACAGCCGCGCCGCGAACGCCCCGCCGATGTCGTCGTAGGCCACGACCTGGGTCGCCGCATCGATCCCCCAGCCGCCGAGCGTCGCCGCCAGTGCGTCGGGCGACGGGAGCGGGTGGCGGCCGGTGACGCCGGGCACGACGGGCGCGCTGAGGTCGCGGTCGAGGTCGGCGAAGACCGCGTCTGGGACGTGCGACTCGCGGTAGGCGGTCGCGCCCCAGGCGGGATCGGCCAGGCGGTGGCGGCAATCGACGACGGCCAACTCGGTGCCGTCCGCATCCAGGCGCGCGGCCAGCGCGCGGACGTCGACGAGCACCGTCCACGGCAGGGCGGACGGCGTTGGCGTCATCGGGGCGGTCGGTCGCAGATCGTCTTGGGTACGCATGCCGCCGATTCTAGCCCACCACCGGGCGCATCGCCCGGTGGGGTGACCGCAGGCTCAGCATCGAGCCGGGACTACCTCGCCAGGGCCGTCGGGGCCTCCTTGGCCAGTTCCGCTTCGACCGCCGCCAGCAAGCCGTCGGGATCGTACTCACGGGAGATGTAGGCGATCGTGCCATCCCTGCCGACGACGACGTCGACCGGGTAGGGGTTCAGCCCCTTGAAGTTCTTCACCAGCGCCTTGTACGTCGGCGTGTCGGGGCTCTCGAGTCCGATGGGATACGTGACCCCGCTCGACGAGGACCATGCCTGCACGCCGTCGGCGCTGTCGCCGTTCGGATCGATCGCCGCCACCACCACACCCTGATCCTTGAACTTCGTCCAGATCCGATCCTCGATGTCTGGCAACTCCAGACTGCAGACCGGTCAGAAGGTGGCGAAGTACGCCAACACCTGCACGTTCCCTGTTCCCTCGGCGGTCGACCACTCGGAGCCGTCGAGAAGCGTGACCTTCGTCTCGGGCAGCATGCGCCCGATGCCGAGGCCGTCGCGGTTGACGGTCAGGTAGGCGGTTCGCTTCGGCTGGTCGGGATCGTCCGACCAGATGTGGAGGTTGCTCCAAGCCGTGTCCGTGACGCTGGCCGTGAAGCTGAGCTGCAGCGTCGTGCTCTCGCCCGGCGCCACCTGTACCTGCTCGGGGCTGACCGTGAACGCCTCGCCTTCGGTCCAGTTGCCGAACAGGTTCAGCGGCGCCGTGCCCTGGTTCGTCACCTCGAGCGGCACGGTCTTCGTCTCGCCGGCCGCCACGAGACCGAAGTCGATCGTGTTCGCGTCCTCCGGCAGAAGCAGGTTGGGCGCCGTGCGGTCCGGGAGCATGCGGTAGCTGTAGAGCACCCACCAGTTGCCGATGAAGACGATGTTCTCATGCGCGGCAATGCCGAGGTTGCGCACCGTCACCGGCGGGCGCCCGGTGTCGAGGTCACCGGCGTTGGCGCCGTACGTCGACTGTTGGGTCTGGCGCGCGGCGCCGATGAACTTCGGCGCTGCCGGATCGCTGACGTCGTACGCCCGCGCGTCGTTCCAGGCCGCCACGAAGGCGTGCCCGGCGGAGTAGTCGACGCGGATCGCCGTGCCAGGCATGGGGGCCTGACCGACGACCTTGGGCGCGGTGGGGACCGAGGCATCGACGAGCACGAGGCCCGCCGAGCCCGCCGCGACATAGGCCATCGTTCCATCGACCGCCAAGCCGCGCGCCACGCCGCCGGTGTCGGCCTTGCCGAGGAGCTTCGGCGCCGTCGGATCGGTCACGTCCACCGTGACGAGCTCGCCGGCCAGGGTCGTGAGGTACGCCGTCGTGCCGACGACGCGCATGCCCCACGTGCTGCCGATATCCTTCAGCTCGCCGACGCGCGAAACGACGTTCGTCGCCGGATCGCGCTTGTAGACGCCGAGCCCGTCCTTGGCCAGCGCGACATAGATGACGCCGTCGGCGACGTCGACTCCCTCGTAGCTGACGCCCGGCTCCTGGAGGACCGGGATCTGCGCGGGCACCATCTTCGTGTCGTCCTCGGGGTCGGTCTGGGCGATGTCCCAGCCGCTCAGGAACGCCGGGTTGCTGATGTTGCCGCGGTGGGTCGTGTAGACGATGTCGCCGTCCCATGCGAGGTGGATGCAGCCGGGGCTGCGCTCGTCGTCCGGAACCTTGTGCTTGATGTTCTGCGCCAGGTAGCGCAGGTTCGCGGGGTCCTTGGCATCCACGACGCCGAACGTGTAGCTGCACTGGAACAGCTTCTGGTCATCGGCCCGGTACCGGACCTCGTCGACGTGAAGGTGGGTCTTGTCGCCCTCGAGCCGGTGCAGGCGGGCCAGCGGGGAGAGATACTGGCCAGGCACGAGCCGGGCTTCGCTGCCCCCTTCCTGCCCCGCGGCCGACGGCTCCTGGCCGCTCGTCGCGTCGCCGCTCGCCGCACCCTCGCCGGCCGCTCCGGCCGAGGAGGCCGGCGCCGCCGCGTCGGGCGCCGTCGCCGCCGGGTCGTTGTCCGTCGAGCAGCCCGCCAGCAAGGTCAACGCCAGCAGGCCGACAAGGGCGGCTCGAAGCCGGTCGGCGTGACGGTCGGCCGTGCCGGCCGCCTGTTCGGGTTCCGACCGCCATCGCGATCGCCTGTTCCACATCGTGCAATGTCCTTCCTGGAAGTCGGGCAAGTTGCAGGGCTCGGACCGCAGTCGCATCGCCTGGTCGCGTCCTGAGGTCGCATCCTGAGGTCGCATCCTGAGGTTGAACAGTGTGAACGGCCCGGCTCCGGCGTCAATCCGGTCCTTTCCGACGGCGGCGGCGCTGACACCCCATCGCCGCGACGGTGTCACCTCACTGCCTGCGTCGGCGCGGCGATCGCCTTGTGCTCCGCCGCGGAGTGGCCCATACTCCCCCCATGCATGCGCGCCCGACGGGCTGGTCCCGATGCAAGATGTGACCCACGCCTGGACGGTGCGCGTGCGCGCCGACGGTCCCGACGATGCGACGGCGCATGCCCGCCGCCACGTCCTCCGGCTAGGCGCAGCCGCCGGCTTCGACGCCGAGGCCCCCCTGCCGTCCGCCGTCGAGGCGCTGCTCGCCGCCCTCGGCGCCGACCTCCTCTCGACCTTCGCCGCGACCGCCCGCCGCGCCCGCCTGCCGCACGACGCCCTCGAGGCCGTCCTGCGCTGCACGCTCGACAACCCACTCGTCCACCTCGGCGTCATCGGCGAGGTGGGCAGCCCACGGATCGCGGCCATCGACGGCACGCTCTACGTCTCGTCCGACGCCGCCGCGCCCGATGTCGAGCGCGCCTGGGCCGTGACCCGCGCCCGCTCCCCGCTGTACACCACGCTGGAGCGCAGCGTCGCGCTCACCGTCCGCCTCTGCCCGACCCCGTGACCCGCCCGCCGGTCGCACGGCGGCCGGCACCGCACCAGGAGCACCCCGTGTACCGTCTGGATGCCGATCAGACCGCCCTTCTCGACCGCGTGCGGACCGTCGCCGACGCCGCCCTCGCCCCCAACGCCGACGATGTCGACCAGCGCGGCCGCTTCCCGGCCGAGTCCATCCGCGCCCTCGGCGAGGCCGGCCTGCTCGGCCTGACGGTGCCCACCGAGTTCGGCGGCCTCGGCCAGGGCCCGCGCGTCATGGCCGCCGTGCTCGACGAGCTGGCGCAGCGCTGCGCGTCGACGGCGATGGTCTACCTCATGCACGTCGCGGGCGTGGCGTACTACGCCGCGCGCCCCGACGTGGCCGGCGACGCCCTGCGCGAGGCGGCGGCCGGACGACACCTGAGCACCCTCGCCTGGAGCGAGAAGGGGTCGCGCAGCCACTTCTGGGCGCCGATCGGCCAGGCCGTGGCCACGAACGGCCACGTGACGCTGCGTGCCGACAAGTCGTGGGTGACCTCCGCCGGCATCGCCGACGGCTACGTCGTCTCGAGCCGCGCGCCGCTGAGCACCGGGCCGCTCGACAGTGCTTTGTATTATGTCAAGAAGGGCGACCCCGGCCTCGCCGTCAGCGGACCGTGGGTGGCGATGGGCATGCGCGGCAACGCCAGCGCGCCGATGACGCTCGACGGCACGACGATCCCGGCCGATCGCCTCCTGTCCGAGCCCGGCAAGGGCATGGACGCGATGCTCGGCATCGGCCTGCCGATCTTCGCGATCGGCAACGCCGCCGTCTCGCTCGGGATCGCCGAGTCGGCGGTGGCCGGCACGCAGGCGCATCTGACCGGCAAGGGATTCGAGCACCTCGGCACGAAGCTGGCGGACCTGCCGAACCTGCGCGCCCGCCTGGCCAAGATGCGCATCGAGACGGACCGCGGCCGCGCCCACCTCGGGGCCGTCCTCGACGCCGTCGAGAATCCGGGGCCGACGACGATGCTGATGGTCCTCGAGGCCAAGGCCGCCGCCAGCGACACCGCGCTGCACGTGACGGACCTGGCGATGAAGGCGTGCGGCGGCGCCGCGTTCAGCCGCCACCTCAGCATCGAGCGCAACTTCCGCGACGCCCGCGCCGGCAGCGTCATGGCGCCCACGACGGACGTCCTGCACGATTTCATCGGCAAGGCCCTCTGTGGCATGGAGCTGTTCGCATGACCCCCCTCCGCCCGATCATCGTCGGCGCCGTGGCGTACGATCCGAAGGTCGTCACGATCTGGGAGATCATCAAGGCCTACTTCGAGGACCACGGCACCCCGATGGACTTCGTGTTCTACAGCAACTACGGCCTGCTCGTAACGGCCCTCCTGGACGGCGACCTCGACATCGCCTGGAACTCGCCGCTGGCCTGGGTCGACGCCGTGCGCCGTACGGGCGGCACGTGCCGCGCGATCGCGATGCGCGACACGGACCGCGATCGCGTGAGCCACATCGTCGTCCGCGCGGACGGCGACGTGGCGACCCTCGCCGACATGCGCGGCCGAACGATCGCCGTCGGCGCCGCCGACTCGCCCCAGGCGACGCTCATCCCGCTCGGCCTGCTGGCCGCCAGCGGCCTCGTGCCCGGCCAGGACGTGACCGTGCTGCGCCACAACGTCCTCGTCGGCAAGCACGGCGACCACGTCGGCGGCGAGCGCGACGCCCTCGACGCGCTGTTGGCGGGCGGCGCGGACGCGTGTGCGATGCTCGACCTCAACCACGCCGGCTGGACCGCCGATGGGACGCTCGACCCGGCGACGACGCGGATCCTGGCGACGACGCCCCCGTTCGACCACTGCGTGTTCACGGTGCGGGACGACTTCGACGCGGCGATGGAGCGCGCCTGGCTCGAGACGCTCTTCACGATGGACTACGCCAACCCCGATCACCGCGAGATGATGGACCTCGAGGGTCTGAAGGCGTGGCTGCCGGGCCGGACGAGCGGCTTCGGCCCGCTGACGGAGGCGGTCGAGGCGTTCGGGTACTTCGATGCGGACCGCTAGTACCTGTCCGACGCATCGCGGCCGCAACACGGTGGCCTGGCATGGCCACCGGCCGCGACACGCTGACGCAGCACGCGACGTCGCGCCGGCGCGTCCATCGTCGCGTCGACGTGCGGCCGGGTAGTCGCATGCCGCTCCCACCGCTCCCCGTCACGACCGTCGGCAGCCTTCCGCGCTCGCCCGAGCTGCTGCGCGCCCTGAAGGCCCGCCGCCGCGGCGACCTCGACCGCGCCGGCTTCGACGCCGTGGCGGACGCCGCCGTGCGCGACGCCGTGGCGCTCCAGACCGCCGCCGGCATCGACATCGTCACGGACGGCGAGCAGCGGCGGGACAACTTCTACAGCTTCGTCGCCGAGAAGCTCGACGGCGTTCGGGCGATGACGCTCGCCGAGATGCTCGACCACGTCGAGGACAAGGCCGGCTTCGAGCGACTCCTGGCCACACTCGACGTCCCGGCGTACGCGATCACGAACCCGACGTGCGTCGGCCGGCTCGTGGCGCGCGAGCCGCTGGCGGCGGACGAGCTGGCGTTCGTGCGCGGCCTCACCGACGCGCCGGTCAAAGTGCCGCTGCCCGGCCCGTACCTCTTGACCCGGGCGATGTGGGTGCCCGAGCTGACGGGCAGGGTC
This sequence comes from Candidatus Avedoeria danica, assembly GCA_016703025.1. NCBI lineage: Bacteria > Bacillati > Chloroflexota > Ardenticatenia > Candidatus Epilineales > Candidatus Epilineaceae > Candidatus Avedoeria > Candidatus Avedoeria danica. The sequence continues at coordinate 2,288,136 of JADJCV010000004.1, forward strand.
TACGCCGACAAGGAGGCGCTGGCCGAGGACGTCGTGGCGCTCCTGCGCGCCGAGGCACTGGCGCTGGCCGCGGGCGGCGCGGCCGTGGTCCAGTTCGACGAGCCCGTCCTCAGCGAGCTCGTGTTCGGCCGCGGCCAGACACGCACGTTCATGTGCGCCGCCCTGGCCGCGCGCAGCGATCCCGAAGAGGAGCTCGCGTTCGCCGTCGATCTGATCAACCGCGTCGCAGCCGACCTGCCGGTCCGCACCGCGCTCCACGTCTGCCGCGGCAACTGGAGCCGCGACGAACGCACCCTCCTCTCCGGCGGCTACGCCCCGCTCCAGCCGACGTTCGACGCGCTCGCCGTCGACGAGCTCGTCCTCGAGTACGCCACGCCCCGCGCCGGCGCCGTCGTCGACCCGGGCGGCAAAGCGCTCGGCCTCGGCGTCGTCAACCCGCGCACGGACGAGATCGAGGCGGTCGACGACATCGTCGCGCGGATCCGAACGGCGCTCGACGTCGTGCCGATCGACCGCCTGTCGATCAACCCCGACTGCGGCTTCGGCACGTTCGCGCTGCGGCCGATGAACGACGGCGCGCGGGTGGCGGGCAAGCTGCGGGCGATGGTGGCGGCGGCGCGGGTGGTTCGCGAAGATCCGTTGGGGTGATCGCAGGTGCATGCGCGCGACTGGGTCCACTGGACGGCCAATGCCAATCGCGCTACCCTGCGCCCGTGCGATCAGCAGCACACATCCGCCCATCCCAAGAGGAGAAGTCTGTGAAGCTGTCCGCCCCGACCCAGATCGTGTACCTCATCGCCGCCGTCCTGGCCATCCTCGGCCTGCTGGCCGGCCCGCTCGGCGTCATCGCCGCGCTTGCCGCCTACGCCGGCTGGCTGTCGTTTGCCGGATGGGCGGTCCTGGCCATCGGCTGTCTCTTGAAGGGCTTCTAGTACTCTGTCACTGGACACGCTTCGGATATCCGACAGAGGAAGTGGTCCGCAGTCTCCGCAGTGACAGAGTACTGGTCACCGCAGACGAGGGTCTGTGTTCTGCGAGCGGCGGCCGACGAACGGCCATTCGTGCCTTTTGATTGGTTCAGCTTATCGGATCACAGCAGAAGGGCCGGCCCACTTTGGGTCGGCCCTTCTGCTGTTCGGCGGATGCTATACTGCCCGTCCCGTCCCCAACCCCCAAGGCACATCCGTCGATGATCTTCGAGCTCTTCCGCAACCCGATCCAAGGGGTCGCGCTCATCACCGCGCTCGTCATCGGGTTGACGTTCCACGAGTACGCGCACGCTTGGTGGGCCAACCATCTCGGTGACGACACGGCGGCGCGCCTTGGCCGGCTGACGCTCAACCCGATCAAGCACCTCGATCCGCTCGGCTCGCTGATGATGCTCCTCGTCGGCTTCGGCTGGGCCAAGCCCGTGCCGGTGAACGGCTGGCGGCTGACGCGCCAGGGAATGCTGCAAGTGGCCCTGGCCGGACCGGTCTCCAACATGATCCTGGCGACGATCGCGGCGCTGGGCGCCCGCGCGCTGTCGGCCTCGGACGGCCGCTGGCCGACGTTCGTCGCCTCGTTCCTCCTCTTCTTCGCGCTGTTGAACCTGTTCCTCGCCTTCTTCAACCTCATCCCCGTCGCGCCGCTCGATGGCTGGAAGGTCCTCATGGGGCTCGTGCCGGCGAGCCGCGCGGAGTGGCTGGCGCAGTACGAGCGCTACGGGCCCATCGTGCTCCTCATCGTCATCCTGATGGGTCGCAACGGAACGTTCGACATCTTCAGCTGGCTCGTGCAGGCCCCGGCGCAGTGGATCCTCCGCCTCTTGGCCGGCCCGGCGATCGCCTGATCGCCGCCCCGACCCCATGCCCGTACTGACCGCCGCCCGCTACCGCAACCGCCAGTTCTGGCACGCCCTCGCCGCCCGCCGCCGCCCGATCGACCCCGCACCCGCCCGCGCCGTCCTCCCGCCCGCCCTGTACGCGCTGTTCGAGCGGATGTCGCCCGAGGACCGCCAGCACGGCCTCGACGTCCTCGGTCGATTGCAGGCGGCCGGGGCGACCGCGCCGCCGCTCCTCCAGGCCGGGCTGCTGCACGATCTCGGCAAGGCGGAGGCCGGTGTCGGCTTGCCGCACCGCGTCGCGCGCGTCGTGCTCCGTCGCTCCGTACCGCCCGTGTGGCGCTGGCTGTCCGGCTGCCCGACGGGTTGGCGCCGGCCGTTCTGGGCCGTGGCGAACCATCCGGAGCGCGGGGCCGTTTGGGTGGAGACCGAGGGCGCCGCGCCGGACGTCGTCGCCCTCATCCGATACCACGAGCGCGAGGCGCCCGATGCCTGGCGCGGCACGCCGCTGACCGCGTGGCACGCGGCGCTGTGCGCGGCGGATGCGACGTGCTGAGAAGGAGGATGACCCATGGCCCGTGAGCAGCCCCCCGTCATCGCGATCATCGGCCTCGGTCCCGTCGGGACCGCGCTCGGCCGGGCGCTGGCGCACGTCCGGACGGACTACCGACTGGTGGGACACGACCGCGACGCTGCCCGCGCCAAGGCCGCACTGGCCGCCGGCGCAATCGACGAGGCGCGCTGGAACCTCGTGGCCGCCGTCGAGGATGCCGACCTGATCGTCCTGACCGAGCCGCTCGATCAGACGCTGCTGACGATCGAGCACATCGCGCCCCACGTCCGCCCCGGCTCGCTCGTCACGGACACAGCGCCCGTGATGCGCCCCGTGCTCCGCGCCGCCGCCGACCTGCCGGCGGGCGTCTCGTTCATCAGCGGCCACCCGATCCTCGCCGGTCGGCTCGTGGCGGCGGACGCGGCGGCTGCGGCGCCGGCAAGCGCGGCGGCCGATGCGACGCCGGTGAACGCCGACGCCGATGGGACGCCCGGCGCGGGCCGTACGGGGGCGGCGGCGTCACCATTCACCGGCGTCGCCTACTGCATCGTGCCGGCCGCGTCAGCCGACGCGGCGGCCGTCCGCGTGCTGACGAACCTGATCGACGCAATCGGCGCCGAGCCGTACTTCATCGACGCGGACGAGCACGACGCGCTCGCCACCGCTGTCGACCAGCTGCCCCACCTGGCCGGCGCCGCCCTGGCGCGCGTCCTCGGCCACAGCCCGTCGGCCACCGACATCGGGCGGCTGATGCCCCCGAGCATGCACACCACGTGGCTGGCCACCGGCCGCGACGGCGTGGACGCGGCCGCGGCTGCGATGATGGACCGGTCGGCCGTCCTGTCATGGCTGGACGCGCTCGGCCGCGAGCTCGCCGAGCTGCGCGTTCGCATCGCCGCGGCGGACGCGGCAGCGATCGGCGAATGGCTGACCGAGGCCGACGCTGCGCGTGCGCACCTGGCCCCTGCCAGCCTGGACCGGCGCCAAGGCGACGGCGTCGACCAGAACGCCGCCTGGAACGACATCGGGTCGGCGAACCCGCTGCGGGGGTTGTTGTTGGGGCGAAGGAAGGGGCGGTAGGGGTAGATAGGGCAGACAGGGACAGCGCAGGCGATCAACGGCTGAAGCCGTCGATCCTTGCGAACCGTGCGGTCCTTGCGATCCCAGAGTCCACACGACACCGGCACCACACCCCCACGCGGTACAATCCCGCCGTGACCGCAACCGCCCCACCCCCCGCCCCCTCGTCCTACCGCGTCCTCATGGTCGCCCCGACGTCGTTCTTCGGCGACTACGGCTGCCACGTGCGGATTCTCGAGGAGGCCCGCACGCTGCAGGCGATGGGGCACCACGTGCGCATCGTCACGTACCACAACGGCAACGACGTGCCAGGGCTGACCGTCCAGCGCTGCCTGCCGATCCCGTGGCGGGAGCGCTACGAGGTCGGCTCGTCGCGGCACAAGCTGGCGTTCGACGTCCTGCTGTCCGCGCGCGTGCTCCAGAGCGCGCTCGCCTTCCGCCCTGACGTGATTCACGGCCACCTGCACGAGGGCGCGCTGATCGGCGGCGCGGTGGCGCGGCTCGTGCGGCGGCCGATCGTCTTCGACTTCCAGGGCAGCCTTTCGGGCGAGATGGTGGATCACGGCTTCGTCCGCGAGGGCGGCCGCTGGCAGGCGGCCGCACGCTGGCTCGAGCGGCGGATCGACCACCGGCCGGAAGCGATCGTGACGAGCACGGCTTTCGCCACCGAGCACCTCATCGATGACTTCGATGTGCCGCGCGCGCGGATCGTCGCCCTGCCGGACTGCGTGAACGCCGCCACGTTCCGCCCCGACGTCCTGACGCCCGCCGAGCGCGCCGCCGCCCGCCGCGCCCTCGGCCTGCCGGAGGCGGCGCCGATCGTCGTCTACCTCGGCCTGCTGGCGCGCCATCAGGGCACCAACGTCCTGCTCCACGCCGCCCGCAAGGTCATCGACGCACGGCCCGACGTGCGCTTCCTGGTGATGGGCTACCCCGGCACGGAGTGGTACGCCCGCCGCGCCGAGCAGCTCGGCCTGCACGGGCGCATCCTCTTCACGGGCCGCATCCCGTACGACCAGGCGCCGGCCCACCTGGCGCTCGGCGACATCGCCGTGGCGCCCAAGATCAGCACGACCGAGGGCAGCGGCAAGCTGCTGAACTACATGGCGATGGCGCTCCCGACGGTGACGTTCGACACCCCCGTCAACCGCGAGTACCTGGGCGACGACGGCCTCTTCGCCGCCCCGTTCGCCGACCCCGATGCCTTCGCCACCCGCATCCTCGACACCTTGGCCGACCCCGCCGGCGCCCGCGCGACGGGCGAACGACTGCGCGCCCGCGCGGTTGAGGGGTATGACTGGGCGCGGGCAGGAGAAACACTCGTCGACGTCTACCGAAGAGTCGGCGCGGGCGGTCACGGCCAACGCATGGACGCCCATCCCTCGTCTCCCGCTCTCCCCCCCCGCGAAGCATCCTCCCCCTCCCCCAGACTTGGGGGAGGGGGTCGGGGGGAGAGGGCCTTAGGCCGTCGGGTGGAGAGAGCTGAAGGCCGACGGCCTGAGAGGCCCTCAGTCCGTCCGTCGAACACACCCTCCTCACCCCCCAAATGACCCCCCACACGAACCTCCCACACCAGGATCGCCCCCTCGCCCACCGCCTGCGCGAGCTCTGGGCCTACCGCCATCTCGTCGGCAACCTCGTGATCCGCGACCTCAAGGTGCGCTACAAGAACTCGGTGCTCGGCGTCCTGTGGTCGCTGGCCAGCCCGCTGCTGATGATGCTCGTGTTCTACGTGATCTTCGGCGTGATGCAGAGCCCGTCTGTCGACCGTGCGTTCCACCTCTTCGTGCTGACGGGATTGCTGCCCTGGAACTGGTTCAGCATGAGCGTGGCGGGCGGCGTCGGGTGCGTCGTCGGGAACGCATCGCTGATCAACAAGGTCTACTTTCCGCGTGAGGTCCTGCCGGTCGGCGTCGTCCTCGGCGAGCTCGTGAACTTCCTGTTCGCGCTGCCCGTGCTCATCGCCATGCTCGTGCTGTGGGACATCCCGCTGACGATCCATGCCCTCTGGCTGCCCGTGATCATCGCCATCCAGGCCGTCTTCACGCTCGGCATCGTCTTCCTGCTCTCGTGCGCCAACGTCTACTACCGCGACACCGCCAAGATCATGGAGGTCGTGCTGTTGGCCTGGTTCTTCGGCACCCCGATCTTCTACGACTATGGCGCGTTCAACCGCGTGATCCACATCGTCGGCTGGCCGATCGAGACCGGCCGCCTGGCCTACATCCTCAACCCGATGGGCACGCTCGTGGCCAACTACCGCACCGTCCTGTACGGCTCGCCCGACGGCCCGCCGAGCGCCCCCGACGCGCTCTTCCTGCTCCGCACCGCCCTGACGGCCTTCGCGATCCTGGCCATCGGCTATTGGGCGTTCGCGCGGCGGTCTGGCCGGTTCGGGGAAGAGGTATAGCGTGGGCCACATCGCAAGGGCTTGCTCGGCTCGATGCGTGGGCCGGTGGGCGCCCCGTGGAGCGGCACGGTCCGCTGCGCGGCGATCACGAAGCGCGCCGCAAGGAACGGCACGATGAGCGGTGCGATCCGCTTCGAGGGCGTCACGAAGTCGTTCGTCATCGCCCACGACCGGCCGCGCAGCTTCCAGGAGGCGTTCGTCCGCGTCTTCCGCCGGACCGCCGCGGCCGAACGAGACGTCCTCGTGGCGCTCGACGACGTCTCGTTCGACGTCGCGCCCGGCACGGCCGTCGGGCTCGTCGGGCCGAACGGAACCGGAAAGAGCACGGCCCTCAAGCTTGTGGCGCGGATCGTCGAGCCGTCCGCCGGGCGGGTCGAGGTCAGCGGGCGCGTCGCGGCGCTGCTCGAGCTCGGCGCCGGCTTCCACCCTGACCTGACCGGCCGCGAGAACGTGTACTTGAACGGCTCGCTGCTCGGCCTCGGACGGCGCGACATGAGCCGCCGCTTCGACGCGATCGTGGCCTTCAGCGAGCTCGAGCGCTTCATCGACGTGCCGGTGAAGCACTACTCGTCCGGCATGTACATGCGCCTCGGCTTCGCCACGGCCATCCACCTGGACGCCGAGATCCTGCTGATCGACGAGATCCTGGCCGTGGGCGATCAGGCTTTCCAGCACAAGTGCCGCGAGCGGATCACGTCCCTGCGCAAGTCCGGCGTCACGATCCTCCTCGTGAGCCACGACACCGAGGCCGTCCGCGAACTCTGCGACCGCGCGATCTGGCTCGAGGACGGCGTCATCCAAGCGGACGGCTCGTGCGACGACGTGCTGCAGGGCTACTACCGCAGCATGGTCGCGCGCGAGGAGGCGCGCCTGGAGGCGGAAGCAGCGGCCGAAGCGGCAGCCGAAGCGGCAGCCGAAGCCGCGGCCGACGCCTCCGCCCCCACGTCGCCCCACGCCGACACCGGCGCCCCAACCACCGGCCGTGTAGGGGCACGGCATGCCGTGCCCCCCTCGCCGACCTCCCCACCCCGCCCCCCCACCTCCCCCGACCGCTTCGGCAGCGGCGAGGTCGAGATCGCCGACGTCGAGGTCCTCGGCCCCGACGGCACCCCCCACCCGATCGTCCTGACCGGCCAGCCCCTCACGATCCGCCTCCACTACGTCGCCCACCGCCGGATCGACCACCCCGTCTTCGGCATCGCCGTCCACCGCGACGACGGCACGCACGTCTCCGGCCCCAACACGCGCGACGCCGGGTTGTCGATTCCCTACATCGACGGTCCGGGAACGATCGACGTCCGCATCGACCGGCTGACGCTGCTCGAGGGCAACTACGAGCTCTCCGCCGCGTGCTACGACGACGCGCTGTCCCACGCCTACGACCACCACCACCGCCGCTTCCCGATGCGCGTCCGCGCCGGCGACATCCGCGAGCGCTTTGGGCTGCTCGCGCTCGATGCGGCGTGGACACATCGGGCGGGGGATCGGGGCGACGAACGCTGATGCCAACAACGCTCGCCACTGCCGTCGCCGTCGCCGCGACCGTCCTGATCGCGATCGCGCCAGGTTTGGCGCTGTTGCGCGTGTGCGGGGCGGGGCCGCGCGATGTCGTGGCGCGGGTAGGGGTGGCGGCGGGGGTAGGGCTGGCGGTGGTGCCGGTGGTGTACCTGTGGGCGGCGACGATTGGGGTTGGGATCGGGCCGGTGACGTGGGGGGTCGTATTGTTGGGAGCGATGGTCGCGGGGGCCGGGACCCTCAGGCCGCCGGCCCCCGCGACCCTCGCCCTCGTCCTCGTCCTCTTCGTCCAACTCATCGCCCGCTGGTACGCGGCACGCACCATCGCCATCCCGGTCTGGGCCGACAGCGTCCACCACACGATGATCGCCGACCTCTTCGTCCGCCACCACGGCCTCCCGGCCGACTGGCTGCCGCTCGCGCCGCTCTCGACGTTCAGCTACCACTTCGGCTTCCACAGCATCGTCGCGGCCGTCGCCTCCCTCACCGGCATCGAGGTTCACCGCGCGGTGATCGTCGTCGGCCAAACGCTGATGGTCCTCCAAGCGCTGACCGTCGCCGGCCTGACGACGCTCCTCACGGGCCGCCGCTGGGCCGGCGTCGCGGCAGCCGTCGTCGTCGGCGGCCTCGGCCCGATGCCCGGCACGTACCTGACGTGGGGCCGCTACACGCAGCTGGCGGGACAGGTGGTGCTGCCGGCCGCGCTCGGCATGGCGGTGCTCGCGGCGCGCGAACCGTGCCGGCTGGCCGCGGACGACGATACGCTCGGCCGGCGGCGGGCGGTGGGGCGGATGATCGCGGCCGCGGTCATCGTCGCCGGACTCGCGCTCACGCACTACGTCGTGCTCGTGTTCTTCGTCGTCGCGGTCGGCGCGTGGTGGTTGGTGGACGGCGGCGCAGGCTGGGCGCAGCGGCGGGCATCGTTCGGGCGCCTCGTCGTCGTCGCGCTGGCCGCCGTCGTCCTCGCGCTGCCGTGGCTGCCGCGCTTCCTTGCCGGCAACCTCGATCGGAACGCGGCCGCGCTCGTCAGCACCGAGCTGCCCGGCGCAGTGTGGGGCGCGGTGACGCTTGCCTACGTCGTCGAGCACTTCGGCCAGTGGGTCGGCGTCGGCCTGACGGCTGTCACGGGCATTGCGCTCGCCGTCGGCCTGGCGCGGCGGGACCGCACCGTGGCTGTGGCGACGGTCTGGATCATCGGCCTCGTGGCCGCGTCCTACCCGCAGGCGTTCGGGCTGGCGATCACCGGGCCGCTGAAGGACTTCACGGTCCTGATCGGGCTGTACGTGCCCGCCGCATTGGCCATCGGCGCCGCCGCGGCGCTGACATTGGACATCCTGTCCGCAGGGTCCCTCCCCCAGCATTGGGGGAGGGACAGGCTGGCAAAGTCAGCCAGGGAGGGGGCCCGCGGCACCGCGACGACCGTTGGCATCGCGGCATCCGTCGCCCTCGCCGCCGTCCTCGGCTATCGCCAGCGCGATGTCATCCAGCCTGACCGCATCATCGCCACCCCCGCCGACGAGCGCGCCCTGGCGTGGGTCCGCGACCACACCCCCGCCGACGCCGTCTTCCTCGCCAGCGGCCAGCCGACGTACGGCGACACCGTGGTCCTCGGCGAGGACGGCGGCTGGTGGCTGCCCGTCCTCGCCGACCGCGCCTGCACGATCCCGCCCCTGCCGATCGGCCATGAGCTGACCGTCGAGCCGGACTATCGCCAGCGGACGGTCGATCTGGCGAAGGCCGTCGCCGCCGACCTCGGGGCGCCGGACACCGTCGCGCGGCTGCAGCGAGAAGGCGTGGAGTGGGCCTATGTGGGCCCAACGGCGAAGACGCTGACGGCGGGCAAGCTCGAAGCGGCGGGGTGGCGCATGGTGTACGACGAGGATGGGGCGTCGGTGTGGGTGGCGGCGTGGGGGGGAGGCTCGGGGGGTGAGGGCCTTGGGCCGCCGCCCGTGGACCAAGCCCCATGACCCTCATCATCGCCGGCGACCGCATCGCCCCCCGCATGGCCGGCCCGAGCATCCGCGCCCTCGAGATCGCCCGCGCCCTCCACGCACGCGGCCTCCCGGTGACGCTGGCCGCACCGGGCGAGGTCGCGCTCGATCTGCCGTTCCCGAGCATCGGCTACGACGTCCGCGGCGAGGCGCTGCGGGCAGCCGCCGCGGGCGCGACGTCGATCTTCATCCAAGGCCTCACCCTCGCCCAGTACCCGTTCCTGGCCGCGCTCGACATCCCGATCGTCGTCGACCTCTACGACCCGTTCGTCCTCGAGAACCTCCATGCCCGCGTCCACGACACGCCGTCGGGCCGCCGGAGAGGCCACGAGACGGACCTGGCCGCGCTCGTCGATCAGCTCAAGCGAGGGGACTTCTTCGTCTGCGCCTCCGAGATCCAGCGCGATTACTGGCTCGGCTGCCTGACGGCCGTCGGTCGGATCAACCCGCCGATCTACGACGGCGGCGCCGACCTGCGCCACCTCATCGACCTCCTGCCCTTCGGCCTGCCCGACACGCCGCCCGCCGTACCGACGACGCCCGTCCTCCGCGGCGTCCACCCGCACGTCGGCCCGGATGACCGCATCCTGCTGTGGGGCGGCGGCATCTGGGACTGGTTCGACCCGCTGACGTTGATCCGCGCCGTCGCCGCCGTCGCCGCCGAGCGCGACGACGTCCGGCTGTACTTCATGGGCACGCGCACGCCGAGCCTCTATCGCCCGAAGCAGACGATGGCCGACCAGGCCGTGGCCCTCGCCCGCGACCTCGGCCTCTTGGACCACATCGTCCTGTTCAACGACGGCTGGGTGGACTACGACGCCCGCGCCGGCTACCTGCTGGAAGCCGA